>JBNMNB010000117.1:0-22906 GCA_051270635.1 Verrucomicrobiales bacterium | reverse complement strand
TCATTGCCGTTGGAAAATCTCTGCCCTTCAGGATCGCAGCCTGGTCGATGATATTTCCATACGAGGGCCCGACCGACGGTACGATCAATGTTTCTGCAGCCGCATGGGCTTCGAGCACGTCCAGCAATTCCGCATACTCTGAAACCGCGATATGATAGAGATTCGCGTTGCCGCCATAAAGCAAGGTGGTGACACCACCGGTCTCAATGTGCTTGATCAGCTTAGCGTTCTCTGCCGCATCGATGCGCAGCGAAGTATCACGGCACAACGGCGGCACGGCGACCACCGATTGGGCGAGAATTTCTGGAGTGATGGCCGTCGTCTGCATGGCAATCTTAATCTATGGCTTCAATGTGGCACATGTCTTTGGCATGCGGTCGCGCCCGGCATCCGCGTCGGGTGCCTGAAGCGAGCGATCCGGTTGCTGCGGCACCAGGCCAAGCTTCTCCATCAATGCCAGGTCACGCTGCACACTGGGATTACTGCCAGTGAGCAATTTGTCTCCATAGAAAATCGAGTTGGCTCCGGCGAAGAAACAGAGAGCCTGTCCTTCGTCGCTGAGCGATTTCCGGCCAGCGGAAAGCCTTACCTTTGCCTTCGGAATGGCGATGCGAACAGTAGCGATCAGGCGCACGACATCAAAAACGTCCACCGGCGCTGAGTCTGCCAGCGGCGTCCCCGGCATTGGCATCAGTGAATTAATGGGCACGCTCTCCGGATGCGGATTGAATTCGCTGAGGACTTCGAGCATTTTCAACCGATCGGGCACATCTTCACCCAGCCCGACGATTCCACCACAGCACACCGACATCCCGGCGTCCTGCACATTGCGAATCGTGTTCAGGCGATCTTGAAACGTGTGCGTCGTCACAATGTTAGGATAATGCTCGGGCGAGGTATCAATATTGTGATTGTAGGCAGTGACACCTGCTTCCTTGAGGGCGACGGCCTCGTCCGGCCCGAGTTCCCCGAGTGTCACGCACACTTCCATTCCCAGTGAGCTGACATCGCGGACAATGCCGAGGACTTCATCGAAGCGTTTGGTGCCTGCGCGCACTCCTTTCCAGGCAGCCCCCATGCAAAAGCGTGTTGATCCGTTTTCGCTGGCCGCGCGAGCGCGTTCCATGACGGCATCGCAACTCATGAGGCGTTCTGTCTCCAGTCCGCTGTCGTGGCGTGCACTCTGCGAGCAATAGGAACAGTCTTCGCTGCAGCCACCGGTCTTGATGCTCAGTAGTGTGCAAAGTTGCACCTCATCCTCAGGCCAATAGGTTTCGTGAACGTTTCGTGACTGCTTGAGCAGGTCGAAGAACGGCTGGTGGTAGATTTTCTCCAGTTCGGCGTATTTCATGGACGATTCTCGTGTAGAAACTACCTCTAAGGTCACTCAGGGGATTTGAACAGCGCAAATCAGCGCCGAATTTTCAGCCAATTTCACTCTGGCTGATTGCGCATGAAGTCAGCGGTCTGGGCAAAAAACGCGGTCAGGACTTCCCGCGAAGGCGATGGTACATTCGTTTCCTCCAGCGCAGCCTGCATGCATCTCATGAAAGACTGAATCTCTCGACACGGGAACCTCACGGAGTAGAATTCACCAACGCCTCCTCCCCTATTCACTATGCTTGCCTCGATCATCATTCTCGCCGTCTTCGGAATTATCATGCTGTGCCTGGAGGTCGTGCTCCCAGGTGCGGTAATAGGCATCATCGGCGGAGGTTTGATCATTGCCTCACTTGTCTTAACTTTCACGAATTCCGAAATGCAGGACTACGGCCCAGGCGTCCAAGTCACCTTGGCTGCGGGAATTTTCGTCCTGTCGATCGGAATCTTTGTTTCCTGGATGCGATATTTCCACAAAACGATTATCGGCCGCCACCTGATCCTCAACGAGACAGTGGGTGGCGGCACGCAGGAAAAAGCGCCCGAGGATTTGACTGGAAAGACTGGTATCGCCAAGTCTGACCTCCGTCCCTCCGGCACTGTCCTGATCGAGGGAACACGCTACGAAGCGCATTCACCAGTGGGATTCGTCACCCAGGGCACCGCCATCAGGGTGATCGGCAGAGACGGCTGCAGCTTGACCGTGACCGAGCAGGTAGACGCCGCGACATTATCAAATGGCACAAACGCCGAATCCTGACAGCGTATCTCGTCCGATTCCCCTTGACCGCGAACGCAGTCATAGTGACCATTCCTTTAACGACAATTTCAACGATTCCTCGATCCACTTAGAGTCGCGGTGCGTTACTACCTCATAAGTTAACCCTCAGCATTCAAATTTCTCATGCTTGACTTCATTCCTAGTATTATTCTTTGGATCATTGGCGGTGTCCTCCTCCTGCTCGCACTCATTATAGGTGTGATCATCCTCAAGTTTTTCGGCATCTGGCTGAGAGCAAAAGTCGCTGGAGCGCCCGTTTCCTGGAGCAACTTGATTGCCATGTTTCTACGTGGGGTTCCCAATGCGCTCATGGTCGATAGCCGCATTACTGCAATGAAGGCCGGCCTGAGCGTCACTACAGATGAGCTCGAAGCACACTACCTGTCCGGAGGTGACGTAGGGCAGGTCGTTCTTTCGCTGATCGCAGCATCTAAGGCCAAGATCCCACTTGATTTTGACCGCGCCTGCGCCATCGACCTTGCGGTAAAGGGAACCGGCAAAACGGTACTTGAAGCTGTGCGGACATCCATTAATCCACGCGTCATTGATTGCCCGGGCATGCAGGCTGCGGGCAAAGATAAGATCGACGCGGTGGCTGGAGACGGCATTCAAGTTCGCGCCCGTGCTCGTGTGACAGTGCGCACGAATCTTGACCGTTTCGTAGGTGGTGCCACTGAGGAAACGATCATCGCCCGTGTGGGTGAAGGCATTGTGACTTCCATCGGATCAGCGAAATCCTACAAGACAGTGCTGGAGAATCCGGACAACATCTCGCGCGTCGTCCTGCAGAAAGGCCTCGACTCAGGCACGGCATTTGAGATTCTTTCCATCGACATTGCCGACATCGATGTTGGCGACAACGTGGGTGCCAAGCTGCAGGAAGAGCAGGCCGAAGCGGACAAAAAGATCGCCCAGGCCAAGGCTGAAGTTCGCCGTGCGGCTGCTGTTGCACTCGAGCAGGAGATGTCCGCAAAGACTCAAGAAATGCGCGCCAAAGTGGTCGAGGCAGAAGCCCAAATACCGATAGCAATGGCCGAGGCCTTTCGCAACGGAAACCTGGGCGTCATGGACTACGCTCGCTATCACAACATCACCGCAGACACAGATATGCGTAAGAACATTGCCAGTGCAGATCAGCCGAACGAAGAGAGCAGTTAAGGCCCTATTTCGGAAGATCGGCTCCCACTTCCCACCTCTCACCTCTCACCTTCCATGGAATACCTTCAAAACCCACAGGCGCTTTTCATCGTCATCACGGTTTTCATCTTGTTCATCAACAAGGTGGTCGATATGATGAAGGAGAAACAGGCTGAGAAGGCAGCGCGAGAAGATCGCCGGGAACTCCGTGAGCAAAGAACCCAGACAACGCAGCGGAGTATTCCACCAGCGCGGCAGCAGACGCCCCCACCAATTCAAAGAGAGCCACAGCAGCCGCAAACTGCTCCTGCGTCTCCATTTCAGGACGTCCTGACCGAATTGTTCGAAGCGGCGGGAGTTCCAGTGAAGCCGCAGCAGGAACAACGGGGGACGCCACCACCATCCGAACGCAAGCCACCACCAATTCCAGGAGTCCCTTCCCGGCAGAGAGTGCAGGCACCAGTTCTTACGCGAGAGGAGCGTGATGCGTTAGATCGCCTGGAACGCCGAGGCGAGAAATCGATCGCCAATCGTAATCGCAATCGCCAGGCGGCCGCGACCAAGCTGACCCATCTGCTCCTGTCAAAAGACGCTGCAAGGCAGGCGATTGTGGCTGCCGAAATTCTTGGCCCACCGCGCGGCATGAAGGAGATGGATCAACTCTGATCATTCACTGCATTGACGACGATCGCCAATTGCTTTGACCTGATGGGTGCCGAACGGATCCGCATGCTGCTGGCATCGCGTGGAATCGAAGCTTTCATTCCGAACTCGATCTCAGCGGGCCTGCTGCCTCACTTCACAACATCCGGAGTGCGCGTGCAGGTAGAAGATTCGCTGGCAGATCAGGCCAGGGCCATCGTCAAAGAATTCGAAGAAGCAGATCAGGACTCGGAAGAGTGATGATCCACCTGATCCACTGATCTGTGGGGATTGACAGCGCATCGAGCCTCGCTCACTGGTAGAGAGATGAGTATGACGATTCAAGAACAGGTGCACCAACTGGGCAAACAGGCACTTGCTGCATCACGCAAGCTGGCGCTGCTCACGGCGGACGAAAAGAATCGTGCGCTTTCGGCGATGGCTGACGCACTGGTGGCACGCGAGGCAACGATTCTTGAGGCCAACGCGAAAGATCTGGACGCCGCGGAAAAACGCGGGCTCAGCGCAGCGATGCTCGATCGCCTTCGGCTGGATCCACAGCGAGTCGCGGCCATTGCCGATGGCATTCGTCAGGTGGTGGCGCTGCCCGACCCTGTAGGCGAAATTCTCGAAGAATGGGATCGGCCAAATGGAATGCGCATTCAAAAGAAACGCGTCCCCATTGGCGTGATCGGCATCATTTACGAATCTCGCCCGAACGTCACCAGCGATGCTGCGGTACTCTGCTTTAAAACAAGCAATGCCACGATCTTGCGCGGCGGTTCCGAGGCCATTCATTCGAATACGGCGATTGCAGCGGCACTTCAAGAAGGAGGAATGCGCGCAGGATTGCCTGAGCACAGTATTCAGCTGATTCCCTTCACCGATCGTGAGAGTGTCAAGCATATGGCGCAGATGGATCAATACCTCGATCTGATCGTGCCGCGCGGTGGTAAAAATTTGATCGAGACAGTGGTGTCGCTCGCAAGGATGCCCGTCATTAAACACTACGACGGTATTTGCCATACTTACATCGATAAAGCCGCTGACCTGACCATGGCGAAGGCAATCACAGTTAATGCTAAGACTCACAAACCCAGTGTTTGCAATGCTCTTGAGACATTGTTAGTGCACCGTGATGTCGCCACTGAATTCTACGCCGATGCAGGCAAAGCCCTGCTGGATGCCGGAGTCGAACTGCGTGGCGATGAAAGAGCCATCGCCGCTCTCGGCGAGAGCGTGCTCCCTGCTACTGAAGAAGACTGGAGCGCTGAATACCTTGATCTGATTCTGGCTGTAAAAACTGTCGATTCGATCGACGACGCCATCGCGCACGTAAACGCCTACGGTTCTCACCACAGTGATTGCATCGTGACAGACGATGCGTCCCGTGCTGAAAAATTCCTCACTGAGATCGATTCGGCAACTGTGTTCTGGAATGTTTCAACACGGTTCAGCGATGGCGAAGAATTTGGTTTCGGCGCAGAGATCGGCATTAGCACGGACAAGCTGCACGCCCGTGGCCCCATGGCACTAAAGGAGTTAACTTCCTACAAATACCTGGTTCGCGGAACAGGCCAGATCCGATAGATAGGACATTTTACTTGCAACTGCCATTGTGATTCCCGCTCCGCCGCTGTAACTTTGACTGTGATGACATGCATGCAAAATCGACGATGGCTCCCCTGTATCACGATGATCGTGACACTTCTCAGTGCGCAGGGATTACATGCGCAAGTAAAACAAAAAGTCAGCGCAACGCTGCCAGTTATTCCCCCAAAAGGACTGGTGGTTTACAAGCTGCACAAACAGGCAGATGACTTCGCCCCATGTGTCGAATACGCAAACATTAAAATGTTCCCATTAGTAGCGAATATGACCACCATGGGAAGCCGCTACCTGTCCGTCCAAAGAGGCCAGATCGCCTATCATATTATTTACCCGCCCGCGAACGAAGAACTTCTGACTGATGCTGACATTGATCGCCTGCGAAAACGCATCACTGAATACCAGGCGGCAGGCAAACGCTTCAAGTATGCCGCGCCTCTCCTCGCGCCATGGATTGCGAGATTCCACAACGAACTGGAAATGCTGGAGCAGGGTTTGGGCAGAGCGGATGGCAATTGGGTGCAACGATCAGCTTTCGTCTACCAACGAGAAATGAGTCGCCTTCGTAGTAAATCAGCCGCACGCCAAGGCCAGACTACAGAGAAAACTCCCCTGTGGACATGGGCTATGGAAGCGCAATTGCAAGCAGAACGCGCCGCTTCGCTCAAAGCTGCCAAAGAGCGCATGAAAGCCAAGAAGCTTGCACGCATAGAAAAATTCCAGCGCGCGGCGGACCCCACCCTTACTCGAAAAACTGAGAGCAAACTGACTCCTGGAAAACTAGGCGCGGCAGAATCCCTGGAAAATCAGGTTACACTGGATAAAGGCAAGGGGCTCAATCGATAGATGGCTAGATGCCCCGCAGACGCCGCAGTTGCCCCAGTCACTCCAATGCTTCCTGCTCAATTTGAGGACTACGCGCCGGAAATTGGACTGGTGCTGGGATCCGGCCTCGGAAGCTTTGCTGACTCTCTCGATGTCGCCCACGTAATCCCCTTCTGCAAGATCGAAGGACTGCCTCAATCGACAGTCCCAGGGCATGAAGGGCGATTCCTTCTGGGATCAATGGCCGATCGACGCCTCATTGTGGCGCAGGGCCGTGTTCACCTGTACGAAGGAAAATCGGCCCACGAAGTCACCAGCGGCATCAGGCTGATGGCAGCCACTGGGATCGAAACACTCATCCTGACCAATGCAGCAGGCGTCCTGAATCCGCAAATGCGCCCCGGCGAGTGGATGGCCCTGACCGATCATTTGAATCTCACTGGTACTAGCCCACTTGTCGGTGGTGCCAATTTCGTCGATATGACTCACGTATACGATTCCAAACTTCGACAGGAATTCATGGATGCAGCAGACGCGTGCGGTACGAGGATTTTTGCGGGGGTCTATGCTGGGCTGCTCGGCCCACAATATGAGACACCGGCAGAGGTGCGAATGTTAGGGAAACTCGGTGCCGACGCCGTTGGAATGTCGACCGTGCTCGAAGCGATTCAGGCACGGGCGCTTGGACTGCGTGTCGCGGGATTTTCGTGCCTGACCAACTGGGCTGCAGGCATTTCGCCTGACCCGCTCAGTCACGAGGAAGTCCTTGAAACAGGAGGCGCTGCGGCTGAACGGTTCCTTACCGTTCTCAAGCGCGTCCTGGCCAGCGATTAGCAAGCTACTTCGCTCAAACGCTTTCGGCGTGCTGCAGCGACTTGTCGCCGATGTTCGGCACTTCCCGTCTTTCTCGAATGTCATCGCGACAACGTTCCGCGTGCTCACGCATTGGCACGACTTCAAAGTGATCGGTATATGTCTTTAATAGCCAGCGCATGAACTTCATTTTCTCCTGCCCTGGAACCTGCATCGCAGGAAAGAATGCCAGCTCAGAAATGTCATCGCCCCCCAGAAAGTCCAGCGGATGCAATAGCAGTGACGGCTGAATCCTAAAGGCACGACACGCCAGCATCGCACACTTAAAATAGAGCTTTGCGAGAAGCTTCGAGTAAGTGGCAAAGTAGAGGATATAACTCGCGTGCATCGGCACCTTAAAAACGGGGAATGTTGTCACCGGAATTTCCAGCAATTCTCCCTTCTTCGTTTTCCAGAAATACGGGCGAAGGGAACGAAAACCTTCGGCGAATTTGCCGAACAACTGGCTTCGCTTCTTCAATTCTTCCTTGGGAAGATCTGACTTCAGAAAATAGTAAGCACGCGCCAAGGGGCCCAAATAGGTAGGGAATGTGGAACCATCATAACAATATCCCCTTCCCGCCAGCACATTCAACAGACTCTTAGAGAAGCTGAATCCTGGACCGCGCCATCCGACTGGACGTTGTCCGGTCGCAGAATGAATCGCGTCTTCTGCGCGAGCGACTTCATTCTCGATCTCTTCTGGTGAATACAGGTGAAGCCACGGCTCATGATGAAACGAATGATTCCCGACTTCGTGCCCGGCATCTGGGATCAACCGCAACGCCGCATGATTCTTTTCCAACGCAGCATCCTGCCCGACGACGAAGACTGTCATCTTCGTGTCCAACTCATCGAGAACTTCGATAAATCGTGGAATCACGGTATCGAGATAGGTTGGAAATTGCTCCCAACCGGCATCTCCGTGGGTCTTCATATAAGACCACTGGTTATCTAGATCCAGTGATAGACTCGCCAGCGGCTTTTCCTTTGATGATCGTTCCGACATTTGACCTGGTTGTAAGTAGTTAAAATTAGTTAGCGCACCTCTGCACACTGTGGCTGCTCGGCAGGCGCAGGTATTTTATCATCGATCTTCTCGAAATCGATGGCCGCATTCTCCGCAAGTTGAATCGTTTCGTTCACATTGAGCGTGCCATTGCAGATCATGGCAGAGTTCACGATGTGCACACCAGCGATACTAGTATTCACAGGAGGCAGGCTCTCCGAGTAGTTCAGTGTCGAAAGGGCCAGGACATTGCGCGCCTTTGCAACCTGAAACGCGACCAGATCATCATCTGTAAGGTGCGGATGAATTCGTTTAAGCGCGGGCCAGAATTCCTGCTTCAAGTCCTCATCGCTCCTGGCAAATGCAGCTTCATCCGTGGCATCCACATACTTGGGAAGATACACCAGGTAGTGGCCGTTCACTTCCTCTGACTTGATCAGGGCCGTCATATCAATGATCGCGGTGAAGGGCACTTTATCAGTGATATTCGTGACATAGTAACCGGCCAGCGGCTTCTTCAATAGCAGCGAAGGACAAACAATTCCCTGATAGCGAATCCCGTTAAGCAAACCGTGTTCGCGAGTTTGAAGAGCTGGGCATGCCTTAGAGATGGTTGGCGCTGGCGTCGTGAAGACCACATGATCGAAATCACGTTCAAAACCATCCGACGAATCCACTTTGACACAGCTGCCATTACGCTCCGCATGATGCACCCGAATTCCTTTTCGAATCGTCACTCCCGCATCGAGCAAGCGCTGCTCAAATGCTTGCAGAAATCGTCTATACCCACCAGGGAGATAGCCAAACATTTCCTTCTTAAGGCCACTTCTCCGTGCTGCATACATCCTGGCAATGATCGACCAAATGAAAGCAGCAGATGCGTGCTGGTAGTTTTCACCAAGCTTCGCTCGAAGCAATGGCTTCCAGATTTTTTCAAATACCGACTTTCCTGACAATTTCGTAAGCCATTCGCAAACACCAATCGATTCCAGCTTTTTCCAGTTCTTCAACTTGGAGGCATAAAAGATCGTTGCCCCCAGCCGCACTTTCTCGACTAAGTTCAGCGGTGGGAATTTGAGGAACTCAATCGAGTTCGACATTGAGAGCAATTTCCCATCGGTATAGAAACCGGTGCGAGTTTCCACCCATTCCATGTCATCCTCAAGTTGCAGATCACTGAGGATATTGCGTAATTGAAGATCCGACATCAATGTCACGTGGTAGTAACGATCCCAAACGGCATCGCCGATTTTCCACGCACTGGCCAGACCTCCGATTTCTTCAGCGGCTTCGTAGAGAGTGACCGCCTTCCCCTGCTGCCGCAGGCGCAAGGCCAGAGTCATTCCTAGAATTCCACCGCCAATGACGGCCCAACTTTTCTCCTGTGATACTTGATGATTCATGCTGCCGTTCCTTTCTACTATGCGCTTGCCTTGAGATTCATCTCAGGCACACTCAACTCGGTGACTGACTCCCCCTTTAATTGGTAATTTAGACCGCAGTCGCAGCGAAGGGTCACTGCTGCTGACTGATTTCCATCGAAACGGTGAATCAACTGGCCGCAACGGCAGACGACACCCACAGATCTGGCGGGATTCCCCACTGCAAGATGAAAATCGGGAATGCTCCTTGTCACCAGTGCTCCCATTCCTACCATCGCAAATCTCCCGATGGTGAGATCATTTCCAATCGTACACCCTGCCCCAATCGTCGCACCCTCTTTCACAAGAGTCGGCAACGTGTGTTCGTCTGGGTCTGAGCTGCGCAATTGCTTAAGATCAGAAGTCGTAGCCCTGGGAAATCGATCATTGGTAAAGATAGTGCCGGCACTGATCATTACACCATCTTCAATCGTAACCGCATTGCACACGTAGACCATGGCATTGATCTTCACTCGGCTGCCGATGGACACGCCATAGGCGACATAGGTTTTCTCGCCTATGATGCACTCATCACCGATCACGGTTGAATGCCTGAGATGAACATTGTCCCAGACCGAGGAACCGGGACCAATGACGACACCTGATTCCACAATTGCAGTTGGATGGATACGAACTTGTTTCATGACTCTACGGGTAATGCTTTTATATCTCTCGAATAATTACTTTTTGCCATTGCTGACCAGCGCCTGTTTGTCAGCCTGGCTTACTTTGGAACGGCGCACTTTCGTCCATGGCTCATCCTGAAGCGCCTTATAAGCAGCTTCAACGGCACGCACAGAGGCGACGCCATCTTGCGCAGTCACTCTCAACTTGCCCTCACCGCGAATTGCTTTCGAGAAATTGCTGATCTGGTTCATGAATGCCCGCACTTTATCGTAGCCCTTACCGAACGAGATCCACTCACCATTACCGATGCGGTATTTTGAGTCCTTCCAACCAATACAGAGAGTGCCTTTGCTACCGTGGATTTGGACGTAATTCTCAAGTGGTTTCTGAATCGTCCATGAAAGATCAATATTGCCCAGAACACCTTCTTCACTTTTGATGAAGATATTCACGGTTTCTTCGACATCCAGCCCCTGACAACGGCGGCCTTCAATCACGCGCAATTCCTTGATCGGCCCGAGAAAATAGCGGGCTATGTCAAGCGAATGCGTGCCATTGTCAATCAAGACTCCGCCACCACTTATTGCTGGATCAGCATTCCAGCGGCCACTCATATCTACAAATGAGGTAAACGCATTCTCAAACAAAATGATATCACCAATCTTACCGTAAGAGACGAGTTCCTTCGCAGCGACCACGTCGCAAACATATCGAAACTTCGATGCCATCGTGAGTATCTTTCCGGCCTTCTCAGCAGCATCCCTCATCCGCTCGGCGCTTGCTGAAGTGGTGCTAAGTGGTTTTTCGCAGAGCACGTGAATCCCTCTATCAAGTGCGGCACAGGAGATTGATTCATGCGTATTGGGAGGCGTGCAGATGATGATTGCCTCCAACTCCTTGTTGGCATCGAACATTTCCTCTGCTGAGGCATATCCGGGACATCCCCATACCTCGGGGGCTGTCTTTACTCGGCTGGGATCAGCATCGGCGACTGCGATCAGTTCTGCTGCGCCGACCCGCAAGAATGCCTCGCGATAGGATTGGGCAATTCCACCGGTTCCAACGAGTCCGATTTTGACTGGCTTTGATAGTTTCATGATTCGTGTTTCCTTTAGTAAGTGTTTCCTGATCGATCTCTTATTTTCTGGCCAAGTGCTCGGCTCCTTCGCGAAGCGCTTCGGCAATGAAATCGACGTGATGGGATTCGTATTTCTCATTCCATGGTAGAACGAGGACATTGGCGAGCGCCTCCAACGTTCCCTGAAAAAGTTCGTCGGAGTAGTCGACAGCCTCCGGGCGTGCCAGCGTGAACGGCCAATGGCTATCGCCAAAGGTGCACTGCTCGCTGAATACCTGGCAGCAATAGGCAGGCTTCTGAATGTAGCGTGGTGCACAGGCAATTCCGCGTTCGCGAATGAATGCACCGAGGGCAACCGCACCACCTTCGATCACTGAAGGATCAATGTTGAGGCAGTATTTCCAATAAGTATGAGTGCAATCAGGCGCGATCTCAGGAGTTTCGATACCTGGAAGACCAATTAACTGACGAGTCATCTCGTCGGCGCGAATTGCGCGACTTTCAACGACGCCCTCAAGCTTGGCCAGTTGCGCGACAGCCACCGCGCCTTGAAGCTCGGTCAAGCGGTAGTTCAATGCAGCAAAATAGTGATCCGGCTTGGGATCTCCGTAACCCCAGGCTTTGTTAACGAAGAGATAAACTCGACGTGCTAACTCGTCGTCATTGGAGATCACCAGTCCACCTTCACCCGTGGTGATATGTTTCCCCTGCTGCATGCTGAAACAACCGATGTCTCCAATCGTGCCAACCTTGCGCCCTTTGTAAGTGGTCAAAAATGCCTGGGCACAGTCTTCGATGACCTTGATATCGTGCTTACGGGCAAGCTCCATGATTGGATCCATGTCACAGGCGTTTCCGAAGAGATGCGTCACCATGATTGCTTTAGTGCGATCACTGATGCGTGGTGCAATGGTCTCTGCTGTCACATTGTAGGTCTTCGCATCCACATCAGCAAAGACAGGAATGGCTCCCTGGAAAATCATTGGTGTCAGTGCTCCCATGTCGGTAATGGAAGTAGTGATAATCTCATCACCTGGCTCCATATCGATAGCTGCAATGGCACAGTGCAGAGCCGCGCTACCGGAGGCGGCTGCGTGACAGTGCTTCACTCCATGCAGCGCAGCAAATTCGGTTTCCAATCTTTTAACATATTTCCCCTTGGTGCTCGTAAGTGTTCCACTGCGAATCGCATCACTTACGAGTGCTATTTCCTCATCACCAAGAGTTCTACCTGTTGAATCTTGATCAGAAGGAAGGCTGATCACTTTTGGGTTGGCTTCTAATGTTGACTGTTTCATTTTGGTTATCTTGTTTGAAAATTATTAATTATGTTGTTTCCGATAGATTCCGGTGGCCAGATGGAAAAGTTCTTCGAAGTAGCGCTTATTCTGCATTGAATGAAATCCAAGGCTCAGCAATTGAATACTGATAATGGTGGCGGTCGCTGCGATGAAGAAAGTGTGTGGATGTGCGAGATACGCAGCTTCGACGGCATGCGATACTCGGTTCAGAAGATAGGTGTATTGGCCTAGATCCTGAAAATAGGTCAAACTGTGAATGACAACGAAGCTGGATGCATAGAGAGCGAGACAGGCGACGGCGGCACCAGGAATGAGAAAAAACATGAAGGGCCGAAACACGAATCCAGAGAAGAGAATTGCCAGCGTGTGCCATGGCACCTTCATACTGCTTGATCGATTCGGCTGCTGGGTCGGTGTAACGTCTTCATCAAGTCTAACTGGCGTGTCCCGCCACTCAAGACGCGCCGGAATTTCTTCGATTCTAGCTCGCAGGATCATCGACTTATAAACCACTTCAGGATTTACATCCATACCTCGCGACTTCAAGTCGAGTGATTTAAGAAAGCGACCCTCATAGGCACGCACCATTCCGGTGAATGTTGAAATATTATCAGGAGCTACTAACCGCAGGAAGCGATTGGCAACCCGACTCATGACTGCGCGACCAAATGGCACATTGGCAACGCTGCCTCCTTCTGCATAGGGAGACGCGAGAACCAGTTGCGCCTGGGCAGTGACGATCCGTTCGAGAAGCCGTCCAATATGATCGACCGAATAACTCAAGTCGATGTCCATGGTCACAACATAGTCGGCATTGCTTTTCTCGAAGCCAGTCTTCATTGCTTCACAGAGTCCCCTGTTGATCGTATGATGGGTGACGTAGATTCGCTTATGCTGGAGGGCCAATCTATCCGCCAACTTGCTCGTGGAATCAGCGCTACCATCGTTTACGATTAGAATGTGCCAATCGTAGAGGTGTTCCAGCGACTCCATGTAGACCGTCACTTCTCCAACATTGTCCTCAATGATTGCTTCCTCATTGTAAGCAGGCAGAATGATGCACACCGAAGGACGACGCTTGGCCACTCCCTCAAGGCTTAGCTCTGCTTGGTTCTGTGTATCCAGAGTTATCATGGTTTTGCCGGGGGATTTCCTTTTATTCGCTTAGCTGCGGACGGGCTGACTTGCGTATGCTTGTTTTAGAATGCCCGCGATCCGCTGGGCTGCGTTTCCATCACCAAAGGGATTCTCAGTATTGGCGACCTTGTCGAACCAGTCTTGAGAACTCATCAATTCATCGAGCGCTGCTTTCAGCATGACTGGGCTTTCACCCACGAGTTTCCCGACGCCACAAGCAACGGCTTCAGGCCGCTCAGTGTTGTCACGAATAATCAACAGAGGCTTGCCGAGTGTCGGCGCTTCTTCCTGAATTCCTCCGGAGTCAGACACTAATACCCAGGCATTCGACAGCAGGAGAACGAATTGCTCATAGGGAAAAGGTTCTACAAGGTGGATGCGTTCTTCGTCCCCCAACACCCGCAGGGCAACGTCACGCACGTTCGGGTTGGGATGCACAGGAAATATCAGACAAACCTCAGAATGAGCACGGACATAGTCGCGCAGGACGCGCAGATTGCCTTCCATTACATCACCAAAACTCTCACGTCGATGGGTCGTCAGCACGATGCGCTTCATGCCATCGGTCTTGGCTAATAACTCGCGCATCTCGTCACTCATGTGCGAGTTCTTCATCGTGTAGCTCAGAGCATCGATCACCGTATTCCCCGTGCAGTGCACTCCGCGCATTGGAACGGATTCACTCGCCAATGCAGTGACATTGCGATCCGTTGCCGCGAAATGGAGATCGGCAATTTTCGAAATCAACCTGCGATTCACCTCTTCCGGGAATGGGCTCATTTTTTCCCCTGAGCGAAGTCCGGCCTCGATATGGCCAACTGGGATCTGGCGATTGAACGCAGCAAGTGCCCCTGCCAGAGCAGTACTGGTGTCACCTTGCACCAGGACGACGTCAGGATTTTCAGACATCAAGATCTCATCCAGAGCGTCAGTAACCCGAGAAACAATTCCGTTGAGCGTCTGCCTGTCTCTCATGATCGCGAGATTGTGATCAATCCGAATATTGAAGAAATCGATCAACGGCTTGGCCAGATCCGTGTGCTGGCCTGAGAAAACGTTGATCGCCTTCATTCCATGTGCCTCGATCGACCGCACTACCGGCGCAAATTTGATGATCTCTGGCCGAGTGCCAAACAGACTCATGACCCTCACGGGCTGGCTTCCATTTATTTGAGTATCAATGCTTTGCATAAAAAGAGTGAGTTCCAGTAGTTGCGTGAATTACGATTTCTATGGAAAAATACACTCTTTGCTGGAAAATCGCAAACTTGAATCTGATAATTATTAAAAATACTCCCAAACGCGAAAAAACCGAGTTTCCATTTCAGCCTAGCCCTTTCCATTGCTAATATTCCTCGCAAGACTGCCTCGCGCATTCCTTACTGCACTCTTACGAAGCGCCACCGATCTAAAGGATCAGCAGAATATTGCGAAACTGGAGCTGCTGATCCGTCCACCTTTCCTTGTAGGGGGCGAACATTCCCAAGTCATAACCTGTGATTCCCGAAACCGCGCAGTTCACCAAGTTCTCGAACTGAAGAACGTTGCCTATTCCCAAGTCTGAGTGGGTGGCGGCAAACGACATCTGCAAGCCACGGTACGTTCCGCGAAAATCCGCGCCAAGAATGAATGCGATATCCTCGTCATCCTGGCGCGCAAATAGCAATCGCAGAAGGCCATCGTTTAACGCAGCACCAGCAAGTGCTCCGTAAAAATCGAGGTATCCCTTGTGATGAAAAATGTCATCGCCCTGCAGCCACTTTGTCGTCCGCTGCTGAATTCTGAGAATCCGATCGAACATCGCATCCCAATTCCCAGTTGCCTGCTCGATTGTCACGCCAGCATCGCGAACTCGACGCTGCGATTGCCGTAAACTCTTGCGGAATTTAGGCGATCGACGCACCAGGTAGGCATCGACGCCCGCACTGAGATCAATCGACATGCATGCCGTGCCCTCAAACTCAACGAGCCTGCGATACGAACTCTGACGCTCCTGTAGTACACGGTGAAGTCCTCCGCCCTGTTGCACCCCACCGATCAGGAAAGCTGCGGCGCCTGCAAATTCTCCGACGCACACCGCTTCCAATAAATCCACAACGGTTGCAGGATTCTCGCCAATCAACGGACAGGAAAATGCCCAGGCATTCTCGAAAGGTTCCCAGAACCAGCTGCTACCTTTTGCAAATGCCAGCCAGTGATGCGCATCCTCGTCATGCGCAGCCAGAATTGGCGTATTACTCCTTTCCAGTTGATGCAACGACTCGTGCGCTGCCCTTGTCCAGTAGCTGCTGGAACAAAAATCGAGAACGTCAGGGCTACGAGACACGGCGGCGTCAAAACGCTCCGCATCTGCAAAAAATGCGTCCGCTGACGAAACTAACTGATAGGACACAGCCATGGAAATCTCACTACTACCAGAACCAAACCTGCTGCACTAGCTCGCATTGACGGCGAATGCGGAATGACGCATTCACGAGCGTCCTATCCACACATCGTCGCCAAATTGCTGTCGTAGATCTGCCTCCAATAAAGCCGATTGCGTTCCATCTTTCAGCAGTGCAAATACCGTGGCTCCCGAACCCGACATCAGCGCATTAGCTACTTCAGGTCGCGCAAGCAGCCACATCTTCAGATCGGCCAAAAAGGGGAATTTTTCAAAGACCGGACGCTCGAGATCGTTCACCAATGCCCCGACAGCCGACTCTTGCGGCAAGTACAGGACACCGGGAATCTCCCTGGATTCCTGCCACCGCATATAAGCCCCGGGCGTCTCGACTCCAAATGGTGGCTTCACCAGTAACACAGGAGGCAGATCAATTGTCTCCCCCACCAGTGGAGTCACTTTTTCGCCCCTTCCAGAGCAATCGCAGGCACAGCCATAGACGAAGAAAGGCACATCAGACCCGACACGCGCGGCCACCGTCGCCAGTTGATCCTGCGAATAACCAAGGTTGGCCAGCTGATTTACCGCAAGCAAAACAGATGCCGCATCACTACTTCCACCGCCCAAACCCGCACCAGACGGGATATTTTTCTCTAACTTAATGCGAAGAGCTGGGAATGGTTCGCCACAGTCTGCCTCCAGTTCGCGCACTGCTTTGACGGCTAGATTCGTCTCGTCAGTCGGCACGCCAGGGGCGTCGCAGAGAATTTCTACCGTTCCCACAGCGCAATCTTCCCCCATCCATTCTAACCGCACTTTATCAATAACGCCTGGAATCGGCACCATCCGCGTTTCGATTTCATGGAACCCATCCTCTCTGCGCCGCAGCACTCGAAGCGAAAGGTTGATCTTCGCCGCAGCGGCAAGTTCGATAAAATTAGAGTCTACGGGCATACAAGAAATGGGAAACAGTCCCCCACACTTATGCGGAACTGAAAATCAACCGCCAGTGAAATCTCTGGGAATCCGGCCCATCGCGCCTGTCGCGCCATGGGAAATGCCAGCAAATATTGCGCCTGAGCAAGGATGCGCGTATCTTTTCCCTGTGATTCATCCGCGCGCCCAGCCCAGCACCCGTCCCGCACGCAGCAGTGCAGACTCGTTGCCAGCCAAAGCAAAACGGCAGACATTCCTGTGGACGATTGTTGCCGCAATTTCCTTACCCACTTCCTTTGTCCGCGCGGATTCCATCCAGGCATTTCGCGATCGCCAGGAAAAGGTGAAGGCAGTTGCCGAGGCCGCCATCACTTCCACCGTCGCGATCACATCCTCACAGGCATCTGGAACAGGCAGCGGCGTCATCATTTCCGCCGAAGGGCTGATCCTCACCGCAGCTCACGTAACAGAGGCGACAGGCAAAGAACTGACGATCACCTTTGCAGATGGCAGGGAGGTCACTGGCATGGCTCTGGGATCAAATCGCACGATCGATGCAGGACTTGCTCGAATCACCGAAGAAGGCCCATGGCCACACTCGACAATAGGCCAATCCGATGTGATCCCAATGGGAACCTGGTGCATCGCCATGGGGCATCCGGGAGGATTCAATGCGGATCGACCGCCTCCCGTAAGACTGGGGAGAATCTGGCATCGCGATCAATACGGTGCCCTCTACAGTGACTGCACACTTATTGGCGGAGACAGCGGCGGCCCGCTATTCGATCTCGAGGGCCGCGTGATTGGAATCCATTCTTCGATTGGTGGGTCACTTTCTACCAATCGGCACGCGGCCATTGATTCTTACCGCCAGCACTGGGATCGCATGCTAATGGGCGAGATCTGGGGCAAATTGCATCTCGATCCCGACAAAGGAGATCTAGCGACAATGGGGATCGCACTGGACTGGAACAGCCAGGATGGTGCGCTTGTAAGGGCCGTTAGAAAGATGGCTCCCGCAGCAGAAGCCGGAATCCAGGCAGGAGATATCATCATTCAATTTGCTGGAGAACCGATCGCTTCAAGTATTCAATTGCTGCGCAAACTCAGCGAGATGAAAGCCGGGGATCTCGCCAGCGTTGCGGTGACACGCCATGCCGAAGTGGTCGATTTGGAGGTGACCCTGACAGACTACAAATCACTCACCACGCCGCCCGCCCCATTAGGGGAAGCGCAACCCGACGCCCCATACCTTGGCATCGAAACAGGCGAAATGATAGACGGAGCAGGCGTTAGAATTGACCAGGTTTTCGAGGACAGCCCCGCTGCAAAAGCGGGCATCATCATCGGTGATATCATCACGGCGATCGACGATACAGCAGTAGATTCACCGGAAATACTGATCGATGAAATATTAAGAAGGCAGCCAGATTCCTCGGTCACACTTCACCTCATCCGTGATGAATCATCCCAATCCGTAACCGTGAAACTTGGGCACCAATGATGAATTTCTTTAGAAATCTTGCGCTCGTTGCCCTGGCGTGCAGCACATTGCACATCGATCTGGCAGTTGCTGACGATGCTTCGCCCGCCATCGCCGATGCAGCCATCAATGAGTGGCGATCGTATCGAGAGGATGAGTTACGGCAATTGGAAAGACGTCGCGCCGACGCAAAAACATACAGCAAATTCAGCGATGGCACGCTGCGCGAATTGGCACCAGCGATCACTTCTGCCAGCGCCAGTACGGTGGAACTTCTCGACTCTCTAGGCGGTCGCTTTTG
The DNA here is from genome assembly GCA_051270635.1 of Verrucomicrobiales bacterium. GTDB lineage: Bacteria > Verrucomicrobiota > Verrucomicrobiia > Verrucomicrobiales > DEV007 > JAGROY01. The sequence continues at coordinate 4,005 of JBNMNB010000117.1, read as the reverse complement.
TTACGGCATTGTGGTGGATCCTGCTGGCTACATTTTAACAAAAGCCAGCGAAGTGGCGACTGCAGGACCGAGCTTACGCTGCCGTTTCCCTGGCGGTATCACCATTGGTGCCCAAGTATCCGACATGTTCCCGCCGTACGATCTGGCTCTGGTCAAAGTGAACGCCACTGGATTGACTTCCGCGAACTGGGAACTCGCAGCGAGTGAAGCCCCCGGCACCATTGTCATCGCAGCCGGAACGGCCGAAATACCGATTTCCTACGGCGTTCTCAGCGTCCGCTCACGTATGCTGAATCCAGGATTCCTGGGCGTTGCTCTAGCCCGCGACGAGTATCAGGCACGCATCGTTGGCATCCTCCCGGAGTCAGGAGCCCTGGCCGCAGGAATTCGATCCGGCGATGTCATTACCGAAGTGGAGGGAAAACCAATTACTGGCAGGAAGGAACTTATCGAAACGATCAAGCGCTACAGCCTGGGCGAAAAAATAAAAGTGGCACTCACGCGTCAAGGAGCCAAACTTGAAGTCATGGTGCAGCTGGGCAGTCGGCTGGCTTCGACCAATGACCCAAATAGAGAAATGCTGGAAAAGATGGACGTAAAATTGAGCGCCCACCGAATCGACTTCCCATCCGCGCTGGAACATGATCTGCCGCTGCATCCGAATCAATGTGGTGGCCCGCTGGTGAATCTGGACGGCCAACTGATCGGCATGAACATTGCCCGCGCAGGGCGGATCCGCTCGCTTGCCATTCCCACAGCGGACTTGGCGCCCCTGCTCAATGCGACAACCGAAGGCCGATTTTCTATTCCTGATCCAGAAGCGCTGACTCATCAACTGGATGGAGCTAGACAGGCAGTTGCGCGCGCAAGGCAAATACTCGAAAGCGCCGAAGCAAAAGCCACTAACCTTGAGAGAGCTCTGGAGAACTTGAAAAAGTACCGCCTGCCTCAGCAAATGAAACCGACAGAATCAGGGGAGAATGAGAATGCGAACGACATGCCTTCCTCAACTCCGGCACCTTAAAATTCCACCGTCTTTCCTAACACCGCCACCTCGACGGAAGCATCATGCATTTCGCCGAGTACTTCGCAGAGAGAATCCGAGCGACTCTGCTCACCGTGCACTAGCCATACGCGCTCCTTGCCACCTGACATGGCAGAAAAATAGTCGACCAGCTCACTGTGATCGGCGTGACCACTGAAGGAATCGAGCGTCTCAACGCGAGCATTCAATCGATAGGGCTCGCCGAAGATCTTCACTTCTTCCCAGTTGTTGCGGATCTTCCATCCCAAGGTGTTTTCTGCACAGTAGCCGACGAAAAGAATCGTATTCCGCTCGTCTTCAATATTGTTCTTTAAGTGGTGCAGTATCCGCCCGGCCTCACACATGCCGGATGCAGAAATAATGATCGCCGGGCCATCGAGAGTGTTCAGTTCCCGCGATTTGGCAACGCTGCGAATTAATGTTAGTCCCTCAAATCCAAATGGATCCCTTTTCTCGAACAGGAAATTGTAGAGCTCAGGGTTGAAGCACTCAGGATGCAGACGGAAAATTTCCGTGGCATTCACGGCGAGCGGACTGTCGACAAAAATGGGCACGTCAGGAATCTCGCCAGCTTCCAGTAGGCGATGCAGCACGTAGAGCAGCTGTTGAGTTCTTTCGACAGCAAATGCCGGAATGATCACCTTGCCTTTTCCTTTCAACGCATTCGCCAGCACATCACGGATCCGATCATCCGCACTAGCCGCCAATTCATGTTCACGCCCGCCGTAGGTGCTTTCCATCAGCAGGAAATCAATATCTCCAACAATCACCGGATCACGCAACAGCTCGTTGTCGCCACGACCGACATCGCCTGAGAACAAGAATCGCTTTTTCCGGTCGGTTTCAAATTCATGCACGTCCAGTACGACCTGGGCAGATCCAAGAATGTGCCCGGCATCGAAAAACCGCAGCGTCACCCCATCGACGATCGGAAGCGCTCGCTCGTAGTCGATATTGACAAATTGGCGAAGGCACTGTTCCGCATCCTTTTCCGTGTAGATGGGCGTGTATAGCGGCAGCTTCTTTTTCGCCCTTTTGCGATTCACGTATTTGACATCGCTTTCCTGAATTCTCGCACTATCCGCCAGCATGATCTGGCACAGGTCACGCGTTGCGAAGGTCGAATAAATGTTCCCGGTGTATCCTTGATTACACAGGTTCGGCAGGTTGCCACTGTGATCGATGTGCGCATGCGAAAGCACAACCGCATCTACTTCTGCAGGATCGAAATAGCGGAATTCCTTGTTGCGCTCGTAAGCGTCATTGCGCCGCCCCTGGTAAAGGCCACAGTCGAGAAGAATCTTTTTCCCATTCACCTCGAGGAGATGCTGAGAACCAGTTGTGGTTCCTGCGGCACCGCAGAACGTCAATTTCATAACTTAGCTGTATCGCCAGCAATCACCTATGCCAAGGCTTTACGCTCAAAGAGTTCGTTCTCTGCGTCGACACTAACGGACAGCAGGTCGAATTAACCTTTTTTACGGCGCAGGAAAGTCGGCAAATCGAGATCTTCACCGTCCTCGACGGTCGGCTCGCCCTTTTCAAAGCGCCCCTTCTCGTGCTTTGGCTCCAAGGTGGAATCGAATGTTTGCTGCTCTGGTTTCACCTCGACGGCGGGTTCTGTCTGAACGATCTCTTCTTCTTCAGGCTCCAATTGAGCATCCGGCAGCGGTGGCGTCTGCGCACTGTTGAGCTTTAGAGGAGTCGGCTTAACGGGCAACCCACGACGCGCTGGAGCAGCCGCCTGCGGTTTCCTTTTAACAAATCCTTTTGGCGTAAATGGGCTTTCCGCTGCGGGCTCATCGGCGACCGGCGGTGGAGTCTTCTCGACTACCCGAGCGCGCGGCTGCGGCAATTGGCCGGTGTGCACTTCCGCTCTGAACTCAGCAGCAGCTTCTTCTTCAGGCTCGATTTCCTTCACCGCCTCGACTGGGGCAGGAGCCGGGCTCGTTTTAGGCATGCCTGAAGACGGCACCTCGCCCGGTTTTGACCAGGCGAAACGAGACCTTCCACCTTCCTGAGCCTCTACCTGAGGCCTCGCTGATGCGGCAACATCTCCACGTCCGGGCAGAGCACCTCCAGCCCGGCGCAAACCTACACGCTTTAGCAGTTCATCTGCTTTCGTCGCCTGAGCAGGCGCTGCTGCTGAAGCGCCCCTTTCCGCGGCACGGGCAGGCTTGGGTGCTGGCGCAGCTTCAGACTCACTTCCGAACAATGGATCACCGTCATCCTCACCCTCTTCTGACAGGAAGTCGTCTTCCGTTTCCTCTAACTGTTCCTCCTCAACACTTTCCTCAGCGACTTCTAAATCGTCATCGAAATCATCTTCCAATTCTTCCGCATCATCAAAGGATTCGAAATCATCGGCACCACCATCGACGAGAAAGTCATCTTCCTCAAAATTGTCCTCCTGCGCGACTTCGACTTCAACTTCGGCTGGTTGCTTAGCAGCTACTTCAACTACTGGGGCAGCGGCACCCACTTCGGGCTGACTGACAGCACCCGCGACAACCGTTTCTCCATCGAGGTCATCGTCATCAAAAATATCAGCATCTTCTTCAGCATCCGAAAGGTCTTCCTTGATTTCCTCTGGCGCAAGTTGTGAGGATATCTCCTCAGCCAATGATGGTGCCGTCTCGACCTGCTCCTCAAATGGATCCGCTTCCTTTAATTTCGAATCAAGTTCTGCATCTTCAACAAGCGAAACAGGATGAGTATCATCATCATCGTCAAGGCCAACCGCCGCACTTTCAGCGACCAGTCGATCGAGTTCCTCATCATCGAGCCCCAGATCCCCCATTAGATCGAGATCATCATCCAGATCTCCTGAAGAATCATCAAAGATGTCATCGCCTTCATCGTCATCATCTTCGAAAATGGAGATCACTCCCTTTCCGGTCCCAGAATCAGGTTTTTCCCTGGCGTCTTGTGTATGCTTCCCTTCAGGAGACCCGGACTTC
>JBNMNB010000116.1:0-22985 GCA_051270635.1 Verrucomicrobiales bacterium | reverse complement strand
TTGGCGGTGATTTTAACTCGCCAGCGGGAGATCGTGTCTACTTTTCACTTCGAGGAAATTTTACAGACTCGTTTTATGCTGTGGGGACAGGATGGGGAAATACGGTGATGAATCGTTATCCCGTGCATCGTATCGACCAGATTTGGGCCAGTAGCGATGCCCTGGTTCCGGTGCGTTCCCGTGCTGTCCCGACCGAGCACAGCGACCACCGCATGGTCGTCAGCGATTATGTCTGGAAGTAGTAATGCGATTGAAGCTGCTACTTCCACATGGTCACTCGCAGGCGAACATAGTTGGATTTCGCGCTTGGAAAACTCACCCGCACTCGATCAGTAATGGCGGGGCTCGTTCCCGATGAACCAGCAATTGTCCCTGCGGCATTGATTTTATTCCAACTGATTAAATCGGGCGATTGCTCAATCGCGTAGTCGATCCCAGCAGCATCTGCGTCACGTCGACGCAGAAACTCTACTGTTGCCTGGCTGCTTGCTGAATCAAACCGGACAGAAGGCAGCTTCGAAGCAGCTCGATCAGCCACCTCTGGGTGCAATCCGAAAGCAAACTCGTGTAAATTCAGAATTCCGTCACCGTCAGAATCTTGATCGGGATCAAGCTGGCGAATGGAGAACGTGTCCGTCCAACGTGAATAGGAATTCGTGCGCGTCGTTGCAACGACTTCTGGTGAGAAAAGCAGGTCACGACTATCCAGCTGAAGATTGACTCCAAGGATGGCCAGGAGATTGTCGCCATCCCTCAAATTCTGCAGTCCACTTGTGATGTCGAACTCTTCAAATTGCACCGCCAGCGTGTTGTCACGCCGATCCGGTGCGACCGCATTCCACGCTGGTTCTCCCGCAGGTGCATTGTCACTGCGCGCGACTTCCGTCCCGTTAAGATAGGCAACGAAGGCATCGTCATAGCGAATGCGCAGTGTCAATTTTTCGATAGGTTCACGGTCAATATCGGCTGCTTCAAAGGGCATACGAATGAACAGAGTTGTATTCACATTGAATACAAGATCGGCAATGTCCGTGGCAACGAAACCGGAGAATGTTCCAGAGGTGTCGTAGCCGAAACCGCTCGTCCCCTCTAACCAGGCGGAGTCATCAAATGCATGAGCCCGCCAATTGCCGATAGTCTCAACGTCGGCAGCGGAATTGGGAACGAAAACCGTGCCCACTGCATTCTCGGCCAGTAGAATCTGGGTGACGGGCTCGACTGGCAGAGTGCTGAAAATCTGAGGGGCTGACCAGATCGTCTCTTCATTCGAGGAGATCGCAAAACGAAAGTAGTAAGCTGTATTCGCGAGGAGTCCGTCTACTTCCGCAATGATTTGGCCCGAAGCATCGGCATCGGTATCAATAGCACCTGGCACTCCTATTTGCCATGCGCCCGGGGATTCTCCACCCTCCTGCGTTCCAGCAAAGAAAGTGATCGTGTTGTCGGCCGATGTTCCGGCGACGTAGCCAGAGAGAGTAGCGCTGGAATCCGTGACGGCGATTGCCGCAGACACAAGCGTCGAAATGGCCGGTTCTGCCATCCAGGTGATGTCGCGGAACGTGTGAATCTGTGCAGTCTCGGCGACGAGTCGAAATGTGTATGCCCCTGCTTCAGTGACAATGATGTCGGTAGTGGGTTTTCCGGGGTCACTTATTACCACTGCTCCAAGGCCGCTAATTTTTTTCCATTCCAGCTTGCGAGCGGAATCATCGACGGTCGCCGAGAACCGGGTCGCCAGGCCAGAGGGTTGATTGGATTGTTCGATCACGATCGATGCTCCACGCGGAATTCCAGGCTCTGCATCGCCTACGGTTACCTGAAGCGTATCTTCGCTCTCAATCATGTCCTCTACGTCAAGCGCAGCGAAAACCAGCTGGTAGTCACCCGTCGCGGAAAAACGCATGGTTACGTCTACACCTTCGCTGATGGTCACTTGGCCGCCCACTGGAACTTGATCGACGCGCCACTGACCAGAAACGACGGTCTGGTCGTCTGCCGTAAAAATTCTGCCACTGGCCAGAAGCCCAACTGTTTGATCGATCGCTAACGCAGGTGCTGTCGGTTGAATGATTTCGGCGCCCTCTCCAACGGTTCCTCCTTCCAACTCAGGAGAGATCAGAAAGTCGGAACTGTCGAGGCTTTGATTGAGCCCGTGGATCGCCAGAATGTTTTCCCCCGCAATGAGTTCACTGCGTCTGTTCGATAGATCAAAGGCAGCAAATTCTGTTGCCTGAGATTCCACCCGTGAACCCTCAGCGGTTGCGTTCCATGCAAGTGGAGAGTCATCGTCCGGAGCATTGGCGCGCGCGACTTCGACACCGTTTAAGTAAGCGACGAATCCGTCATCGTAGCGCATGCGAAGGGTAAGCAGTGAGTATTTTAAAGGGTCATCAACCGAAAACGGGATGCGCAGGTATGCCGACGTCCCTTTTGTGAAAAGTGTGTCCTCAAGGTCCCAGTCGAAGAATTCCTCGAACCCACTGCTGCGTTCGTAGCCAATGCTGGCGCCCTCTTCAATCCAGGCGGAGTCATCGAAATTCGGAAGCATCCACGCTGCGTCCACGTCCCCGTCATCAGGCACATAGTAGGAAGCGGTTGATGCTCTCGATAACAGTATTTCGCTCCTGGAAGGCAGTAGATTGATCTCTGCGATTTCGGTTGCCTGTCGTCCAGAGGCATCCTGCACACGATACTCGATTCGTGCCGTCCCTTTGACTCCGTCAGCAGGGATGAAAATGATGCTGCCTCGGTTCACCGTTGTGCGCCTTCCATTGATCACCACCTGATGGGTAGGAATGGAAAATGAGCCAAACTCTGGAGTTAGCAGCTCGGCTGAGACTAGCCGCATGGTAGTGCTAAACAATGCATTGCCAGTAGTGTCGGCTCCTGTCGTTCCTACCCCATAGATCGGCAGAATTTCGTGCAGCCAGCGTTCTCCAGCGCCTTCGTCATTTGCCAGTGGATAAAATTCCAACTGCTCCATTCGGGGATCGAGTGTGAATGTGTCTGGTTGTGTCACGAGTGTATTCTGATCGTAAACGATCGTGTATGGAAGGCTGGCTGAATCAAGTTTGAACGAATCTGTTCCCGTGGCATCGGCTGCTGCGCGGATAATGATCAGTCGGGAATTATCTCGCGAAGCATCTACGCGTGCTTGTTCGGGTTGTTCGATAGAATTGCGGTTAGCAGCGATCGCCTGCCTGAAGGAATAGGAGCCACCCGCAGCCATTGTGATCTGCCTGGTAGTAGGACTATTGCCAACAGCGACGCCGATATCTGCTTTATGCAACCAGCCGCTTCCGGCATTACCGACATCGCCCCTCAGGGTGTAGCTGAACCAGGCTGTGCCAACGAATCCTTCCGTGGGCGTGAAACGAATGTCATTGCCGAGGATTTCGACTGAGCCTGCCGAAAATGGAGAAACACTGCTCACTTCTTCAAGGGAGATGCTGTTGTCCACGCCATTGCGCACAGAAGTGTCATCATTTTCCAGAGGACTAATCACCAGAGACGTGTTGGTATCTGTCGTCGTCTTGTCATTGCTGCCAAAGGGAATTTCCTCCGGGTCACGCATGACAGCATTCCCCGGCAGGAGGTTTGCGGCATGCTGGTAAATGTCCTCTGCTGATGTGGTGCCTGCGCGAACATCTGTGAAGAATGTCCTGACATTGCCACCAAGGCTGCTCGAATTCATGATGCCTCCGGTGCTGTGTTCAGAGCCAAAGTTGTGCCCTAATTCATGCGCCAGCACATCCCAGATGCCGCTGGTGTCGCACATCGATACCGCATTAGTGGTCGCCAATGCCTCGACGTAGGCGACACCCAGAACTCGATTGGTCAGACCAGTTCCAAATTTGGTCGCCAGCGTCCAGCCATAGCTGCTCTGGCGACGATTGCGACTCACCCAGCTGCGAAAGTCACTGAGGCTGGCCGTCGTTGGCAGGTCAGTGAATTCCGCACTGTCCGGAGTCATGATCAATTCGCTGACCAGCATACGTACGCCAAGTTGATTCTCATAGACTGCCGCAACATTGGAAACCGTCGCCAGATAGAGCGAGGCAGTAGCTGTCAGGCTTTCAGTCTCGTTTGGGCCCGTGGCGGACTTGTCCAGTGCCAGTAGAAGTAGCGCGTCTTTCAGCGATGCCGCATACTTAGGAGCCTCCGGGATTCGATTCACATACTTGTCCAATTGTCCAGACACAGGATCGATTCCCGTTAATTCCGCAATATCAAAGTTCGCTGTCAGTGTTGCCAGTGCTGCCGTTGGGTTCAGCTTTGCCGGGATCGCTTGCGACCATAGTGAATCAGATTGAAACGGCAGACGGTTCTCAGTTGCCAATGCAAATTCACCTGTGGGTTGCCGGGTGCAGGCAAGCTCAATCGTTCCAGGTTCTTGCGTGCGAGCCTCAAGCTCTCCTGTCGCAGGATCGGTGCGGAAATAATGAATCGTACCATCCTCCTCGCGGATCACGACGGCGGTTGCGTTCCCCATGATCACAGCAGTCGCGCTACCTGGCTCCATCGACAAATCTTCACCGATGATTCTACCTTCGTAGGAACGAGTGTCGGCATCGATCCGGCCACTCGAAATTCCGAGTGAGGTTTGGAAACCCTTTGCAAACAATGCTCGTGGCCTGAATGAAAGCTGCCAGGAAACCGGGGACTCAATTCCCATGGAAAGCCCAACTGGCTGCCCGCTTTCCAGTGATGCCATGAGATGGAGTGTCTCGGCGGAGGATGCAGTCGCGGGGTTGCTCCCTCTTTTGCGAACGATGTGCCCCGATTCTGATCCTGTGGGCAGAGAGGGTGAGGGAGGCTCACTGGATTCGGTGGGAAAAACGCTGGGAGCTTGGGTGATGGTCGAATTTTCAGACGTTCCCGGGCTGTACCCCGTTTTCCAGAGCAGGAGCAGGCAACCAACGAAGATGGATAGAGCCGCCAGGCGAATATGTTTCTGCGAACGCTTTGAAGGAGGATGTTTCATGGGGGTGAAAGAGTGCCCGGCTCCGGTGGCGGGAACCGTAGCCGGGCAAGCGCCTTGCAACGCTCTTGGGCGGGAATAGCCGAGTGGGGTTCAGATTGCAATCCAATCTGGGCCAGAAGCCGTGGAAAAATTGTCATCACTTAATACGTGCAACTTACCTCAAGAGAATGAACAGAACATGACTGATCCGGGCAATTCTCAGATCTCATTTATTCCTCGAAAATTCAGATCAAATTGGATTCAAGATTGAATATTCTGGCGCACGCAATGCTCGATTAATAAAGAATTGGATTGCGAGGTTCCCAATATGAACGAATGGCATTCCATGAGCGATTCGCAATTGACTCCTGTAGAAAGCGCACATCGTGCTGAAGTCGAGATCAAGGACTCCCAAGTCATCTTCAGCGCGGTCTGGAAAGACCTTGTGGCCGAGTGTGGTGTCGAGCGTCTGCGATTTCCCAAGGAGATCATTCTTCTAGGAGGCGCACCCGGTTCAGGTAAGGGAACGAACACGGCGTTTATCATGAAGGCGAGGGGATTTACCTGTCCGGCGATCGTTGTCAGTGCGCTGCTCGATAGCCCCGAGGCGAGAGCATTGAAAGATAAGGGAATGCTGGTAGGCGATCGCGAGGTGATGGGAATCCTGCTGCGCAAAATGTTAGGAGAAGAATTTCGCGATGGCGCCGTGCTGGATGGATTCCCGAGATCAGAGATTCAAGTGGAATGCATGAAGTTGCTAGTGGAGCAGGTCGGGCAGTTGCATCGCGATTATGCCGAGACAGAACTGGCAGCATTTTTTCGCCAGCCTACGATTCGTGTCATGGTTCTCTTTATCGACGAGAAGACCAGTGTGGAGCGTCAGCTTTTTCGCGGTCGGCAGATCGCTCGGTACAATGACGAAGTACGCGCAAATGGCGTCGGGGAGTTGCAGGAATTGCGTTCGACAGACCTGGATGTCGATGCTGCAAAGCATCGCTACCGTGTGTTCAAAGATAGCACGTGGGATGCCCTGCAGTCGCTGCGTGAGGTCTTCTTCTACCACTTGATTAATGCTCAGGGGACGATCGAAGAAGTGGAGCAAAACATATTTAATGAGCTTCAGTATCAGAGTTCACTGGAACTCGAACCTGAGACGTTCGCCATCATCCGCGGAATTCCTCTTGCTGATGAAATCGTGGTGCATGCACGCCAGGATCTGGTGAAGCGTCTTGATTCTTATGCAAGGGAGCACCGCAAGTTGTTCTGTGAAATCATCGACCTCATTAATATTAAATTTATTCCGATCATTGAATGCCATGCGATCTCAGGACGTGCCGTGATCAACAATGAAGACTCCGTCCTGTCAAACCCGCTTGCGCTGGCAATGGTCATCGACATCTTCTCAGATCGCGGATACCATGCGGTCATCGACAAGCAGCTCAACCGCATCCCTGAGCGAGTCAACGTCAAGACGGGAGAGATCGAATTCCGCCCCAACACCACTTACCGCATTCGTGTTTATTTCGAAGGATCCGAAATCCGACGAACCAGTCGATTCAAGATGGTTTAGATAACCTGTGGGCCTCGAGATCGCTGCTTCTTTAATTAAGTGTCAGCAGCATCTTCGATACCAGTGCGCCGTCGAGCAGCACAACCCCGCTGTGTGGGAGACTCAGCACAAGGTAAGTTCTTTAATATTGTAAACAGAGTGGCTGCAATTTTTCGGTTGCTTGGTTGTAGAGTGCGGTAGTCCACATCACAGCATTTTCTTCAACATCTTCCGCCGTTCTGTAATACAGCGGTCAATCGCCTGGAGTCCCGACGTTAGCGTTTTAACGAGGCATCAGGCTGAACATCAGTTCGCCTTCGGAGACGGTCTCGTTGTTTACCACGCAACGGGTTTTTGCCTGCCCGATGCTGCGTCGGATGCGCAGGATTTCGGCTTCGATGAACAGAGTGTCACCTGGTAAAACGGGTTTGCGGAATTTTACTTTATCTGCACACATGAAGTAGCCGATCATTCCCTGGTATTCCTCTCGACGCAGCATGAGGATACTGGCGACTTGTGCCATGGCCTCAACTTGTAGAACGCCTGGCATGATCGGGTGGCCGGGGAAGTGCCCTTGGAAGAATGGCTCATTCATGGTGACGCCTTTGACTCCCGTGCACTTTTCGTCGCCCTCGAATCCTACGATGCGATCGACCAGCAGGAAGGGGTAACGGTGCGGCAGAATCTGCATGATCTCGTTGATGTCGAGGACGGCCTCACCCGATGGAATGGTGATCGGCGGCACCATGGAACGCATGCGTGTATAGTCGGCGGAAAGCTTGCGCGCCATTTCGGTATTCGGACCGTGCCCGGGCATCACTGCGATGACGTGTCCCATGATGCGTTTTCCGCACAGCATGAGATCGCCGATGATATCGAGAATCTTGTGCCGGACGAATTCGTTGTCGAAGCGCAGCGGCTCTTTGCTTAGAACTGAGTCATCACGAATGACGATCGCATTCTCAAGGCTGCCACCTTTGATTAACCCTTTTTCCATGAGTTGCTCGACGTCCTCGTAGAAGACGAATGTGCGCGCAGGAGCAATCTCTTTTTCGTAGGTTTCAGGATTGATCTCGATGCTGAAATACTGCGTCATTCGGCCATTTGGCCCAGCCTGGGTGCAGGAGATGCGGAATTTTTTATCGGGCACGACGGTCAGCATCGAGCCGCCCTTAGTTTCGAGGTGGACGGGTTCGCGGATCTCGTAGACGCCGCGTGGGGCGTCGAGTTCGACGATTCCTGCCTGCTGAATGCATCTCACATAGGGCAAGGCGCTACCGTCACCAATGGGCGGCTCATTGGCATTCATTTCGATGAGCGCATTGTCGACTCCCATTCCAGAAAGGGCAGAGATGACGTGCTCAACGGTATGCACTTTGACGCTGCCCTCAGCCAGGGTCGTGGCACGCTCGACTTGTTGAACTTTCTCGACGCGGGCATCGATGAACGGCTGATCTGGCAGGTCGATCCGACGAAAGCGTATACCATGGCCAGCAGGTGCAGGGTTCATGGTCAGGGTGACCTCTTCGCCTGTGTGCAGTGAGGTTCCCTTGATGGAAGCTGGTTTTGCCAGCGTTTGTTCGCGTTCAGCGGTGGACATAGATTCAAGGAGTTATCAGCTAGTTGCCTCCCGTCAAGCGGCGTTGCACTGATTTCTTCATCCGCCAGTGCTGGGTGTGGGGCGGGTGCGCGGGGTGTTTCGGATGGAATTCAGTTCAGTTTGCAGGCGCTGTACGATCTCCGGGTAGTTTGAGAACAAGTTTTGCGATTCCCCGGGATCTTGCTGCAAATGGTAGAGCTGTGCGGTCGGTTGGCCCGGTTCAGCCACCACTCGACGTGGCTCAGAGAATCCGCCCGATCCGAGCCCAGAGATAAATTTCCAGTCGCCCGAGCGGATTGAGAACATGCCTCGGCCTGCAGGAATGACCAGTGATGGACGCACAGGCTGACCCTCTGGCTGAGTTCCCAGCAGGACGGGTGAAAAGTCAAAGCTGTCCGGGCCGGCGGCGTTACTCAGAGATGTGCCGGTGATCGCGGCAAAGGTAGCCATCACGTCGGTGAAGCAGATGACGTCATCGCTGACCGAGCCAGATGCCACTTTGCCTGGCCAACGCACGACGAATGGCATGCGGTGGCCACATTCCCAGGCGTCCGCTTTCATGCCACGCAGTCCGCCTGAGGAATCGTGCCCGGTGCGTTGCACATCGGCTTCATACCAGACGGGGCCGTTGTCGGAGGTAATGATGAGCAGTGTCTCCTTGCTCATCTGTTCCTTTTCCAGTGCCGCAAGCACGCGTCCGATTTCAGCATCGACCATTGTCGTAAAGTCACCGTAAAGTTCGGCTTTGCTTTTGCCTGCAAATTCCTCCGATGGAAGCCATGGCGTGTGCGGCGCTGGCAACGCAAGGTAAAGCATCAGCGGTTTCGAAGAATCACGTTTGGTGATCACTTCGATCGCTTCATTGGTAAAACGTGGCAGCACTTCTTCCAGTTTCAAATTTGGCGCGATGCCTCCTTCTCGCCAGAAGGCTCCCTGGATCGGCGACCATCCATCCGTGTTGTTTGCGGCAATGGAATCAGTTGGAGGCATGACTGCACGATTTCCACGAATAAAGAAATAGGGAGGAATGTCAGTGGATGCACGGATTCCAAAGTAGGAATCGAAACCACGATCGACAGGGCCGCCGGGTAGTGGCTGGTCGTAGCCATTCTCAGCGAACCCCAGATGCCACTTTCCGACCATCGCCGTCTGATACCCTTGCTTCTTTAACAATGATGCAATCGTTTCCTCGCCGTCTGCGATCACTGGCTGCGTCCGCCACTTTTCCACAGGCGCACGAAAGGGGTGCCGTCCAGTCAGTAGTCCATACCGTGAAACGTGGCACAGAGCACCGGGTGCGTGCGCATCCGTGAAGCGCATGCCCTCGCGCGCAACCCGATCGAAATTTGGCATCTCAATTTTCGATTCTGGATTGTAACAACTGGGGTCGCCGTAGCCCATGTCATCGACCACGATGATTACAATGTTAGGGTTGTCAGTTGCAACTGAATCGCTGCAGATTACCAAGAGTCCTGCCGTGGCTAACAGAAATTGCTGAAGCTGCAGGAGGAAGTGTCCATTTTGTCTAATTGAGGAACGCATGGTCAAAGCGTAGGGTAGGACGAGCGCGCAGGGCAACAGGGAAAAGTAGTAGAAAAACTCCTTGCGGCTTGCGAAATGCGGTCAATAGTTAGTGTATAAATAACACGTAAGTATGAGCGTTAAATACAAGTATTCTCGCCCGGCGCTGACAGTTGATTGTGTCATCTTTGGGCTTGATGATGACGAGCTGAAAGTGCTGTTGATCGAGCGTGGCCTGGAACCATTTGAAGGACGCTGGGCGATTCCTGGTGGGTTTGTTGTCCCAGGGGAGTCAGTGGACGACGCGGCGCGCAGAGAATTGCTCGAAGAGACCGGATTGAAAAATATCTTTCTTGAGCAGCTGTATACCTTTGGTCGGCCAGATCGAGATCCGCGAGAACACGTCGTCAGTGTCGCTTACTACGCGCTTACCAACTTGGCAGGCCATCGGCTGCATGCGGATACCGACGCGCGAGCGGCCGCCTGGTTTGCGGTGCACGATGTCCCGGAGCTGGCATTTGATCATGTTGAAATTCTAGAGACTGCCCTGCGACGGTTACAGGGGAAAGTGCGCTATCAACCGATCGGGTTTGAGCTATTGCCGCGAAAGTTCACTCTGACCCAGCTGCAACGACTGTACGAGATCATCCTGGAGAAGCCGATCGATAAACGAAACTTTCGAAAGAAGATCCTCAGCATGGATGTGCTGAATGAACTGGATGAAATCCAGCAAGGTGTGTCGCACCGCGCAGCGAGGCTCTACAGCTTCAACGAAAAGGAATACAGACAGAAAGAAAAGAAGGGCTTCAGTTTTGAGCTCTGAATAAGTGAACACACATGATCGCATGATCAAGCGTGCTGACCTGGAGGCAAATTAATGAATGCACTAATCATCGTTGATATTCAAAATGATTTTTTACCGGGAGGCGCGTTGGCGGTTCCTGATGGGGATACGATCATTCCGGTGGTGAATGGATTGATGGAGCGGCATGACCTGGTGGTTGCGACGCAAGACTGGCATCCGGCTGAGCATGGAAGTTTTGCGGAAAATCATGAAGGTGCAGAGCCGGGAATGGTGATTGATCTCAATGGACTGGATCAGATTCTGTGGCCAGTGCACTGTGTGCAGGCAAGCGCCGGGGCGGAATTCGCCGATGGCCTGGAGACCGCAAAATTTGACGCAATATTCCAGAAAGGCACGGATCCTGGAATCGATTCCTACAGTGGATTTTTCGACAATGGAAAGCGCAAGTCGACCGGGCTGGCTGACTGGCTGCGGCAGCGAAATGTGGACGAGGTCACGGTCGTGGGCCTGGCGACAGACTATTGCGTGCGATTCACGGCAGAGGATGCGGCGGCGGAAGGGTTTCGCACAGTAGTTGTGAAAGCTGCTACGAAAGGGGTGGAATTACAGCCTGGCGACGTTGCAAAAGCGATTGAATCGATGGAAAAGTGCGGCATTCGGGTGCAATAGCTCGGAATCAAAGCTTTGCACTTGCCGGGACATTGACTGCCGCTATTGGTGTCCAGAGCATCGGCGGAGGCGTATCAGTTTGAGAATGCTATCAGATACGCGCAACGACTTCTGCTGCTGAAGTGCCTTCATGGATTATGTTTTCTTAGATATCGCACCGGAAATGGCCGTCGTTGGGACTGGCCCTTTTCGTTATGTGAGTGAACTGCCTGAGGAGTGCGCCGCAGCATTTTATGTCAATGATTTCAGCTTGAGTCGTGACGGCTGCTGGGCCATTCCCGATCAAGCCTGCACCACTGCGTCGCCGATGGCCGAGTCTGGTGTGGTTGTGCCATCCTTTGCGGCGTATCCTGCCTGGGAAGAGCCGGATCGCCACGAGTTTTCGCGAGTATTTAGCGAGATTGCTACGCAGCTGGCAGATGGGCGATTGCACAAGGCAGTGCCTGTGGTGGTCGAGCGTGTTACTTTGAATGGCCGACATCCGTGCAATGGTAGTGCTCCAGCTCTGCATTATGATGCTGCCCGGCCAGGAGCGGCGTTTCGCTATGGTTATCAAATGGGTGCCGATGGTGCTTTTGGCGTGACTCCTGAAGCGTTGGTCACTCTGGCAAATGGGAAGCTGCACACGATGGCGCTGGCGGGAACGGCGCCCGCTGCCAGTCGCGATGCCTTTGAGACGGACGGTAAACAGATTCGTGAACACCAGTTTGTGGTCGATGCGCTGGTCGATAGTTTGAGTTCCTTTGGCGAGGTTGAGATTGGTACGCGTGAGATTGTAGAATTCGCGAGGTTGCTCCATTTTCAAACGCTGCTTTCTGTTGAGTTGCCGGGGGCAATGCCTGATCCGGCGGAAGTGGTTCGGGCGCTTCATCCAACGCCTGCTGTCGGCGTCTTACCGCGCACCCGTGAGAACCTGGATGTGCTGAATCGTTACCGATCCGAGATGGCGGTGCCAGCGATGTTCGGCGCGCCACTGGGCGTGTGGTGGCAGGGGACGTTTCATGCGGTCGCTGCTATTCGCGGTTTCTTCTGGCACAATGATCAGGGGAGCTTGCCTGCGGGATGTGGCGTGATATCAGAAAGTATTGAAGAGCGCGAGTGGGATGAACTCAAACTTAAGCGCGCCTGGGTTAAGGAACGCATCGGCCTCGCATGAATGCGTTAGCGCGTGCGGTATTGGCAGCCTGTGCTCAGGCGGGTGTAGCTGAGTATGTCGTTTGCGCAGGTGCGCGCAATGCTGCATTGGTGATGCCGTTGGTGGCTTTGTCAGAGCGCGAAAATTGTTCGATTCGTGTCTGGAATTTTAGTGAGGAACGCGCTGCGGGATTTTTTGCTCTGGGCAGGGCTCGGGCACTGCAACGGCCAGTCGCGGTGGTAACGACTTCTGGCACCGCAGTAGCTGAGTTGTTGCCGGCCATTGTCGAGGCCTTCTACCAAAAGGTGCCGTTGCTTGCATTGACGGCCGATCGGCCGCGTAGTTTTCGCGGCACAGGTGCTCCTCAGGCGATCGAGCAAGTGGGGATCTTTAGTGACTATTCAGGATCGACGATCGATGTTGCTTCACTCCGTGAGGCTGGCAATTGCCTGCAGGGGTGGTCACGTTTTCAGCCAGCGCATCTGAATGTCTGCTTTCCAGAGCCCGCAGCCGATGACTGCATGGTTTCTGAGAATGACGGGGCTCACCTTGTGCCAGTAGCGCATTCGGAAGCTCGCGTAAGGGCACATTTGGCCAGGACATTGGAAGTTTTTCTTGAGTCGAATGATGACGTGGTTGTTTTGTTAGGGAATGGAGTGCAGGATCAGGAGACAGAGCTCATACCATTTCTTGTCAGGTTGGGTGCGCCTGTTCTGGCTGAGGCGCTTTCTGGTTTTAGGGAGGCGCCGGAGTTGCGTCATTTAGTCGTTGCAGGCGGGGATAGCGCCGCTGCGCGACTTTCTGTCGGGTGTGTGTTGCGAATCGGCGATGTTCCTGTGTGGAGGTTATGGCGCGATCTTGAATTGCGCCCGGAAGTGCCCGTTTTTTCAGTCACGTTGTCTGAGTTTCCTGGGCTTTCGCGTGCCTCTATCATGGTGCGCACCATTGATTGGGATACGGTGAAATGTCGTTCTCATGCACGCCAGCAGAATGACATTTTGCCAGCGCTGGATACTTTGTTGAACGAGTTCCCGCGCAGTGAATGCGGGCTAATTCGCGGGCTTTCTGAAGTGATTCCGGAAGATGCGTTGGTGTTTCTGGGCAACAGCTTGCCGGTGCGGGAGTGGAACCTTGCCTCAACGATGGAATCTCGCGGGTTGCGCTGCGTGGCGAACCGCGGTGCCAACGGGATTGATGGAATTCTGTCGACCGCGTTGGGAATGGGAGCGGATGAAGAAGAGGTCTGGATAGTCGTCGGTGATTTGACCTCTCTGTATGATCTCAGTGCGCCATGGGTATTGCAGCAGATGCATTGTCGCAAAGTTAGGATCGTGATCGTCAATAACGGAGGCGGTCAGATCTTCTCCCGACTGCCGAGTCTGAATAGCGCCACTGCCCCGCAAAAGGAGTTGATGGCGAACACCCACGGAATTCGCTTTCATCACTGGGCCGCAATGTGGGGAATGCCGCATCATTGCGTTACAGAACAGGAGCATCTCAATCTTGAAGCAGAACCCTGCGTGATCGAACTCCTGCCAGACGCGGAGGAGACGCAGAGGTTTTGGGAGGAATGGGGGCAAGGTTAGGACGTGCTGTGAAGAAACCTGAGTCACTGCTATTTTTACACGGCAATGTCGGAATCGATAGCGACTGGAATCCGGTCATCGAGGCCTTGTCCCGTGAGGGGATGGGCTGCCCATTGGTTGCGTCATCGCTGTGGGACGGCCCAGTCGTTGAATACGCCACCTGGGTCGATCAGTTCTGCGCGCGTTATACGGCAGATGGTCAGCGCCCATTTCTGGTTGGCTACTCACTGGGAGGGCGCCTGGCGTTGCATGCATTGCTGGCGCGGTCAGAGCTTTTTTCTGGTGCCGTTTTGATCTCGACAAATACTGGGATAGCGGATGCCGATGAAAAGGTCGCACGTCTGGCCAGGGATCGTGCATGGGCGAGGGCAGTGCGCGCTGACTGGCAGCAATTTTTGAATGATTGGAATGCGCAATCAATCTTTTCTGAAAGGCCAGCGCTAACTGACCGACGTGACTTGGATATTTGCGGCCCGGCGATTTCTACGGCATTTGACGTGTGGTCGCTGGGGAGGCAGGCCGATCTGTTGCCTCAGTTATCCCTGCTGCCCGCCTTGAAATGTCCGGTGTTGTGGCTGAGTGGGCAGAAAGATGCCAAGTTTACGCGTATCGCATTGTCTGCCGCAGCAGCGATGGAGAATGGAACTCATGTAGCAGTGGCAGATGCTGGGCACCGCTTGCCGTGGGAGCAACCAGCGGAAACTGCGCGCTTAATTGCGGAATTCATCGGTGAGCGATGAGCGGTTAGATTGAATTGGTGACGTTGTAACGGTTGACGAATCGATCTGCTGAGGCACGTATATTCCTATCATGTTTCGCAAGCCTCCCTACTTTGCTCGCTGTGCCGGCCAGTTCACTGGTGTGAATGTTCTTTTGCTGGCACTGGTAATTGTCCTCGGGATACTAGTGCCTACTGCATGGTTGATGGGAAAGAAGTCTGCGGGCACATCCAGTAGTTCGCAGCCGCTCGTTGAGATCAAGGAAAAGATCGTCGAGAAAATTGTTGAAGTCCCGATGCCACCGGATCCATTGCCGCGGAACTTGGTAAGCTATCGCAGCCGCATGGACGTCGCCAAGTTGTTCAACGGGATCAATGTCAATTCGGAGTTGATCAGTGAGCCGGGGAAATTTGCATCGATCGAGCGCGAAGACGATTCCAGCTACCAGATCGACTTTCAGTTGCGTCTGCGTGTCCCCACTCCCAATGCCTCGATCGATGATCTGGCGACCGTTAATGCCGAGCTGCCAGCCATTCTGCCGGGTCTAGGGGCGATGATTCCCAATGGGGAAGTGTCAGGATTTTACAATTACATCTACGATCTCAAGCAGAAGCAAGTGCAGTCGAACATCACACGATTGGAGGGGGCGTTGTCACGGCACAATTTTTACGATTGCGAGACGATACTCGAGCTTGCCCACCCTGACAGTGGCAGAAAAGTGTTGCTGCTTCAGGGAGAAATGGACGTCGTCAGTGATGGCTCAGATGGCGACCGTATGCCTGGATTTGACGACTACATCGCCAGTTCACAGCACTTTCAACCTACCACAAGCTACGGTTGGCCGAAGCAGACGTCGCAGCCTAATCCTCTTTATACCAGGATGGAGAAACAGTTGGCCGCGGCAAACGAACGCTACAAGGTCTCAGGGCTCACGCGAGGTGAGAACGCTCGGCTCGAAAGCCAGATCAAGAATCTGCCGGTGACGATCCAGGAGTTGCGCGCGCGCAGTTTTCTGATTGCACAGGAGGATCCATTTGTCGTGATTCCGCTCTCGACGCGGCGCTACGCAGGGTTTCATGACTACACCCCGTTGATCGGCGACTATGCTGCAGTGGTGCACGGCGGTAAGGTGCTTCCCGCTATTGTCGGCGACTACGGGCCGTCTACAAAAATGGGCGAGGCATCATTGCGGATTACCAAAGAGTTGGATCCAGAGTCGAGTCCGTATCGCAGGCCTGTGAGCGATCTGAAGGTCACTTATATCATTTTCCCCAATTCAAGAATCAAACCGTTCAAGCAGCCGAACTTGGATGAGTGGCGAGTGGAGTGCGCAAAATTGATCGATGAGATCGGTGGACTGGGAGACGGCTACACATTGCACGAGTGGGAAGACCGCTTTGCCCACCTGCGTGCTGCACCGGAACCCGAATCACCACAAGAAGCCACTGGAACGCCTCCGCCTGCAGCGGAGTAATGATGGCTTACTGGCTACCGCGACGGCGCTGCTCTTACGATTTTGCCCAGGAGTTGCTCCAGTTCGGTCTGAACGGCTTCTTCTTCGGTGTTCCAGAAAACGATTTCCAGAATTCTTGTTTCGGGGAATCCTTCGCCATGGATGGCGCGCTGCAGTCTTCGACTGCGCGTCAGGCCGCCCGCCTGGCCCTGGGTGAATGTATGATCGGCGTAAGTGCCGTGGAAGACAGTGATCGGGATGCCGTCAGAGGATTGAAACAAGTAACGATTGAGTTCGAATGGACGTGCCCCCACTTGTTTCAAAAGTGACGCGCTTAGCGGATCCGATGAGTTCGAAACCGGAGCCAGGCAAGCAATCTTCTGGTCGGTGATGAGTGGCAAACAATGCTGCTGGCCGCCCTTCCTGCCAATGGAAGCTGTAAAGGTAACGCACTCGGCTCTGTTCCTTGTCTTTCCAAATTCCAGAGAACCCGTCGTCAGCTACCAGGAGCGACATCCATTGTTGCGGGATGTTCTGCTGCTTAATTCCTTCAATATTTGGCGGCACCGACCACTGCCACCGTTGTGGCGACTCGATTGCAGCGTTGTCACTGGCAATCATAAACCAGTAGCGGGCACCGGCCTCACTGCAGAGAACCCACAACGCTGCCAGGCAGAATGCGATTCCTTTAAGGCGAATGCCATCGGAGTTGTCAGGGGTTTTTTTGCCTGCTGGTTCTGGCTTTGGCGATTTCTTGAACCGAGCTCGTGACCATCGTTGATTTCGAGCAATCAACCAGCCTGTCAGAATCCAGCAAATGGCGACGACACTTGCCTGAGCGATCAATCCTGCCTGATCATGCCATTTTGCAAGGGCCTCTGCACCTGAGTAGTGGGCTATCATTGCCAGCGAAAGTGTGCGGACAACATTGACCAGAATGGCTACAAGAAATGCCGTTCCCACCAGCGTGCTGCGACCTTTGATAGAGAGTCGAAACCACTCGCCCCAGAACAAGGCCACTGCCAGGCAAAGATGGAGGGATCGAATTCCTGTGCAGCCTTCCTCAATCCCTAACACTGCGTTCGGCATGGAGATGACACCGCCTGATTCACGAATGGCAGCAATGCTGAACAAGTTCAATGCCTCAGTCACAAGAAAGGCATTCGTTCCTTTCAGCGTAGCGATTAATTGTTGCTCCAGAATGAATGGCCATGGAACCACTGCCGCAACCAAAAGAAATGGAACTCCATAGTGATACACCATTTTTTTCCCTCCAATGGAATGAAAAATGATCAGTGTCAGGGCGATGCCGGAAAGTGTAGTAATCCAGGTGAACAGGTGCCAGTCGGGGTTCGCTATACCGATGATACGAATTACAGGCCATGCCACTAACATTCCTAGAAAGACGCTGAGAGTCCCAGGCGACAGGCGCGCACGATTGGCGGTCAAAGTGGGACGATTGATTCCGAAACGCGTTGCCAGAACGATGGC
Organism: Verrucomicrobiales bacterium; assembly: GCA_051270635.1. Lineage (GTDB taxonomy): Bacteria > Verrucomicrobiota > Verrucomicrobiia > Verrucomicrobiales > DEV007 > JAGROY01. The sequence goes on along the minus strand of JBNMNB010000116.1, from coordinate 5,494 downwards.
CATCATCACAGGGACGAACCAGCCAAAGCGATACTCCGGATCGAAACGCCAGTCGTTCCCCAGATGTCCCAGAACCATTGTCCAAAGCGCAATGATAAACGCGCCAGCGCCCCAATTCTTCATGCGCCACTCCCGCCCCAGCTGAGGCGTGGCACGGCGACTCTTCTGCTCATCAGGGAAAGCATCAGCCGGAATACTTGGCAGATTCATCTCTTAATATACCATAAATATAGTAATTAATAGATATTATAGCAATATCCAGAATTTAATCTAAAGTAGGCAATGTTTGCCTACTTTGAGCGAATGGGCTGCCGCTGTCGCAGCTGTCGACGCGCCTCTTTGATCGTTTTCGAGAATTCGGCGTAGGCGGGGTCGTTCTCAGCGATTTGAGCTGCTCGGTTACTGATTCGCAGCGCTTCGGAGAAGCGGCCCAGTTCCGCGAGAGCAGCTGACCAGGTATGCAAGGTGACAGGGTTACCGCCGCCGTCGCGTTGACACACTGCCTCGGCCAGGGTTAACGCCTCTTCTCCGTTGCGCAACGAACTATCGGGATGAGCCGCCAGGATCCATGCCAATTGGTGTGCGGCCAATGGCCAGCTGGGGATGATGCGCAATGCCTCGCGATAGTGGGTGATGGCTCCTGCTGTGTCATTGCGCTTGAGCAGCACGTTCGCTAGTTGATAATGCGTTGCGTTGTCATCTGGATTAATAGCAAGCGCTTTCCTGAAGTGTCCGATTGCAGAGCTGCTCTGGCGGGAGGCGACTTCAGCCATTGCGATAGTAAACAAGAGGTCGGCGTCCTCTGGGGTCGCACTAAGCGCCAATTTGAGGTGTGCCAATGCCGGCTCTGCGAGATTTCGCTGCATCAAGTTTTCACCGATGGAGCGATGCGTGGTTGACGCTTGCGGGGCCAGTGTAAGGAGCGCTCTGTAAGCCTCAGCAGCGTCCATGGGGTCTCCAGCGTCGAGGTGTAACTGGCCGATCATTGCCTGGCCGTCGATCTTGAGTTGCTTCAGTCCTGATTTGGAAATCACTCCGCTTAGAATATCCTCAGGTTCTTCTAGAATGTCTTTGAGATAACGGATTGCTTTTTCGGATTCTCCAGCAGCGGAGTAGGTAAGCGCGATGCGCATTGGATTCGATTCAAAAGGAAGCGAAGCCCATTTGCCGGGGAAGGGGACAGCATTCGTCCGCTGTTCCTCAAGTGGCTTGTCTAACATTGCAACATCGCCCAGCAGAACGTTGCTGCTGACTCGCCCCTGATAGATGGCAGCCACGCGTCCCTGACGATCGAGCAGGAATGTGCAGGGAACGGGCAATGGATGCTTCAGTGCAGTGAAGGATCGGTGGACGATTTCCATTGCCTCGACCAAATCGGCATTGGCATTGCCAGTGAGAAATGGCAGCTGCAGTTTTCGTGTAAGCTCTTGTGCCGCAGCGTTCGTCTCAGATTGCCCGGGAATCATGCTATCGACAGACAAGGTCAGCACTTGCAGCCCCGCTTTAGCAAGGCGCTCTGCCGATTCCGTCCATTCTTTGAGCTCCATCACGCAAGGTTTGCAGCTTGAAGACCACAAGTTGATGGCCAGAGGCTTACCATTGAATGAATGCAGTGGCTTACGTTCAGAATTCCAATCAGTGTATTCCGATCTCGGGAAAGGAATGCGGCCCAGGATCCAATTGCGGGTGGATGATGATGCAGCGGGCTCGGACTGCGATGGCTTAGCCAACTCAGGTGGGAGACTGAATAACGGTGGATCCCACAGCACTGCTTTTCCTTTTCCTTGAACGAGTTCATAGAATCCTCCGGGAGTCACGTTGGTAAACGGTTCAGCAGGAGCACCAGGCCAGCGGACGATGACTCGATCGACCGAGGTGCGTGAACCAAGGCCGAAGTGCAGCCACTTGCTCGACTGTGCCAGAAATCCCTCACCAGCACGCAAAGTTCGGACGTAATGTTTGCTGCCGCCTTCTGGATAGATCTCGACTCGTGCCCCGATGGCATCACGATTGATACCGCTTCCTCCCTTCAGTCGCAGCGCAACAAACCCAGCGGTGGCGGGCGCTTGAGATGACTCGTTCATCAGCAAGCGAACGTTTGGCGCTGTGCGATTTGTTACCCAAAAGTCGAGGTAGCCATCAAAGTTCCAGTCGCAGGTGGCAACTGCCCGACCATCGTCCATCAAATCAAGCCCACTGGATGCAGAAATCGTAGCGAAGTTTTCTCCGTCCATATTCAAGAAGGCGCAATTGTTTTCATAGCCGCTGAACGATCGCCCTTCGTCAATCATTTGCCCCAGTGCCGCCCAATTCAGCAGGTAGCGCTCCCGTTCTGTTGCTTCGGCATTTGCAGAATCCGGTGATTGCGCCACGACCTGGCGCCAGTAGAAACTTCATAAGTCACCCGTGTCCTCAGTGGTGACAAAACCATTCGCCACAAAGAGATCCTCCCAGCCATCATTGTTAAAATCCGCAAAGCGTGCTCCCCATGCCCAGCGTCCAAGGGTGATGGCGGCCCCGGTACTGATATCCGAAAATGTGCCGTTACCCTTGTTTGTGAATAGACTGTTGCCTCGCGCGTGGCGTCGGTAAGAGGTGCGGGAACTGCCTGATTCTTCTCGAAAGTGCCGCTGGTAAGCGATCCGATTTCCTGCCGAAGAAAACATGTTGCTGACATGCAGATCCATATTGCCGTCATGATTGACATCTGCCCAAGTGACGCCCATTCCGGCAGAGATATCCTCGACTCCGGCTTCAGCTGCGATTTCAGAAAACCTGCCGCGATTGTTTCTGTAGAGGCAGTTACGTCCGAAGTCATTGGCGACATACAAGTCCTGATCTCCATCGTTATCGTAGTCTTCCCAGACCGCTGCATAGCTGTAGCGGCGATTGTGCACATCCATGCCTGACTCCGCAGTGACATCAGAGAAACTCCAGTCACCTTCGTTTTTAAGTAAAATGTTAGCGCCCCCGTTGTTGGCATCATGGAACGGAATGGGAGTGCCGAGAAATCCTTCAATCCGGCCTTGTTCAGCGATCGGGTTTCTTCCGCAGATGTAGAGATCAATGTCTCCGTCATTATCGTAGTCCGCAGCTGCCAGAGAGTAATACCATGCGGAACCACTGGTTTCGGAGCGCTTGGTGAACTTTGCGTTTCCATCGTTCTCCATGAGCACCCAGTACCACCCCTGCGTCATCGCGAGATCCTGATCACCGTCGTTGTCGAGATCAATGAACAATGCTGCCCGGGTGAGTTCCATCCAGTCAACTCCAGCTGTCTCTGAGACATCACGAAGTGTTCCATCTGGATTCCTGAGATACAACTTGTTTGGAAGTCCGCCATGCTGGCAAACGTAGAGATCTTCCAGTCCGTCGCCGTTCGCATCTCCCAGGGCAATGCCTTGAAGTCCATTGACATCAATGCCGAAGTCAGCCTGCAGGTGCTTGCGCCAATGATCGGAACCTTTCGCGAGTTGAGTGGAATAGCTGGGTTCCTTTCTGAATACCTCTGGTGCCCGATCCGCAAACTTGATGCCACCAGTTGCACTCGGCGTGACCTCTTCGTAGGACTCAACCTCCACAGTTACTAGTCTCGGTTGGCGCTCCGCTGTCCACTTGAACCTCAAAGTTGCCGATTGCTCAATCGTGCCATTTCCAAGTGATCCGTTGGCATGAAATTGGGCGGTCGTCGCAACGCGATCGGTCGCCGGTTCCACACGGTAAGTCTTAAACGTAACATGGCGATCGACTGCCGGTTGAAGTGGAGCGACCAGTTCGTTCAAGTGACTGGAAATTGCGCCGAGCCCCGTCTCGTAAGTTGGTTCATCATTACCCTGTTGATTCCAACGCTTCACCTGCACCAGGCTGTCTTCAAAGACAATCTGCAGTGAACTCCTTTGCAAAGTAGCGCTTCTGACTTCCTCAAGCGCCACCATCTTCATCTGCTCTTCCTTTACCGTTCCACTCTCCAGCCACTTTGCGATCTGTCCCAGTTGATGGTTCACTGCCAGAGTGAAAATTTCCGTATTCCACTCTTGGCTGATGAAATTGGACTTGGCTATGATGGGAGCCATCTGCCCATTCAATCGATCGTGAAAAACCCCGGGGATGGATGGCAGGAAAGCTCCTGTTTCCTCTTCCTCTTTGTCCGCCATTCCGTCCTTAATTTCGGCAGTAGAAGATTCAATGTGAGCCGGAAGTGAAAGCTCCGACTTGTCGTTAATGACATCCGCCGTAGTGTCCTTCTCATCTCCACAGCCTGAAAGCAGGCATAGCACAATCCCCGATGCGCCAATTCGTCGAACCACGCAGATCCAAAACTGTCGAGAAAAGTGGAGCATTTTCACCGGAAACAACGACCCTACCCTGACTTCCTTACAAGCGGAAGCGCAGATTTCAGTTAAACGCTCCATGCCTAATTGCAATCATGCCTAGAACTACGATGTAGCCTGATAATAACCTTACTTAGTTGGCGATCTCTATTCATGCAGGGGACACTGTAGCTTTGTCGCTGGGCAGGAAGCGTCTTAGATACATTCCATGCCCTATTCTCCTTCTGGTGTGACGCCGCGCAAATCCCGCAGCGTGCGCAGACCTCCCATCGCCACTTTCGGCACCCGCGCACCACGTGTTCGCTCCACTCCCATCTTTTCCCGGTTTTTCTCAAAGACGCCTTCGATGAATGCCTCGCTCCCGAGTGCCAGGCCATCGACGAAATACCGGAGCCGATGCCGCAGCAGCGCCGGGGTCGGCAGCTCAAAATTGCGCGCTTCCTCCGCTTCAAATTCTTCCGGTGTCAGGCCTTTGCGCACCACCCGATTCTCGTCATCCCGAAGCTGCCGTCCCTCCTCCATTAGCAGTTGCCTATACCGTCGGTGCACCTTCTTCCACGCCTCGCCATCGCGGCGGGCCGCATCCCGATTGCCTAGCACTTCATACACGCCGTTTCGCGACAGCCCTTGCCCTTTCAGTGCCTCGGCATAGCCGCACCAGCGCCACTCGCGCGGATCTTTCACGATCCCCGCCCGCACTGCATTGAGATCAATGTAAGCCGCCACTGTCGCCAAAATGCCAGGCTCGCCCTGCACCAGCACACTCTTAAAACGATCCTCCCAAAGCGGCCCGATTCGCTCATTGCGCAAGTTGTACCACTGGGAAAACCGCTGCTTCACCTCCCCCACAAAGGCTGACAAATCATACAGCCGATCCAGATACGGACGCTTGAAGCGTTCGATCTCACTCTGCGTCGTCATGCCCAGGCAGTCGGTCGCGAACACATCTTCCTCCTCCAGTTCACTATCCCGTCCAACTTGTCCTTCATCTTCACCATCCACCTCCCGACCACGGATCACCTTCAACATTTTTCCGATCCCATCCAACGCGTCCGCAGCATACACCGGCTTCAGCCGCGCCAAAAACGCCTCATCGTCCACCATCAATCGCCCCAGTTCCTCCTGCACCTCCTCCGATTCCCGATCGTCCACAGCCAACAGCA
>JBNMNB010000115.1:0-23086 GCA_051270635.1 Verrucomicrobiales bacterium | reverse complement strand
CCCTCGGCGATCGTGCCTGACGACTGAGGCGCCGAGATGGGGCGCCAATCTATCAAAAATCGCGCTTCCAAAAGCCGCGATGAATAAGTCAGGCTAGGGCCGTTGCCAGCCGGGAGAGCAGAGGGCGGAATTGATTCCTGCAAGGGCGATTCTGGCGGCCCGCTGGTCATTCCTGATCCAGAGACTGGCCGCTACCGTCAGATTGGGATCGTTTCCGTCGGTCAAGGCTGCGGAGTTCCCGACAAATACGGTATTTATACCCGGGTGACCTCATTCCTGCCGTGGATCAAGTCCTTCGTTTCTCCCAATCTTGCCCGGTGGGAAAATCGCTATAGCACCTTGCTCACCCAAAGTGAATCCAGAGACAACGATCAAGACGGGCAGGCTGCAATTCTTGAGTTTGCTGGGAACAACGATCCGAACGCAGGAGCTTCCAGCCTGACTCTTGCTCCAACGACCCCTTCGACCCAATCTTTCTTCCTGAGGAATACTACAAAGACGACTATCTCCTCGCTGCCCCATCGGAAGTCTACGTCGAACTGTCCATGACCTCCGACTCGGTTGATTCGTACTTCGTTGTCATTGAAGCGGAGACAGGTCGAGTCGTCGATGAGGATGACAACAGGCTCTTGTCAGGCCAACCTCACGCGTATATTCCCTTAGTCATGCCCAGGGACGGCGCACCGCTCATCGTCCGTGCTTCCAGTTCGAACCCTCTCGAAGCCGGCACTTACACGCTTTCCGCTACTCCCGGCCCACAGCATTCGATCGGCACAACGACGAGCAACAAACTCTCGAGCACCGACCCCATCAATATTGACGGATCTCACCGTAACACCTATTTTCTCACTGGGCACACGCCCGGGCAACCGGTGATCGTGACTCTTACGTCTTCCGCCTTCGACACCTATCTACAACTAACAGACGGACGAAACAAACTCCTGGACTCTAATGACGATGCCCCTTCTGCAGGAGGCACGAATTCCAGACTATCGTTCACCCCAAACGCACACACGAACTACCTGCTCCAAGTAACCTCTCTCAAGGCCTCGGTAACAGGACTCTACACACTTTCATCGGAGTAAAATACCCCGAATCGAGGCGGCTCGCCTCGCGTTTGACCGGCATGAAGGCGATAACGATTAACTTCTAGAACAATCTAGTTACGCCAGCAATTTACTGATCACCTCTGCACCTTGATTGCTGGTAAGACTGAGCGCCTGGCCGTTGCGCTTGTAGATAAGCTTCTCGTGATCGAAGCCTAACAGATGCAGAAGCGTGGCGTGATAGTCGAAATGATTCACGACGTCCTCAACCGCATAGTGCCCCCATTCGTCAGTTGCGCCGTGAACGTGACCACCTTTGAAGCCGCCGCCTGCCACCCACATCGAGAAGCCATAGGTATTGTGATCACGCCCGACTTTTGCGCTAATGCGATTCTGCGCGACTGGCAGGCGTCCCATTTCACCGCCCCAGTGGACGACGGTGGTGTCGAGCAGTCCCAGGGCTTTCAGGTCTTTCACCAGGGCAGCAGCTGGCTGATCCACTTCCCGGCATGAATTCGGCAAAGCGGTCATGATGTTGCCGTGATGATCCCAAGACTGGCCAACTGTGAGCAATTGCACGCAGCGCACGCCGCGCTCAACCAGCCTGCGGGCAATGAGACAGCGCGTACCGTAGTCGCGGGTGGCATCCTGATCGATGCCGTAAAGCTTTTTGGTGGCGTCGGATTCTTTTGAGATGTCGAATGCTTCGGAAGCAGCGGTCTGCATGCGACCGGCGAGTTCGTAGGACGAGATACGCGCGTCGAGATCGAGTTCCGCAGGGTGCTGCGCCAAGTGATCACGATTCAGCGATTGGATGAAATCGATCTGGTTGCGCTGCGCCTCGCCGCGCAGATGGTCAGCGGGATCAAGATTGAGGATGCGCGGCTCCGAAGCGCGCACTTGAACGCCCTGATAAATCGACGGCAGCCAGCCATTGGTCCAATGCTGCTGCGCGAACTGTGGCAGCCCTGCCGGATGTGTCATGGCCACATAGGCAGGCAGGTCTTTGGTTTCCGATCCAAGTGCGTAGGACACCCAGCTGCCCAGCGATGGATAGCCACCGCGAAATGTTCCCGTGTTCATCGCCCACATCGACTGCAGGTGGTTGTTCACGCCAGTGTGCATGGAGCGTATCACCGTAACATCGTCGGCGATGCTGCCCAGATGCGGCAGCAGCTCGGAGATCTCGGTGCCGCACTGGCCGTGCGCGCGAAACTTGAAGGGACTGGCAAAGACGGTCGATGAGGCTTCAGCGGCGTTATCGTACTTGATCTTGCCGGGAAACGGCTTGCCGTCCCACTTCGCCATATCGGGTTTGGGATCCATCAAATCGACCTGACTGGGCCCACCCATCATGAAGAGCGAAATGACGGCTTTCGCCTGCGCCGGGCGGTGCGATGACTTGGGTGTGAGATCAAATCGCTCGCCACCCAGGAAAGGTTTCACCGGCGCCGCGAGAAGTTTCTCATCCTGTAGCAGTGATGCCAGCCCCAGCGAGCTCAGACTGAATGCGCCAGCTTTTACAAAGTGGCGGCGCGAACAAAAGGCTGGTGCAGATTTTCGTTTCATTGTCAGGGTCAGGTTCAGTTGCTGCTTCACTCCACGTATAAAAACCGGTTCGACCCGAACAATGCCTGACAGAAACTTGCCAGTGCCAGAGAGGCCGGTTCTTGTTGCGCGTTCTTATCGTCAGTTTTGCTTGCCTGCCTCTGCTCGAAGATCGCAGTCTGGCTGGCGAGGTAGTCGAGCGCGCGCTGCAGCTCGATAGTAGTGGGATCACACTGGTAAGCGAGCTGCCAGGCCCGGCTGACTTTGCCAGCGCTATCACTTCGGCATTCCGCTGAAATACGCTCCGCGAAACGGCGGGCCTGATCGGCTACGAACGAGTCGTTGAGCATCAGCAACGGCTGCGACGGGACAACGCTGGTATTGCGGGATTCGCAATTAGGCGACATCACAGGGGCATCGAATGCCTCGAAAACCGTGAGCGGCAGCGATCTGCGCGCCTGCACGTAAACGCTGCGGCGAAAGGCGCGCCCGCCGATATCCACCGCGATCGTCGGGTCGCCGCGTCCGTCCGTTTTTTGCTCACCAGCGACAACGCGACCGACTCCATCCTGTGCGATTGGCACGGGCTCGCCGAAAGGTTCCTCAATAAGAACACCACTGACCACAAGCGTGGCGTCGCGGATCGCTTCAGCCTCCAGCCGTTTCAATTTCCAGCGAGCGTACAGCCTGTTCTCGGGATCCTGCCGGGACGAATCGGGATTCTGCGCAGACTGCCGGTAGACGCGTGAGTTCAGAATCAACCGATGCAGGGTCTTAAGCCGCCAGCCGCTTGACATGAATTCGCTGGCCAGCCAGTCGAGCAACTCGGGATGACTGGGGCGCTCGCCAAGACTGCCAAACTCGCCGGTAGTCGACACCAAACCGCGCCCGAAATGGTGCATCCAGAAACGGTTCACCAACACGCGTGCCACCAGCGGATGCTCTCCGTTCGTAAGCCAGCGTGCATACGCCAGCCGGCGACCGCTGCTGGCCAAGTCTGGATCGTCGTTAGCAAAGGCTTTGCCACCGAGCACCTGCAGCTCACATGGATCAACGGCGGCCTGCGGCTCGTCGTGATCACCGCGATTAAAAACGAACGTCGCCGGGAGCGCGCCCGCCTTTTCCGTGAATACCATCACTTTTGGTTCCGACGGCTTCTTTTCCCTAATTGCTCCAGCTTCACCCTGTTTGGTGGTCACCTGCTTATTCCGTTCCGGGTCGTAAAGATCGAGGGCACCCTGCACATCAGCCGCAGGGAATTCTTTGAACAATGCGCGCTGTTCGTCCGTTCGCTCACCGGCTGGGGTGCCGCGCGCAGTCCGGGCCGCTTCACGCAAGTTCTCTGGCAGCCGTGCCAGTTCGATCTCAAACACTTCGTCCAACAGCTTTTTGCGCAGTTTGTTCACTTCCTCATCCACTTTGCGCGCTTCAGATTCGATCATCTCCGCCTTTGCCCGCTCATCATCGTTGTAGAGGGAAACCAGACGTTGCGAAGGTGAGCGCCAGTTTTTCCAGTCGAATCCTGGTTCAAAAATCGCACGCATTCGGTAGTAGTCGGCCTGCGAAACGGGATCGTATCGGTGGTCGTGGCACTGGGCACAACCGACCGTCAGCCCGAGCAAGGAGGAGGAAACAATGTTCAGAGTTTCCGCGATGGACTGATTGCGGGCAAGATTCTGATCGTCCACACCATCGCCAGTGCCATCTGGAGCCATGCGCAGGAAGCCCGTCGCGGACAACAGCTCGAGCTTCGCTGGATCCACGATTTTTTCAGCAGCGGTTTCGTGCGTCGCTCCTGCTATTTCATCTCCAGCCAGTTGCTCGGTGATAAACCGATCCCATGGCTTGTCTGCATTGAATGAGCGAATCACGTAGTCGCGGTAGTGCCATGCAAAGGGGCGCACGCTGTCGGACTCAGCGTATCCGTTCGAGTCGGAGTAACCGGCAACATCCAGCCAATGCCGCCCCCAGCGCTCACCGTAATGGGGCGAGTCGAGGGCCCGATCGACCATCCGTTCATAGGCATCATCCCGCTCGTCGGCTAGAAATTCCGCGGCGACTTCCGGCGATGGCGGAAGCCCTAACAGACCCAAATAAACACGGCGAAGCAACACCAGCCGATCCGCTTCCGGCGCGAGCCCGAGACCATCCCCTTGTTCCCTGAGTTTTTGTTGAATGAAGGCGTCGATCGGATTTTCGCGACTCGTTGCATCGGGCACGTTTGGTCGCACGATCGGTAGGAATGACCAGAAGTGTTTCTCTTCCTCAGTGATCACAAATCCCCTCGGCAGCGACTCCGGCTCAGGACGCGCGGTCGGAGCACCTGCAGCAATCCAGGTCTCAATGATGTCGATCTCGCCCGGCTTCAGTTTCTTCTCCCCTTTCGGCATATCGCCTGAGCGCACAAGTGCCAGCAGGTGGCTCTGTTCGGCTGAACCGGGAACCATTACCCGGCCATGATCTTCAGTGGTCGCGGTTTCAAGGAATCGCTTAAGCCGGACATCAACACCTCCCTTCAGTTCGTCACCTTCGCCGTGACAATGAAAACAATGCGCCTTCAGGATGGGACGCACATCAGACTCGAACACCGGCAAAACACCTGCCCGGGCAGCACCATCAACGGACGAAAAACACGCGAAACCTAACCAAAGCGCGGGAAAAACGATTCGCCAGCTTCTGTATTGGAGAGTGCGTGTAAGCATCAATCGAAAAGCTAACACTACAGATGAATCTGTCCACGTTGAACCCCAAAGCCCAGTGATTCCGTAAGTTGAAGGCGAGGATGCGCGGTGCGTGCTTAAAATCAGGGAAAACGCGAACATTCCGTCGCGGTCGGACAGCCGGACAGATTCGCAGCGCCATTCCCGGTGCTCTGGGGCACGAAAATTGCCGCAGATCCCGATCCGTGCTGACGTCCATGCGGCACCAGCCTGGCATCTGCAAACGGGCGCAGCGGAGCTACGCGATCGAGCGGATCGCGATCAAAAGCGAAATTTTTCCGTTGGTGATATGTTGTTGCGGTGGTCAGGTTGCCGCCCTCCAACAAGTGAGTGTCACGAGCCAGTCACTTATTCCCTTTCATGCCCATACCACGATCCTGTCTGCTGCCCCTTTGAAACTGACCCGCTCACAGCGGCAAGCGGCGTGGTGGTGTTGGCCGTGCTCTGCAGAGCGACTGCTCGTGTCAGGTTATACGCGATCATATGCATGAGTAACTCCCGACAGATTAAGTTTGGACTCATCGTGTGAAACACGTCCATTGCCTGGGAGGTCTTGATGTCGCCAAAGTAGAGTTCGACTTTCCAGCGACGCAGAAAGTATTCTCCGAGTTCATCAATCGTTTTTTCTTCAGGATTGATAAAGCTACTTACGACGACGATCACTCCCGTCCGGTAGCCTTTTCGCTGAGCTTTGAGCTGCGTTTCCCGCACCACCAGATGATCTGGGGAGGCGTCATACCCTCCTTGCCCATCCCGCGGGCCCCGTCGCTTTGGCTTGCTCCATATTACGCAATGATCCCGCTTTCCAAGGCGCTTGCCTTTACGGAAATCTACGATGCGTCTCTGGTGATTGCGCATCACGAAATCAACTCCTTTAGTTTTAGAGGAGAGCTTTGCGACGTTCCAATATGAGCAATAGGCTCGATCGGCCAGCAGCGTGTCCCCTTTTCGCAAGTGCCTGAAGAGTCGTTGAAAGAGGCGGGGTTCGTGGATTTTCATGTGACACTTGGCGGTCGCTATCCAAGCGCCACCCTCCAGGCAGAAGGGGCCCACAAGTTTCATAATAGGAAAGCCGCAACCGGGTTTCTGCGTATGCTGGGGATACTTCTTTTGGTTCTTTGGCGTATCCGGCATTGAGGCAGTGCTGCCATCGACGACGAGCGTTCTGGGCCCAGTGCCCTGCACCCCGGATTGCAATCTACTGACAACGAAAGCATGCACTTCGAGCAACAACCGAACGGGCAACTGAGAGAGGCAAACTTCATCGATTTCACCGCGTTGACGAGAGATTTTCTCGACCGCAGAGACCGGCGGTCTCCCGAAAAGAACTCGATGCAAACCGGGGAGAAACGAGGATTTCCTGGCCATACAGACACTAACATACACACCAAACAATCGATCCCAAATTCGCCTCCGTCCCTCTTATCTAGGCGAATTTTGGTAGAATCCACGGTGTCGGTACTTGCTGTCTTCGTCAGATTGACTTTTAAAACGTGTCGATGTGAAATCGATGTATGCCCAGAACGCAAGTTCAACTACCTGAACCGCTTTACAAGCGATTGAAAGAGACGGCCAAGCGAAAGCTTCCGGATGCTGGGTCGGCCTGATCAGGCTCCAGTGCGACGATTGGCGTGCTTGCAGCGACAGGATCTCCCACCGCCTTGCCCTTTGTGGGGTCCGGCACCTCAATCTGGTTGACCCGCCGCAGGAAAATTTGATGCGTGTATTCCCGATTCACCGGCAGCTCGATATCCACCTCCCAGACGCCATCCTCCACCTCCAACAGCTCGACCGATTTTCCAAGGTCCGAGCTCCCCAACTCCGGCAGTGATCCGGAAACAAACGGTAATTTGCCGACCGGAGCACCTTCGTAGCGGAACGTCACTGTCTCGCGGGTCTGAGCCACAGCTGAGATGATAAGCAGGAAATAGAGGGGAATGATTAGAGAAAATCGCATGGCGTCATCGATATTTACTACTATTACCCGCCAGCAATGGAATTCTTACACCGAATCTTGAAGAAACAGAGAAAAATTCGTTATGGGTATCGGTGACGGCTCTCTCAGAACAGGCAAAGCCCTCGCCGGCCTCGCCGGGTATCGGCTTGCCGAATCTCCCCTGGAACCCGAACGCCATAGCCTACGGCACCGATCTCTCTGGCAGCCTCAACGCCGCCGCCAACCAGAATCGGCAACCAATTGGCAGTATCGTGGATGTTCACCGAAGACTGAACATTGAACGAATCAGAAACACTCCTCGATTGGGAGCCAGATTGTCGAAACTGCGGCTTCGCTTGACAGCTACAGAAGATCGGGAGTTTGGTTATCAATCGCCATCCCGGGGAGATCATTCACCGCACTTTGCCGAATAGAATGGAATCTCAGCTCAAAGAGGCGTTTCAATTTTACGATTTTACCATATTAGGCTATATTCACCGTAATAATCATTAAATATTTAGTGGCTCCAAACGTCTTGAAATGAATATCGCAATCACGACAACAATGATCCAACGGGGTAAATCCGGCGTGGCTCAATACGTGTTTGCACTCGTTCGAGAGCTTCGGGCGTATTCTAACACTCACACTTTTTCGCTGCTGGTTCTTGAAGAAGATCTACCGCTTTTTGCATTTGCAGAGAACTCGATGCAGTTGATTCCCGTGGCCGAAAAATGGCGACCAGCAATCCGCAATGTACTCTGGCATCAAGTCGTCTTGCCGCGGTGGCTTCGGAAGAATGCGATCGACATCGTGCATGTGCCAAGCTACCGCCGCATGGTTCGATTTGCTCCTTGTGCCAAGGTTGCCACCATTCATGATCTTGCCCCATTCCAGCTAGCAAACAAATACGACCCTGCGCGAATGTTCTACGGCAGAGTTGTTGTGAAACGCCTCGCCAGGCACCAGCAGAGCATTGTTGCTGTCAGCTCGAATACCGCTGATAACATCGCTACGTATTTTAAGATTCCTCGCCCTCGTATTGAGGTGATTCTCAATGGCGTCGATCGTGAGCGCTTTTCTCCGAGCAAGGCTGCGCCGCCGAATCAAAGCGCTGAACCTCCGTTCTTTCTTTACGTTTCCCGACTCGAACACCCTGGAAAAAACCACGTCAGACTGATCGAGGCATTCAATGCTTTTAAGAAGACGACTGGCTCAAACTGGCAGCTGGCATTCGGTGGTAGTGACTGGCATGGAGCCGAGCAAATCCACGCGGCGATCGCAGCGTCTCCATACGTGGGAGATATTCGCGCCCTGGGATTCGTCCCTGACTGCGATCTGCCTAACCTCTACCGCACCGCCGGTGCCCTGGTGTATCCTTCTCTTTTTGAGGGATTTGGCCTTCCGCCCGTGGAAGCGATGGCCTGCGGTTGTCCTGTCATCAGCAGCCCTAACGGATCACTCGACGAAGTGATCGGCGACGCTGCTTATCGCATTGATCCTGAGAACTTGCAGTCAATGGTAGAGGCGTTGACGAAGGTAGCATCTGACCCAGCCTGTCGTGCCCGTTTGCGTGACCTGGGGTTCCTGAATGCTACTCGCTTTGACTGGCGTGACAATGCCGCAAGAATGATGGAGGTCTACCAGCAAGCACTTGACGACAGCCCCGTCGCCCGTTCAGCCCGCCAGGATCCGAATTCTCTAACAAACGCACAAGCTTAACTGCTATCTCGCTGCCCAGCCATCCAGCCGCTACGGAACCCAGCCAACTTGCCGCTGCGCTGCTTCCAACGCACGAGCATAGAATGCGGAAATTCACTCAGTCGCCGCTGGGATACACAGAACTTTAGATCCTTCCTCACATCATTCATCCATCCGAGGAATACCGTTCTGCCCCACGAAAAATCCGACCTTCTCCCAGTCCAGGACTGGCCCATGGCTCTAGCATCGCCAAATGACCGCTGGCGTGCCTCCTGCGCTGTATAGTTATGGCTGTGCATGGCGACGGACTCTGGCACGTAGCGCACTTCATAGCCCTGCTCCCTGCACCACCGCGTGTATTCGTCGTCTTCAGCATACTGTAAGTCTTCGCGAAAGCCGCGCTGTTGCCATACATCCTTTCGCAGTCCACTGCTCACCATGCTGAAAAAGTGATCCCACTGAGCGGACTCGCGCGCTGGCCCGAAGCAACGCTCATAGTCACAGGCAAAGACTGCCTCGCAGTCCGGGCGCGGAACTTGCCTGCTGAAACATGCCGCGACTTGCGCATCCTGCAACGTGGTGACGAGCGGTCGTAACCAGTCACTCCCCAGAGGCGTTGCATCCGCATTCAGGAATATCCCGAACTCGGACTTCGCCAACCGCATCCCATGATTCATTACCTTACTGGGATTGTATTCTGCAGAAGTAATTTGGACAAGATGGGCGGGTTCGGCCGCGCGAATCAATTCCTGTGAACCATCATTCGATCCGGAATCGATCACGATCAACTCCCAGTTTTCAAATTTCTGCGCCTTGAGGGCAGGCAGCGTTTCCCGTAGTGCCCAACCTTCGTTGTAGCTACGCATGATAATGCTGACAATGGGATCTGACTTACTTTCCTGCGGCATGACACTCAGCCTCCTGATAGAGTTCCTCCAGACGAGCAACAATGCGATGCCAATCGTAATTCTCCAGCGCATTCTGGCGCCCCGCCTCCCCCAGCTTCCTCCTCTTGTCTGGGTTCGACTGCAAATCGTGAAGCTTCGCCTCTAAATCTGCATCGGCAGTCGCGGAGTCAGGATTTACGAACATCCCATTCACGCCGTCATCGACAAGCGCCCTCAATCCTCCTACATGACTGACAATAACTGGCTTACCAGCGCTCCACGCCTCCAGAACAACAATACCAAATGGCTCGTGTCTGGACGGCAAAACGAAAACATCACAGGCATGAAATGCGGCCAGTAACAGTGGGTCATCGTTACGCATTCCTGGCAGAAAATGTACCCGCTCGCCGATGTTTGCCGCAGCAATTTTGTCTTGTAACTGCTGTGCGTATTCCGGTTGCGTCTGCGGCCCTGCGAGAACCAGCCGCGCATTCGGTTCCTTCTTCGCCAAACGCGCAAAGGCATCCACCAGCAATGCCTGATTCTTTTGCGTGTCGATACGACTCAGGCAAAGCACAAGAAAACTGTCTTCAGGAATCTGGTGGGCATTGCGAAAAAGCATTGCGTCACCCTCCTGAAACTTCTGCGTATCGACACCATTGGGAAGATAGGTAATCCGATCGTGGCTGAGTTCCTTTTTCGCCAATTCCATCTCCCCCTGCCCCACACAGATCACATGGTCCGCATCCTCAAGCACACGCCTGGATCCGAACAGAGCACCGAATGGCTTTCCCCATTCAAGCTTGTTGCTGATCGTTTGCGTCATGGAAGCCAGCTCTGCTTCAGGAACGTCGAACACTCCACCATGTAGTGAGACGACATAGGGGCGTTTCGACAGCCTCGCAGCGGTGCGAACTTCTCCACCAAGTCGCTTCAATGCATGCGCATGAAACAGCCTGACGTTCTTTGATCGAAACAAGTGAGTGAACAATGACAGCGAAAGCAGATTACCGCCCTTCTTGTCCATCGCTGCCTTGTCACCGGCAGAAAGTCCGAAGAATGGATAAACGTAAGGGTATCGCCGAACCGGAATGCCACTGTAGTTGTCTTCGCGTGTGGATGCGAGGGCCATGCTGGTCACAATCTCAGGCTGCCAGCCGTCCAACTGTTGATGGCGCGCAGTTTCCAATATGACTGTTTCCGTGCCTCCCCATTCCTCGGCGACATATCGCCGGGGGACATGGATGATACGTTTGCAGCGCTGGGAGTGTTGAGCCATTGACCTGAAAATTGTTGAAATCCTTGTAAATTAACACACAAAGGGGCTTTTTCGAGGTCTCATTACGATCATGAATTGTGTATTAATGATAATTATGGCATATTGAGTCCTTCCAATTTCACAACCAGTGTCACAACCATTGTCAGCCACTACGGAACCGGGAATCTCCATTTTGCCATCAGGCCAATGCGCCCAGTCAGAGCATCGCTATACTCGCGACGGCGACGATGCACTGGAGCAATGGCTGGCTGATCTGTGTGCCAGATCCGGCCAGGGAATTCGTAAAATTTTTCCCGATTCTAAACTTGAGGCTCTCATTCTGGGTGGTGGCTACGGGCGCGGCGAGGGTGGCGTTCTGAAAACACCAGATGGCGACCAACCTTACAATGACCTGGAATTCTTCGTCTTGGTCAAAGGGACACCTAAACTAAACGAGCGACGCTATGGCAAACAAGTGCATGATCTGGGACATCAACTGACTGACGCATACGGGCTGGAAGTGGAGTTCAAGATCACTTCACTCGCCAGCATTCGCCAAAGTGAGACGTCGATGTTTTTCTACGACCTTGTCTGCGGACATCAGGTCACAGTAGGAGCAGCCGACGTTCTAGATGGCTGTCAGCATCACAGACTGGCGGAACAGATCCCGCTGCACGAGACCACTCGTCTTCTGATGAACCGATGCTCCGGATTGCTGTATGCGCAGAGGCAATTGCAGCACACTCCCTTCACTGAGGAAGATGCGGATTTCATCGGTCGTAACATTGCCAAAGCTCAACTGGCACTGGGCGACGCATTGCTCGCTGCGAACGGTCGCTTTCACTGGAGCTGCCTGGAGAGACACGAGCGACTGCAGAACCTTGCACTCAATGAATTGGTCACCGAGATGCCTGCGATTGTTCAAGGACATCGGGCTGGAGTGGAGTTCAAGCTTCATCCCAAGAGAAGCGCAGTGATTCAGACCGAGCTCATGGCACTCCATAGCGAGACGACTGCGGTTGCATGGAAAGTGTGGCAGTGGATCGAAGAGAAACGTTTGGCAGAGCAATTTCCGTCGCCGCTGGACTACGCTCGCTCGCCAGCAAGCAAATGCCCAGAGACGAAGCCGCTCAAGAATGCTGTCGTCAGAGCACTGACATTTGGGCCAGCATCAGCATTTTCAAGCGATCGATTTCGCTATCCAAGAGAGAGCCTCCTGCGTGTTTTGTCACTGCTGCTGTGGAATCAGGAAAGCCACTTTAAGGAGACAGGAGGAATTGCCGAACGCTGGTTGCGCACGCCAGTTCCAACCTGGGAATCATCCATAGAAGCCTACGAGCGCCTTTGGTGCCGATACAATTAGACCGTCTTGCTGCAGATCCGGCGCTTCTGATGGGCAAAAACGTTCGCACCGGGCGGAGGTTGTGCTACCAATCGATTGATGAAAATCATTTCCCACAAGGCGCGCGGCTATGCAAAAGCGATCGAAGGTTTGAACCGCAGAGCGGAGCCAGCCTCCCATGTGGAAAAGTCAGTTTCCGCCATCATCAAGGCAGTTCGAAAACGCGGCGATCAAGCGCTTTTTTCTTACGCCCTTAAGTTCGACAAGGTAAGGCTGACCGCCAGAACACTTCGTGTTTCCGCTGCCGAGCTACGCGCTGCAGTGAAGTCGGTTGACTCACACACGGAAGAAATTGTCGCTGCTGCGCAACTCAATGTGACGCGTTTTGCCAACAAGAGCATGCGGCGCGACTGGAAGATGAAGAACGCACAAGGTGCTGAAGTTGGCGAAGTCTTTCAGCCTTTTGAACGCGTTGGGATTTATGTCCCTGGCGGCAGCGCCCCACTGGTATCGACTTCGATCATGACCGTTGCGATTGCCAAGGCAGCGGGCGTTCCTGAAATCGCGGTGTGCACTCCATGCGGCCCCGACGGCACGGTGAACCCATCCTTACTCTATGCGCTCAAGGTAGCGGGAGCGACGGAGATCTACAAAATCGGCGGAGCCCATGCGATTGCAGCATTAGCGTGGGGAACAGAAAGTATCACACCGGTTACCAAGGTTTTCGGCCCAGGCAATAGTTATGTAGTCGAGGCCAAGCGTCAGACGTTTGGTGTTGTCGCGATTGATCTTCTGCCTGGCCCAAGTGAGGTATTGATCCTCTCTGACAAGTCGGGACGTGCAGACTGGATTGCTGCCGATCTCCTGGCTCAGGCCGAACACGGAGGCGACAGTGTCGCTGGTTTGATTTCGAATTCGAAGGCGTTGATTGACGAGGTAAAGAAATCACTGACAAAGCAACTCGATACCTTGTCGCGCCAGGCCCAACTGCAGCACTCGATCAAGGAGGGCTGCTTCGCAGTACACGTGTCATCAATGGCTGAGGGGATCAAACTGGTGAACGATTTCGCCCCGGAACACGTAACTCTCATTGCAAAAAACGAAGACGCATTGATCTCAAAAATTCGGACTGCAGGTGCCATTTTTGTCGGCAATGAATCCCCTGTCGCTGCAGGAGATTTTCTCGCTGGCCCCAGCCACACACTCCCCACTGGCGGGGCTGGCAAATCCTTTGCTGGCCTGACAGTCGATCAGTTTCAACGGCGCACAAGCATTGTCCGCTACACGCGGCAGTCCATCGAAAAGTCAGCTCAGATCATCAAAGATTTAAGCGACCTGGAAGGCTTAGATGCCCATGGCAGATCTGCGACTATTCGTCTAGAGGACTAGGATAGCCAGTAAATTACATTGCCCGAGGAGTTAGGATTGGGGACAACGCGCAAACGAGTCGGCCCGTTGCAATCCGGCCGCCAACAAAAACTCACTCAGCTCTGGGAGTTGCCTTAACAGCCTGGATCAGCTGCCGCCCCTTCATTGCCGTCACTTCTTTCAAGTTTCCTTGCAACGGCAAATCCATCCAGATCATTCCATCCCGCGAAGTTGGGAAAAGTTCTGCCTGTGTTGCCTTGGAAATTGCCGATAAGGCAGAAGGAATTACGCCAAACTGCACCACCCCATCGAACTTGGGAACGGGGACGTCTGGAGCCTGCTCCAGGATGGGCACACCAGGAACAGCTGCCGGTGCATCCGCAGTGTTCCTCTTCTGCGTCTTCTCAATTCCGTAACTGAATCCCCCCATCAACCGGGCTGATTGTCCCAGTTTCAAATCAATGGCTGATGCGGTGAACATTCCTTCGCTGGTGACAAACGTCATCACTCCCTCTGAGACTTGTGGCCGCCGCAGATAACCATTTCCTGTCACACCACCCAGATCTTCGAACAAAGAAATCTTGTGAATCCTGACCGCCTGCTCATTCGCCTCACTGAAAGCGAGATTTCCGATTGTCTTAATTCCGGCTGAGCTATTCGATGAGCCCGTCAGCTTGACCGCGCCGGTGACTCTTCCCATAAGCATCTCGCGAAGTGAATCGACCGCCATAACCGTGCTTTCCTCTTCTGGAGTCATTCTGGTGATCTCGGCTCCTGTATATTTCGGCAGAAGTGCCGACATCTCACAGTTGTTAAACCGAACGGTCAGATCGAATTCCGGATATTCTCCTATACTGATCGTGCCGTCAAGTGTGCCAGTTCCGCCGTCCCCTATGGTGAATTCGCCATCTGAAAACACTAGATTCCCTTCAAGGAACCTCACCTTTAAATTCGTCAGATTCAGATTCCGCAAATAGTTCTGCGACAGCAGCCCCTTAATGACCGTCATTTGCCAGACGCCTTCTACCTTCGAAACTTCTAGCTGCGCATTCTTCAGAGATCCGCGGGCGGCACCGATCAATCCCCACGTCAAATTGGCGCTGGCGACATCGATGCCTTCAAAATTGATTTTGTCAGGATTCACTCCCCATTTCCCTGACTGATCTTCTACAATGGCTAGCCCAGTTCCACCACCGCCGGGACGGATCTCTGCGGTCAATTCTCCGACAAAAACGTCCTCGATGGCCCACTCTGACTTCAATAGAGACCCAAAGGGCAGTTTGAATCGAAATCCATCGGCTCTCAGCTCGTTAAGAAAGAAGCTGGTGTCGGAGCCTTTAAGCGTGACCAACTTGCTGCCTGCGATTGATCGCTTCCATCTCAATGGACTGATTTCCACCTCATTCGCTTCCAAAATTCTCCCCATCTTCGCGCCAATCAAATCACTGAAATCGGCACTCTTGATATGGCTTTTCAGGAAAAGAAACGCAGCAACTGTCAAAACCACTAAAACCAACACTATTCTCCACAAGTAGCCAAACAATCTAGCAACAGGACTGAGGTAAGCAGGTGGATGAAGGATGCCTCCTTGCATGCGCAGCATAGCGTTGCGCGTGTCCGCCCACTCGTTCATCAATTCGTTGTAAGATTCTCTCCCTAAGGGATCTCTTTCACTCATTTATGGCTGGATAGTCGAATTTACTGAAGTGCGGAAATTGCCGATCCGAAACGCCAAGATGTAGCCGAAAAGTTCACCTTTGCCAACTATCTTTAGAAAAAGACCCGCATTACACCTTCCTGAAGAGCCTGAACCCACCGCAGGCAAAAAACCACGAACCAGAACGAGAATTTTACTGGCGCCACTGTAGTGATTCGTCTTATCTGCCGCCACGTGGAAGAAGACTACAAGGTCAAACTCGATATTTTTGAAGGTCCGCTCGACCTCCTCCTCTACCTCATCAAAAAGGAAGAGGTGGACGTGTATGACGTTTCGATAGAGAGGATTACCGGCGAGTATATGAAGTATCTCGATACTTTTAAAATGCTCAACATCGACCTCGCCGCCGAATTTGTTTCGATGGCGGCCAATTTGATGTACATCAAAAGCCGGACACTTCTACCGAAGCACGTCCAGCCGCCCGAGGACGACGCAGACGAGGACGATCCGCGCTGGGAGCTGATCCGCCAGCTCATTGAATACAAAAAATTCAAGGACGCTGCCGAGTTCCTCCACCTCCGTGCAAAAGAACAGGAGAACTTCTACGCAGTGGTTCCCCAGTTAACAGAACCGCCGCATAAAGTAGAGCCAGAGGAATTTCCTAACATTGGCATCTTCGATCTCATTCGAGCATTCCAAAAGGTGCTCAACCGCTTTGAGGAAGTAGTCGATTTCCACGAAATCGTCGATGAACGCTTCACCGTCAGCGATTGTATCGACCATCTTCTCACTCGAATCGCCCCCGGTTGTTCGACGAAATTTTCAGAACTTTTCGCAGATGCAACATCCAGAGACGAGGTGATTGTGACCTTTATTGCGATGCTTGAACTCATTAAGCTGCACCAGCTTCGGGTGGTGCAAGATGTCATGCTGGGCGAAATGGAACTTCATCGCTACGAGAATACTTGATTCATGGATACGGACACTACCCCCACGATGGAGCTTGCTACCATTGTCGAAGCACTGATTTTTGCTGCTCAAGACGGCATCAGGACGAATGAAATCGTTAAGGCGATTCAGAGCGCGATCGCCAGTGCTCAGAAAGAGGAAACCGAAGACACGACTCAGAAAGAGCAGATGGCTGCGATAGGTGAGGTCACCGAGGAATCCGTCGTTCAGGCAATTGAAAAACTTGGGGGAAAGTATGTAGCGCAGGGCCACGCCTTCATGTTACTGGAAAGGGCGGACGGCTGGCGTGTGTTCACCAGTCCCAGCTTTGCTATCTGGGTGCGAGAACTGTTCCCAGGCAAGAAACCCTCCCGCCTCAGTCCGCCAGCGCTGGAGACTTTAGCCATTATCGCTTACCGTCAGCCCCTTACCAAGGCTAGTATCGAAGCCGTCCGCGGCGTCAGTGTCGATGGCGTTCTGCAAACATTACTCGACCGAAATATCGTCAGAATCGCAGGACGCGCCGATCTGCCGGGGCGCCCGTTGCTTTACGAAACCACCGATCTCTTCCTCGAACATTTCGGCATCAAATCGATCGACGAATTACCAAACGCTGCAGAACTACGGGCAGTACAACTGCCAGAACCAGAATCGGAAGCTGCAGACGCAACCGATTCCGAGTCAAAGGGGGATGGTGACCAGCAGCCAGAGTTGCTGAGTGAAGATGAAGAAGACTCGGGCGAAGCTGATTCTCCAGAATCAGAAGTGGAATCAGAAGTGGAATCAGACGAGGACGAGGGCGATGATGATTCAGATGACGAATCCGATGAGGATTGAGCTTCAGACACCTTCGCTGTAACTATCTACCAACATGGCACTCGACGAAATTCGCGAAAAAATTGACAGCGTTGACAGCAGGCTGATACGGCTGTTGAACGAACGCGCCGATCTGGTGCACCAAGTCGGCGAAATCAAGCGGCGCGATGGGCTCGCGATTTATGCACCTGAGCGAGAAGAAGCGCTACTGCAGGCACTGGTAAAAAAGAGCGAAGGTCGCTTGCCTGAAAAATCTATTCGCGGAATCTACCGCGAGATCATGTCTGCGGCCCTGGCCTTGGAAGAAAACTTAAGCATCGCCTATCTGGGACCGGAAGGCACCTGGACGCATCAGGCAGCGATGAGCAAGTTTGGCGTCAGCGTCAACTACAGTCCACAAGCCAATTTCAACGACGTGTTCGACGAGGTCGCCCGCCGCCGCGCGGACTACGGTGTCGTGCCGATCGAAAACTCCACGGAAGGAGCCGTCAACCATACCCTGGATCTATTCGCCGATTCACCATTGCGGATCTGCGCTCAGGTTCTGCTGAGAATTGACAATGCCCTGATGGCCAACTGCAAGAAGGATGAGATCAAAATCATCTACTCGCATCCTCAGGTATTCGGTCAAAGTAAGCACTACCTGAACAAGCATTTCCCTAACATTGACCTTGTCGAATGCTCCAGCACGACGAAGGCCGCTGAGATCGCAGCAGGTAATCCCCACGCTGCCGCGATGGGAAGTCCGCTGGCCGCGCAGCTGCATGGGCTCGAAGTGCTGGAAAAATCCGTTCAAGACAGCGCGACTAATACGACTCGTTTTCTGGTTTTAAGCGAAACCACCTGCCCCGCCACCGGAAACGATCGCACATCCATCATGTTCTCGGTCAAGAATGAGGCAGGGTCGCTCTACAACGCATTGCAGCCATTCAACGAACTGCGCGTGAACATGTCCAAGATTGAAAGTCGGCCATCGAAACAACGCGACTGGGACTACTTTTTCTTCGTCGATGTGCAAGGCCACTACGAAGATCCACAAGTGGTGGAATGCCTGTCAAAGCTAGAGTGCCATTGCAGCTTCCTCAAGATCCTGGGCAGCTACCCGAATATCGATTAGAAATTCCTCCCATATCACTGATCACCAGAGATTTAGATCAGCAATAGAACTTTGTGAAATCTTTCACAAAGGGCTTGCGAGCAGGAACCTGAACGATAAGCTTCTCTAACGGCAACCGCTTCTGGTGCCTGAATTTTATTCCCAACGACAACCCAATCATGTCTGCGCCCACAGCCGAAACGCCCGTCGCTTACGATTCCAAAATCGAAGGCAACGTGATTTTTACCCGAGTTGATACCGCGATCAACTGGATGCGAAAGAATTCGCTGTGGCCGATGCCGATGGGTCTCGCCTGCTGCGCAATTGAGCTGATGGCAACCGGTGCCTCGCGCTTCGACATCTCACGCTTCGGTATGGAGGTCATGCGATTTTCTCCCAGGCAGGCGGACGTCATGATCGTCGCCGGAACGGTCACCTACAAAATGGCACTGGCCGTGCGACGTATCTGGGATCAAATGCCCGAGCCCAAATGGTGCATCGCCATGGGTGCGTGCGCATCCAGCGGCGGAATGTATCGCAGCTATGCTGTGCTGCAGGGGATCGATCAACTTATTCCAGTCGACGTCTACGTTTCCGGTTGTCCGCCACGCCCAGAGGCACTGCTGGAAGGACTGATGAAACTTCAGGACAAAATTGACACGGAAGCTTCAACCGTGGCGCAGAAAAAGGAGCTCATAGACGAGCTCTCTTGATGCCATTGTTGACCAAACGATTTTCTCTATGACTACCGCAATTGACACAGTCTCCGCACTAAAGGACAAATTTGCCGACGGCATCCTGAGTGAATCCGAGTTCAGGGATGAGCAAACGATTCTCGTGTCACTTTCTTCGCTGCGCGCCATCCTCGCCTATTGCAAGGCGGAGCTCGACTTCGACTACCTGATCGACGTCTCCAGCGTCGACAATATGGGCGAAGAACCGCGGTTCGAAATGGTCTACGAGCTGTATTCCTTACAAACCCACATTCACTTGCGTATCAAGTCGCACGTGTCCGAAGACGATCTCGAAGTTCCCAGCGTGGTCGATCTCTGGCCCACTGCAGACTGGCATGAACGCGAAGTGTTCGACATGATGGGGATCACCTTCAAGAACCATCCGGATTTGCGGAGAATTCTCATGTGGGATGGATACCCTTACTTTCCACTGCGCAAGGATTTCCCACTGGCTGGCAAGCCAAGTGATTTACCAGAAGTTGCCTTCACCGCGCCTGCTCCTCAGGCAGGCGGACCGTTTGTATCCAGTGATCCGCGTGATCGCGTCACTGGCGAGCCACGCGCTAAAGGCTAATAAGGCCAATGAATTTGAGAAAACGCTTCCTCAGCGCAAGAGATCGTAGAGTTTTTCGCCTGCAGCAGCAATGACACTCGGTGGCTGAATGCCGTCCATCGAGAACGTAGGACTGGCAATCACTTTGACGTCTGGATTTTGCGGAGCCCAGATTTCGTGCACGCTCGGCCCGAACAAAACCACGGACGGGATGCCGCAGGCACCTGCCAGATGCGACACTCCCGTGTCATGCCCTAAAAAAATGTCACAACGCCTCAACACATGGGCTACTTCCGGCAATGGGACACCGTGAACTTTGATCATCGGCAGTCCTGCTTCGGAAAAAACACGCCGTATCACTTCCATGCGCTGGTGTTCAGCTTCACCCGTGATCACGACGAATGTCGACATCGGGAACTGAGACTTCAATCCCTGACAAACCTCCAGCCAGCACTCAATATTCCAGTTCTTGGACGGACTCCCACTGCCAGGATGAAGCGCAATCAATGGCCGCCCTTCTAACATAAGAAACTGTGCGGACAACTCGCTGGACAGACTTGATTTCGACTTTGAATAATCGAGTACTGGCGCAGGGTTCTCCAGAAACATAGCAAGGCCTTCCAACGGGCGCGCCAGTTGAGCTGCGGCATGGCCGAGCTCCCTATCATCCTTTACCTTGTGTGGCCCTTGAACGAACGTCTCGACGCCACATCGTTTGATATTGTCCTTAAAGTAATCGTCAGGATCGTAAAGATAACTCAGCACCAGATCAAAATCGCCAATGTATTCCGACAACTGCGTCTCCAGATCAGACTTAGGTACAAAGAATTTCGCCATCGGCCCGTATTCGATCGATCGCGCACCATCAACGATACCGAACGCCGTCGCCACATCCACGACATTGCGGTACCCTAACACTTCGATATGCGGATCAGGCAACGAATCTCGCAGCAGCTGAATCGCGGGAAGCGTCAGGAGAAAGTCGCCAATTGCACCGCCTCGAATAACCAGGATTTTGCCCACAAGCGTCAGGAATAGAGGGTGAAATCAAGTCAACTCTTCAGCACGCATTGCGGCTGTTCTCACGGCTTCGATCATCGCAGATCGCAGCCCCTTCTCCTCTAATTTTGCCAGTGCAGCAATGGTCGTCCCTCCCGGACTCGTCACCGCATCGCGCAACTGGGCCGGATGCTCGCCGGTCTGAATCACCATTTCTGCAGCGCCTGCCACCGTCTGTGCCGCGAGATTCAACGCCTGCTGCTTGGTAAGCCCCATGACTACTCCACCGTCTGCGAGCGCTTCAATGATCATGTAAACATAAGCCGGGCCACTACCACTGACACCAGTCACTGCATTCAAAAGATTCTCTGGAACCTCCTCGACATGTCCAACAGCGGCCAGCAACGAAGAAACGATCTCGCCATCCTCAGCAGTGCATTGGCTTCCCAATGAAAAAGCCGCCGCTCCTTTGCCAATGAGAGCTGGAGTATTTGGCATCACTCGCGCGATACGGGCACCGGCCCCCATCGCCCCCTGCATCTTGTCGAGCGAAACTCCCGCTGCAATCGATATCACCAGAGGGCTGACGCCTGCTGCCGCGATCTCCGACAGCGTGGCCAGAATTTGATGAGGCTTCACACATAACAGGAGCACGTCCGACTTGCTTGCCGTTTCCACATTGGATGCAGCACGCACGCCTGGGTGCAGTGACTGCAGGGCAGTGGTCGCAGCGGCGACGCTATCGCTCGCGGTAACATCAGACTCGGCACAGATCCCCTTAGCGAGAATGCCTCGCAGGAGAGCGGTGCCCATTTTTCCGCAGCCGATAATTCCTAGTTTCAGTGCCATAGTCGGCGAACATAGATCACAGATGCGCCGATGGGAACCGGAAATCCGATCGCCACAAGTTACTTCTTGATCACCCAGATATTTCGAAAGCGCACGGGATTCCCATGATCCTGCAGCATCAAGCCAGCAGGTTTGCTTTCGTCTGGGGAATACGCACCGCCTGTGATATTCGGCAACTCAAGGTCTTCGTGGATGATCATTCCATTGTGTTTCACCGTGATTTTTGAGTTCTCAGTCTTGTTTCCTGCATCATCGAACCGCGCTGCTCGAAAATTGATATCATAGGTCTGCCATTCGAGCGGTGGCAGGCACATATTGACTGCTGGTTTTGCAATTTTGTAAATTCCGCCACATTCGTTGTCCGCGCCATCCAGTCCATAGCTGTCGAGAACTTGAAGCTCATACCGCTCCTGAAGGTAAACACCACTGTTACCTCTCCCCTGCCCCGATGCGTGAGGCATATACGGAGTCCTGAATTCCAGATGCAACAAGTGATCACCCAGCTTTTCATTGGTGACAATGTCTCCGCCGCCATTCACTTCCAGCTCGCCATCGACGATCTTCCAGGGAGCAGGCTGAGCGGCTTGACCGGGCTTAACTCGCTTTGTCCACTGATCCAGATTACTTCCATCAAACAAAACCGTCGCCCCCTCTGGCGGTTCCATGCCAAGCGTCGCAGACCTGAACCCACGCTGCTGAAGCATGAATGTTCCGGATCGCTTGCCTTTTATCGTTCCAGTGAGCTTCTTATCCACGAATCGACCATTCACAAAGGAACCAGCCACTGTAAATCCCTCGTCTGAATAGGTGACAATGTTAGACTCGGTGAGCGGCACGTCGACCATCTGCAAATGATCACCGCGAATCATTCCGGTGAACTCGGCATCCACCTCCACACTCGTCATAAAGTTGGAGAACATTCGCGCCTTGTAACGCCCCTGCCCCAGCGGAATCATTCGCACGGCGGCATCCAGTTTCGAGCCATCTGACAGCTCGACCTTCCCCTTCCAGTCTCCCATGTAGGGGTCGACTTTTTTTTTCTCTTCAGCTGTGGATACAGACACAGCGGCAAACAGTGAAACAACAACAGTGAGGGATCTCATATTCGGCAATACAGGAATCGGATTCATGGACGTGGATATTTTCAATTCCAGAAAGTCTAAAGAACAGTCGCGACCAAGTGCAAGCCTTCAATCCGCTACTCTGCTACTGGGGTGTTGAAAAAAGGTGAAAATGGCAGAATGCGTTCCTTAATCTATATCATCAAACGATTCTGCTTTGCTGAGAAAATCTTTTCCATCGGAAAATTTATTACTATATCCATTGTCCGCTCCTTTTTTCCCTCGTGCAGCAAACGAATTCTCATCGCCAGAAACTGAATCCCGGGCAGTCAAAGCCCAGTCTTTCGATTCCTACCGCTTTACTGGAGTTGGTCACTTCGCGCACGGAACCAAGGTGGTCGCGGGTGTAGTAATAGCTGGTTTTGCTGCTGATGCTTATGTGACGCCGCGCAAATCCCGCAGCGTGCGCAGACCTCCCATCGCCACTTTCGGCACCCGTGCACCGCATGTTCGCTTCACTCCCAATTTTTCCCGGTTTTTCTCAAAGACGCCTTCGATGAATGCCTCGCT
>JBNMNB010000114.1:0-23204 GCA_051270635.1 Verrucomicrobiales bacterium | reverse complement strand
TCATTGGGAGTCTGTAAGTGGTTGACGGAGCATTTTCAGGGCCGATGAGATGTCATCATTGGTGCGTGAGAAGCGATCGGGCAGCGGTTCGTTTAGCAAGGGGATCAGCGCACCGCGCAGCAGGGCGAGGGTGCAGACGGCTTTGGCATTGCGCAGGCGGGTGCGGTCTTCGCGCCACAGCGCATCGCGCTTCCAGTGATTCTTGTTTTCCACGGCCCAGTGCTCGCTCACTTGGCCCGCAAACTGCCGGGGTGAGGTTTGCTCCCGGGTCTGGCTGGCGATGAAGAAGCGCTCGCCGTTGGTTTCTTTTCCGGGCTGAGACCATTGAGCATTTTGGCAGTTTCGGTGGCGAGTTGGAAAAGGTCATTGTGAGATGGCGCGTCGAGGAATCCAAGGTGATGAGACAGCCCGATTTGATACTCTACTTCGCGCGAGGAAACGTAAGGTATTTCGAGGAAGCGGATGTATCCGGATTCAGAGAATCTTGCGCCGCTTTCCACGATGTTCGAAGCGATCGAGACGGCAGCGCGACGAAGCTGCGGTGTTGATCCAAACTGTTGTTCACGCGGAAATGACGCTGTGGCTTTGTAGATGGTGACCGCGAGTTGATCCGCGGGTTCAAATGCCAATCTAAAGTGCCGAGGCGATACGTGGTTCATTCGCTATAAAACGATTACGGAACGAGCGCCCTCACTCAGCAACTTTTCCCACCGTATTTGCTGAGAAGTGTATTCGGCTCCATGGACATGGGAAACCATCAGATCTGACAGTGATGTACCCATTCCTCGGCATTGGGCACGCTGCATACGCAGCTTGCGACTCCGGAGTTAAGAAGTTCATAGGCTTTGAACCGATGCAAAAAATCATTCGCTGGAACGCAGGACGGCGATCCGGTAGTATCTCGATGGTGCGGCGGGGCCTTGGTCGGTGGCTTCGGCATCGATGACCTCGATCGGTTGACCGAATCCGGCAACGGGTAGACCATTGTCCTGCCAATGTTCCAGCGATAAGCCTATCGACATCTGCACTTGATAGTAGCGGCCGAATTCGGTGGAGAAAAGCAGCCGCACTGAGTCGGTTGGAAGGCGGTCGACGATCAGCGCTGGAATCCGCGCCTCTCCGGGCGGTGTCAGGTCATTGAGCACTCCGGGGGTTGCACTGGATTGCGGGTAAATATTCTCGTTGTCCGGGGAGGACGCTCCGTCCGGCCATCGTCCTTCACTGACACCGGCGGTCTGGGAGAGGAAGGAGACCGCATCCACCAGCAGTCCGTCAGATGTGAACAGCCCAATTTGCTCAGCTTCGGCGTTGAGTTTAAAATTCACGTGCAGGTCACCGCCGGGCTGGGATTGGGACGGCTCCTCGTCTGCCCAGATCAGCAGAAACCCATTCGGCGGTACCGTGATGCCAGCGGGAATGGTGAATTTTCCGGGATTGGCCAAATCGTCGGTCAGGGTAAATCCAGTGAGGTTCACCTGCTCTCCGCCGGCGTTGTGCAGTTCAAACCAGTCGTCGAAATCTCCGTCAGCCGGGTCGGCTACGGCACCATTGTTCGAAGCCATCCACTCGTTGATCAGCACTGGCGGTAGATCGGTTGAATTGTCGTTCTTTCCGCCCGGGGTGGGCCGGACGAGTTCCTGTTGCGGAACCGGGCTGCCGTCCGGGAACCGTCCGCGTGATGCACTGGTGGCGATCCCGTCGAAATCCATGGCGTCCACCACCAGCAGCTGGCCGTCGTCGGCTTCGAAGCACAGGAACAACGTGCCGGGACCCGGCGCAATGGAAAACCCAGTGTGCCTGTCGTCAGGCCCACTCTCCCCGGGCTCGCCGTCCAGCCAGACGAGACCGAAGCCAGAACTCTCAAGCGCCCAGTCGGAGGGAAACGCCCATTTGGTGAGCTGCTTCGGATCGTCGCTCAAATACCAGCGGTCAACCGGCACTACCCCGGCGTCCGCATTGAAAATCTCAACCCACGGTTCGGTCTCGCCAGCATTGTCGATGATTCCGTCGATGCGGTTTGGCTGGATCTCGTTGAGCCAGAGTCCGGCTACTGCGGGAAGCACGCCCGCAGTAGAATTTCTCTTGCCCGGTGTGAAGGCAATGGTGACGGCGTCTGCCTCGCTGAGTTCGACACCCATCACGACATCCGTACTATTGGTCACCGACTGGTGCACCTCGACAGCGAGCACGTTTTCACCGCTAACCAAACTGGGAGCGGGCACGACCAGCGGTCCTTCGAGCATGGCATTGTCGACAAACGGAGTGGCCAGCGTATTCGGGAAGATGACTCCATCCGGCAGCCGTGTTCGGTGGATTTCTACCCCGTTCAAATATACCACCGCCCCGTCGTCGAGAATAGTGGAAAGCGCGAGCGAGGCTGCTCCGACTTGTCCAGAAAACTGGAACTTAGTGCGGAAGAAAAACGTGATCGGCCCGAGCGAGAGTTCTGTGTTTTTCGGTGCTGGCAAGGCGGCGCTCTCGACATAGAGCAAGCCCGCGCCACTTGGCCAGGTGGTGTCATCGAAGCCAAGCTGGTTCCAGCCAGTGGGTACGAAACCGTTTTGATTGTAATGCCAATCGCCTGTCATGGGCACGAGCACACCCGGTGGGTCTCCGCCGTCGTCCGACAGGTCGATATCAGCCTTCCAGTTGTAGGCAAGGGTATTGTCCCGCTCCGGATCGACGAGTTGTAGCGATGCTCCGAGCCCATTCGCCGCCACCGGCCAGGGTGCGTCGTCGTCGTAGCGCAGCTGGTCGATGATGATTTCATTCCCGCCGGCCGTATCGGGCTGCAAAAGCGTAAGGGTTTCGCCGCCATTGTCGAGCGACCCGGAATACTCGCCAGCGAGCGGCACCGACCACCCATAGGTACGTCCAAATGCGCCGGCATTCCCGGCGATCACCACGAACTCGTCAGCCGGCAGCACGGTGCCCGGCGCGAAAGTGAATCCCAGCCCGTTGATCTGCCAGCCACCGAGATCAAACGCCGTCGTGGTCGAGCGATTGTGCAACTCCAAAAACTCGCCTCCGGGCGCCTCCGGGTAGTACATCAACTCGTTGATGACCACGTTTCCCAGCGGGCTGTCTTCACCCCCACCGGTCACTGTTACGGTGATGCTCTCGCTCGCCTCGGTGATCGGAGTGCCCGATCGATCGCGCCCGTCGATAATCAGAGTGTGGGCTCCCGCACCAAGTGCGATGTCCATTACCCAGGTGTTGACGCTCTGCCACTCGACCGAAACCGGCTCGCCATTGAGATGGATCTGGTGAACTGACATCGGCGCGGTACCCTGGAGTTCGATTCGGAAATTCTCGGTCGAGAAACCCGCCCCATCATTCGTGGTAATTGCGAAGGGTCTCTCTACCTTGGCCAGCTCTTCCAGCAGGAACTGCCTACGCCGATCAATCCAACCCGGGATCGATAATCCCGCCTGTCCGCTAGCAACATTCGGCGATGTCAGTGGGACACGGGCTGCTTGCAACGCGGCCCACTTTGCATTTAAAACCGGCGCAACCTCCGACCGTTGGAAAAACCCGTCTACTGCCTCGCGCATCGCGTGCCAGTAGGATCGCAAAAATGGCTGAGTAGTGTAAAATTTCCGAACCACGGGATCGCTCACATTAAAGAGCGGGGAGTCCACCGGGTCGTTGAAGACGCCGAGTCCAACATCATAATCCCAATTCATAAGCTGCCAGGGTTGGTCCGGCGGTTTATAGTGAAAGGTGTTCTTGCCGCCAGGATTTCCAAAACTGTCCCAGTTGGCGGCGAGGTCGTTGACCACGAACGTGCGCATCCATTGATCCACATCGACCGTGGCTTCAGCGGCCGGCATGAAGTCGTCGCCCCGCGTGTTCAAGGCATCGACCCGGTTGAAGATCTCCGAGTAATCATTGGCCGACCCGCGCACTCCGCGAAGCCGCCAGTTCCACCGGTAACGGGTCAATTTTTTCTCGCCGTCCGCTCCGTTGAATATCTCAAGCGTCGGCGACGTCACGCCTCCCTGGCGCGCTCCCTTGTCATCGAACTCGAACCAGAACGCTCCCTTGACCAGATGTCCGTCGGCGGCATCGGGAAACCACTCTTTCACCATGTCGGAATTGGGTTGCTGAATGTCTGTGTAGATAGCGTTGCTGCCCGTGCCCCACCCGCTGCGCGAACGCTGGCCGATCCCATTGACGAAGAGATTGACATAGCGCCGGTAATTGTTGGGCAGACCGGATTTGTCGCAGAACCAATACATCAACTGCTCGCGCTGGCCGGTGGGATCGCGCACTGGAAAATCAAGGGTGAGTTTGTTGTCACCAAGAATGGAATCGTCGTCCGGAAAAATGACGTCATACCCGCAGATTCTGCCGATGGGAGAATCATATCCTGGGCTGGTGAACGCGCTTCCGCTGTAATACGAACCCGCTCCGTAAATTACCCGCTGGTCGTTGTACACGAAGGTGACATCCATCGGTTGATTGCTCATCTTCTCCCGCGCCTCCCAGGCATCGCGGGTCTCCCGCGTCATCCAAATTCGGTAGGTGCCAAATTCACCCGGGTAATCGCGATCTCCCCAGAGAATCAGGCCTTCCCGCCCCGGGGCACCGTCCACCCCGTCCGGGAAGTATCCATTTCCCGATTGAGGCGAAAGGTCGCGCGCCACAACGTGGAACGCTGCCAGCGTCCTCGAACGTTGCCCGGGAATAAGCGCCGAGAACACGTGGTCGCCCGCGACGAGATCACCATCGGTTCCGTCGTCCTTCATCGGCACCCGCAACAACGTAGTTGATGGGTCCAGCCGGTATTTCAAATCGACGTTGAGGATACCGTCTGGATCGTTGACCCGCGCCGTTACGCGCACCGTCTCGTTTGAGGCCGGCACCAGCGGATCGTGAGTGACCTCGTAGACCACTGGCACCGCGTTCGCCACCGCCCGGCTGTTGGCTTCCCCCGGAGTGCCTAGATTGGCAGGAACCTCGAGGGTGGCGAACAACTCCATGTAGTTACCCTTGAGTCGAAACAAGATTTCCGGATGCCCTGCAAGCCAGCGCACACGGGCTCGGATTGTCGCACGCGTCCCCGACGATAGGGCCGAACTCAGTTTGGTGCGGATTCGGTTTGATCCCAGGTCGCCCCGCTTCACCGCCCGTACATGCAAGGCTCCGTCCTCGATGGAGGAAGGCGCGTGCGTGCCTTGGAAAAACCAGTTGGCATCGGAGGAGAACGCAGAGTTCGTCACTCGGTTCGAGCCTCCCTCCGGGACGACCTCTACGTCATCGACCATCGCCTCGCCTTCCCCCAACAGGAAGAGCTGCAGTTGATCCGCTGTCCCCGCGCCCAGTTCCAACAAGTCCGTAACCTCAACCTGCGTCCACGCGCCTTTGCCCGACTCGTCACTCGGCTCCCAATTCGGCGCCAGCCGGTTGTCCGCGTGGGAATCCACCAGCTCGAGACTGCTGCCACCGCCGTCCGCTCTCTCGCCCCAGCGTCCGCCATCGCGATAGGTGACCTCATCGACCGCCACGAAAACCACTCCCTCACCCTCGCCGTCGACTCGCGTCACCGGCATCGCCAACTCGATCCGCTCGCCACTGTTGGAGAGCGAACCGCCAAAATTCCCAAAAACAGTGTCCGCGCTCAGGCCTGGATGGTCAGCTATCAATCGCGTGCGATCCCGCGCCACCACCACGAAGCCTTCGGGAGCAATGCTTGCGCCCGCCGGAAATGCGAAGTCGATGCCGGCGCGAAACGCCCACCCCGACAGATCAATCGCCGACGAACCTCGATTCGTCAGCTCGACAAATTCACCCCCGGAATCGCCGGAAAGCGATAGCGGATGATACATGATTTCATTAATGACCACATCCCGTTCGAGTGGCGGTGCATTGCTATCCCCTGGTGTGGGCAATGCCAATTCTCCTGTCACCGCACTGCCGTCCGGCTGCCTCCCGAATGCCGTGTCGACCGCCTGCCCGCCAAACCGAATGGCGTCAAGAACGCGGTCGCCGACCGGAGTTTTCAAATAAACCGTCTCGCCGCCGGATGACAGTGCGAATCCCAACGTCGCCTCGTCATAACTCAGGAAACCTCCCCCCGGAATCACCGTCGCCGCCGGAACCTCAAACTTGTCCGCCGCAGGATCATCGGTGAGGCGGCAACCCGACACGTCGACTGAGTCAGCGCTCCGGTTGTGAAGTTCGACAAAATCGACAACCTCCGGCGACCCGTGCGCGAGGAGTTCGTTGATCACGATGTTTTCAAGATCGCCCCCCGCAGGCACCGCGTCAGCCACTCCGGGCGAACCGCCAATCCGGGAACTCGCCGACCACGCCCGGACATCCCCCTCGCCAAACGATGCCCGAGCCAAGACGAGGGAATGACCGGCCCCATCCGCGGCATCCGGCCAGGGAGCGGCATCATCATAATCGATTTCCAATAAAACCGCCCCAGCCTGCTTGAGCAATCGCACGCCTCCTCCGCCATCAGACAAAGCGCCCTCCCACGGCCCCAAGACCCCGGCGATCCCGTACTCCGCCGCGATATCCCCCGGATTCGCCGCTACTACGAGATACCCCTGGCTTCCCACTTCCGCACTGCCGGGAAAGGTAAAATCAACGTCCCCGGCAATCCGATACCCACCCATCGGTTCAGGCCACGGATTCGAGTTGTAAATCTCGATGAACTCCAGATTCCGACTGTCCCCGTCCCTGTTCTCTCGTGGGTGAAACATGATCTCGGAGATCGCCAGGCCGCTGCGCCGGGTGCTCGGTCCGGGTGGTTCGTAACCATTATTCAACTCGGCGAAAAGAGATGGAATGGTGATAATCGTCACCGCCACTGCGACGGCGGCCTTCGAAAGGGATAATCTCATGGGGAAGAGGCGCTTGAAAATATTGCTGTGGGTCACGATGCACAAGCCAACAACGATGACACTGTTTGCAGCGATGGGAGAAACAGTACCTTTCAATCTTTCTCAAGGATCCTAATCATGGCTTGTTTCGTCCCTGCGAAATAAATTGGCACATTTGATGTTCACGTAATCTTTGCAGTAATCGAGTTTCCTGGCTCAGTTTAGTTAGTCAGAGTATCCAAGTGCGGGTTCGAGTCCAGCCGGCAGTATCCTTTACAATGAGTCGATTGTTTGTCCTATGTAGCTCTTCCGGCATGGCCTGAAGTCGCGCTCGATTTCTCTAAAACTAGCGATTTAGCGCGATTTAAGCGACATGGATGTAAACCGTTCGAGTTCTCGAACCCGATGCCTGGCTCCGCGCAGCTTGGCTCGGAGCTGACTTTAATTTTTGATCCATCGATCGGAAGAAAGCAGGTCAACAATCGTCAGGTGAAACTGACTCCCGGCGACGAAACAATTGGATCAATGCAATCACGAGGATCGAAGAGGCGAGCATTGCCACCGCCCCGAATAGAATTCTGACTTGGAGTATCGCCATTTCGCGGGAGAACAGCGTTGAGTTTTCGTTAAAAAGTTCGTCAGGTGCTACAAGAGCAACCCACCAAAACGTCGAGGCGAATGCCAGATAGAAGTCACTGTTAGCATTAGAGAGGCTATTTGTTTTTCTGCGGCTTTTTAATGCGCCGAAATTGTCGAGACGTTTCCAGAACGCATCCCATGCGCCGTCTGTGCGCGTGATGGTGCGCAGAGTTCATCGAGAAGCCGGACGGCACGACCCAAACGGGCTTTGTTACGTAGCCAGTTTGGGCAGCTCGGGCATTGGGGCAGTGTGTATTCAGAGATGAGACAGCCTTATTTGCAAATTGTGTCACCACCGATTCCTTCGAAGTCAGCTACTCTGAAATTACAGCGCACTGTCTTTATTGGATCAAGTAACCGATCGAATAGTCGGTTTTTCGCCAAAGAATCGGTCTCTTCACCGTCGGGGTTAGACTTTCTCAGGCACTACGAATCCTTCGCGGTAGTCGCGGCGGAGAAGTTTCATGGCTTCTGGTGTGGCGCTTTCGCCGATGAAGGTTTCTTTGGCCGGGTCGATCTCTAACATTGCGCCCAGTTTGATGTCTTCGTTCGCTGGATCGATCTCATTGGCTTCGAGGTGACCGTAGAAGTCGTCGATGACGTCTGCCCATGGCTGGTAGCCTTTGATCTGTTCTTCGGCTTCCTTGCGGTCGAATTTCTTCGAGGCAAGTTGGTAGGAAATGTTGCCGAGGTGACACCAGGCACTGGAGTAGTGGATTTGCTCGATTTCGCCTTTGAGTTCTTCCTTTTTACGGGAGCGGACGGCATCGATGAAGTTGGCTGCGTGCTTTTCACCGGCATCGCCGCGGAATCGCTTAACGGGCTTGCTTTCTCCTTCGATGTAAGCGGCACCGCCGCCGCGACCACCTGCGTAGTAACCATTCTCGCATTCGATGACGAGGAAGGCACCTGTGCGGCGACGCTTGTAAATGTCACCCGCTTTCTGCCCCTTGCCGCGTGGCAGGTTATGCACATCAATAATAACCGGAACAACGCCCGTGTCCATGTAGACAAAGTGCGTGTTGGGAGTTTCGCCAGCGTCATTCCAGCTGAGGCGTCCGCCACCTGCGAGTACACGTTTAGGCAGAGCGACCTTGTCACGGAAGACGACGTTTCTGAGGTCATCGAGAAGGTGTGGTCCCCAGTTCCCCAGTTCGCCGTTACCGGTATTCCAGTCCCAGTGCCAGTCATAGTGGAGGCGATCGCGCATAATGGGTTCGTCTGCAGCGGGCCCAAGCCAGAGATCGTAGTTGACACTTGGCGGAGGTGTCAGCGGTGTGGTGCGCTTTGGCCCGATGGAATCGCGCATGCCGTAGCGGTTGCAGCGCACATATTTGATGGCTCCCAGATCGCCGGCATCGAGGTAAGCTTTGACTTCATCCTGAAGTTCGTCGCTGCGTTGCTGTGTGCCACCTTGCACGATGCGATCGTACTTGCGTGCAGCTTCGACCAACTTGCGACCTTCCCAAATATTGTGCGAGACTGGCTTTTCAACGTAGACGTCTTTGCCGGCCTGACATGCCCAGATGGAGGCGAGCACGTGCCAGTGATTGCCGGTGGAAACGACCACGGCATCGATGTCCTTGTCGTCGATAAGCTGGCGCATGTCCTGAGTCGTTTTCGCATCTGGGAAGCGCTTCTTGTTGCGATCAATCGCCTCTTGATCTGCATCACACAGGTAAGCAATTTCTACTCCGTCGATTTTTGCAAAGTGCGCTGCTGTGCCTGATCCTCGACCGCCGAGACCAATCATGCCGATGCGGATTTTATCGTTGGCTCCCATCACGCGCGATGCGGACAGGGCGGTCATAGTCATGGCCGACGTGGCCAGAAAGGATCTGCGGGTAGTTTTCATAATGTAGAATTTAGTTCAATACCTAAAACGAGTGCCTGTAAATTAGGCTTTTGAACGGTGCGGGTAAAGCAGCGATTGCGTTGGCGCCGTTTTCTTTAGGAAATCAGGCAATGATATCGTGAACGACGCGGCCATGGACGTCTGTGAGCCGGTAGTCGCGACCGGAATAGCGGTAGGTGAGTTTTTCGTGATCCAGGCCCATCAGGTGTAATATAGTGGCGTGCAGGTCGTGGACGTGAACGCGATTTTCGACTGCCGACAGTCCGAATTCATCGGTGGCGCCATAGCTGAAGCCTGGTTTCACGCCGCCGCCCGCCATCCACATGGTGAATCCATAGTGGTCGTGGTCGCGACCTTTTGCCCCCTCTGATGTCGGTGCGCGTCCGAACTCGCCACCCCAAAGAACCAATGTATCCTCCAGCATGCCGCGGCCTTTCAAGTCCTTAAGCAGGGCAGCGATTCCCTGGTCGCAGGCTTTTGCCAATTTGGCGTGTCCGCCGACGATATCACCGTGACCGGTATCCCATGCGATGTCGTAGCCATCGATCGAATGCGACAGCTGCACCACGCGGACGCCTTCTTCGACTAGCCGTCGAGCGATCAAGCATCCTTTTCCAAATTCAGTATCGCCGTAGAGGTCGCGCGTCGTCTGGCTTTCCTTAGTTGTATCGAAAACATCGGGCACTGAGAATTGCATGCGGAACGCCATCTCCATGGCTTCGATACCAGCTTCCAATTGCTGATCGCGTTCGAGCCTTTCGAGGTGCAGATGATTGAGCTGCGCGAGTAAGTCTGCTTGCTTGCGTTGTTCCGTTCGGGACAGCCCGGCGTTTTTTAAATCGCGGATGACGGCATCGGGCTTCATGTGCTGAATGTTTACATAGGAACCAGCGTAGGCGCCAGGCAGAAAGGCATTGCCCCAATTGGCGAGTTTGCCGCGCGGTTGTGCACGAGGTGACAGCGCGACGAAGCCTGGCAGGTTTTCTGTATCGGCACCCAATCCATAAGTGAGCCACGATCCCATGCTGGGGCGATTGGGTTGCAAGGCGCCGACGTTCATCATGAGGATGCCACCAGCGTGTTCTGGAATATCGGTGTGCATCGAATGGACAAAACAGATGTCGTCCACGCACTTGGCCGTTTCGGGAAAAATGTCGCTTACCCACTTGCCGCTCTGGCCGTATTGCTTGAAGCCGAACGGCGAAGGCATCAGTCCCATCTTCGTGTTGCGAAGTGATTTGCGATTGACGCTGTCCGGTCGCTCACCAGCGTGCTTGGCGATCATCGGCTTGTAGTCAAAGGTGTCGACCTGAGAAGGGCCACCTGGCATAAAGAGTTGGATGATCCGCTTAGCCTTGGGCGCAAAATGGGGCGCTTTAGGAGCAAGTGGGGACATTCGCTCAGTGGTGAATGCGTTGGCGTGCGTGCCTAACACACTTGCCAGACCAATGCTGCCAATACCGGCACCCATTTTTCGAAGGGCCTCGCGTCTGGAGAGATTTTGAGTCGCGCGGCGGTAGGCTAATTCGTGTTGCAGAAACT
Source organism: Verrucomicrobiales bacterium (assembly GCA_051270635.1). Taxonomy (GTDB): domain Bacteria; phylum Verrucomicrobiota; class Verrucomicrobiia; order Verrucomicrobiales; family DEV007; genus JAGROY01. Next base: position 12,332 of record JBNMNB010000114.1, on the reverse strand, counting down.
TCATCGGAAATGCGGGGAGGGCTTAGAAATGATACCTTTCGTGAATTCGATTGGCAATAGCGGGCTGAAGAGTTACTGGATTTGCATCAATTCGTGGGCGCTGAGAAGCACTTGCGCGTATTGCTGCCATTTTTGTTCTGAATGGCTATCCTTACCGAACCATTCGCGGGCGATCGTGATTTCAGCGGGAGCGGGCGCGCGTGAATAGAGCGTTTGATAGAGTTGTCCCAGCCGGTTAGTGAGGTTACCATTGGCGGTGCTCCAGCGCTTGGCCAGGGACGCTGCCCTTTCTAACATGAAGTCACTGTTCAGCATGAATAGATACTGCTGCGGGACTGTGCTGACTGCGCGTCCGGCACTGGTTGAACTGGCTGCTGGAAAGTCGAACAGGCGCAGGAAGGCATCGGAGTCGAATTTGTCACCCGTCCGACTCACGATTGCGTAAAGTGTGCGCCGTGGACTTTTCAAAATGTCAGTGATCGGTTCGCCGCCAAGCGTGCGGTCGAGGTCACCCGTGACAGCAAGCAATGAATCACGCCAACTCTCCACATCAAGCTTGCGAGGATTCATTCGCCAGAGCAGTCGGTTGTCGCCGTCCTGGCTGAATTTGTTCTTGTCATGGCGGCTGCTCATCTGCCATGTCGACGACAGCAGGATCTGCCGATGCAGCTGTTTGAGAGACCAGCCATTTTCAACGAAAGTGGCAGCCAACCAGTCGAGCAGTTGCGGGTGAGTGGGGGATTCTCCCAGCGTGCCGAAGTTGCTGGGAGTGCGCACCAGTGCCTGGCCAAAGTGCCACTGCCAGACGCGATTGACGATCACTCTGGCAACGAGAGGATTGTGAGGGGCTGTGATGGAATGAGCCAGCTCCCTACGGCCGCTGCCATTTTCTGTGACGTAAGCCGTGGGCTCACCTTGCGAAAAAATCTGCAGGAAGCGACGTGGCACCTTCTCGCCCGGTTTGCGCAAATCTCCGCGCAATGCGACATGCATGTCCTGCGCGCCAGTGTCCGCCAGCACATGGGCGAATTCAAATTTTTGCGGCGCCTGATTTTTGCGCAGCTCCAATTCTTCGCGCATCTGTTTGAGCAGGTCTTGGTCGGTATCATCCAGTGCTTTCTCCGCCTGTTTTGGTTTTATCTCAAGGCGCTTCGCTGCGTCGTTGATGAATTTCTTGATGGCTTCTTGCTGGTCTTTAATTGCCTGTTGCCCGGCGTGGAATGCGGTGACTGTTTGTTTGGGAACTACCGGATGTTCGGCTTTGCGAGTGTTCTGAAAGATGCCTGCCAACGCGTAGTAGTCCTTGGCGGTGATGGGATCGAACTTATGATCGTGGCAGCGGGCACATGCTGCTGTCAGCCCGAGGAAGGCTCTCGATACCGTATCCACGCGATCGGATAAGGTCTCAGCCTTTGCCTGTGCGACCGCTTCTGGATCGCCACCATCGGACTGGTAGGTCGGGCCTACGACAAAGAAGCCCGTGGCAATGGGATCACGTTCCTGATCCGCCAACAGGTCACCCGCGATCTGCTGGCGCACAAAGGAATCGTAGGGCATATCGGCATTCAATGCATCCACTACCCAGTCGCGATAGCGCCAGGCTTTCGGTAATGCTGCATTGTCACCGAAGCCACCGTGACCATCGCTGTAACGGGCGACATCCAGCCAGTGGCGTGCCCAGCGTTCGCCGTAGTGGCGGGAGTTGAGTAGTGTGTCGATGATTTTCGAGAATGCAGCAGGGCTGTCGTCAGCGAGGAACTGGTCAACCGCCTCGGGCTCAGGAGGCAATCCAATGAGATTGAGATAGGCCCGTCGGATCAATGTGCGTCGTGTAGCGCGAATGGTAGGGCGAATGCCTGCTGCCTCGAGCCGCTGGAGCACAAAGGAATCAATTTCGTTGTTGCCCCACTCTAAATCAAGTACGGGTGGAACCTCTGGTTTGAGCACTGGTCGAAACGACCAATGTTCGCGGCGGAATTTTTCCCAATCGTAGGCTTCCCCGGCATCTTTAGAAGCTTCGGCCATCAGCTTGGCAACATCTGCGCCTGGCCACGGAGCACCCATGTCAACCCATTGCGTTAACGTGGCAATTTCTGCGTCAGAGAGCTTGCCGTTGGGTGGCATGGCGGTGTCATCGTTGGCGTATCTGATCGCCTCGATGAGCCTGCTTCCCGCGCTGTCCTTTGGAATGATGGACGGCCCGGAATCGCCGCCCTTCAGTAGTCCGGCAAGATGATCAACGTGCAATCCACCTTTGAGTTTGCCCTGTTGCTCAGCCTTCTCGCTGTGGCACTTGAAGCAGTGTTGGGACAGCAGCGGGCGAACATCGGTTTCGAAGAACTCGATTTGAGAGATCTCTGATGACAGGGGTTCAGCCTCTGCTATCTCTAACGCTGCGTTAGAAAGTAGAACAAGCGCGGACGGAATCGCCATCTGCAGGAATGAGAGCATGCGGACGCAATCTACCGAGTGCGCACGCATGATTCCAGTCAGAAATGGATCGTTTTGCCGTGCCTTAAGAGGTTGGCGTGCTCACCGCTGCTTTTACCTTGTCGGCGATGCTGGCAAAGGATGCGCTTATCTCGTTGGTTTCGACCGACTGCAGGGCGATGGGGGTTCCGTTGTCGCCGCCCTCGCGTGTGGCGATATCGATTGGAATCTGTCCCAGCAGTGGCACGCCGATGCGATCCGCTTCCTGTTGTCCGCCGCCGCTGCCGAAGATGTCGTAACGCTTGTCGGTGTCTGGGCAGCGGAAGTAGCTCATGTTCTCGACGATGCCGAGGATCGGAACATTGACCTTGGCGAACATGGATACCGCTTTGCGAGCGTCGATGAGGGCAACTTCCTGAGGTGTGGTGACAACAACGGCACCTGTGACGGTGACTGTTTGAACGATGGTAAGCTGAATGTCACCAGTGCCGGGAGGCAGGTCGAGAATCAGGTAGTCGAGATCACCCCACAACACCTGCTGGAGGAACTGCTGTGTGTAACGCGTGGCCATTGGACCGCGAACGATCACTGGAGAAGCGTCACTGAGCAGCAAGCCCATGGAGATCAATTTCACACCGTGCCGGACGATGGGAATGATCTCGTTGTCTTCAGTGGCGAGCGGACGTTCATCTGTGCCGAACATCAAAGCCATGCTGGGCCCGTAAAGATCACAGTCACACAATCCGACGGATGCTCCGCTGGAGGCAAGTGCGACTGCCAGGTTGGCCGAGACGGTCGACTTTCCGACGCCGCCTTTGCCGCTGGCTACGGCGATGATGTTTTTTACGCCGGGAATGACCGATTTGCCGACAGCTCCTGCGCCGGATGACGCTGCTGCGGGTTCCTGAATGTCGATATCAATTTCCGCAGATTGAATACCGGGCACCTTGCCTAATGCGGCGGTGGCATCCGTGTGGATCTGCTGCGGAAGCGCTGGATCGCGCGTGGCAATTTGTATTTTTACAGTGACATCTGCGCCATTGATCTGGATCTCCTTGACCAGTCCGAATGAAATGATGTCCCTGCTGTAGCCGGGGTATTTAACGGATGCTAGTGCCTGGCGGACGGCTTCTTCGGTAACCATGAAAGTGATTGCTGTGAAAAGATGTGAATGGACTGATGCGGGCTTGATTGATCCGAGCCAGAGGACATACCCTATTCAGTGGGGCAGGATGCCCGCGAGGTCAATCGAATCAAGCTTACCGCTGGATCAAAAGGACTTGCGCAGATGGCTGGGGAGAATATGCAGCTCGTCCCTGTATTTAGCTACGGTGCGGCGAGCAATATTGATGCCCTGCTCTTTCAATTTTTCCACTAGTTTCTGATCGCTGAGGGGTGCCTTGGATTCTTCGCTCTTCACCAGGTCATTCAGCGCGTTTTTGACGCTGGTATTGCTCATGCTCTCACCGGAATCCGTCTCGTAACCTGAGGTGAAGAAGTATTTCATTTCAAACAGGCCGTGTGGGGTAGTCATGTACTTGCCTGCGATTGCCCGACTGACTGTTGTTTCATGCACGCCTACGGTTTCCGCCACCTGAGCCATGTTCATCGGCCTTAAGTGCGTCTTGCCGTTCTCCATGAACTCTACCTGCCGGTCGACGATCTCTTGCGCAATTCCCTGGATCGTTTCCTGCCGCTGATGGATACTTTTAATGAGGAATTTTCCGCCGCGGATCTTGTCGCGAATGTAGCTGCGCACGTTCGTATCGCTGCTCTGATTGGATAGGATTTCTTTGTACGTATTGCTGATACGCAGGCGCGGGATGTGCTCTTCGTTCAGACGTGGCACCCACTTGGCTCCGTCCCATTCGACAGTGACGTCTGGCGCAATGTAGAAATCAGGTGATGAAGAAAACGCACCGCCTGGTTTCGGATTCAAGGTGGCGATCATTTCTGCCGCACCGGAAACCTGCTCGACTGTGACCGAAAGTTTCTTGGCAATTTGCGGGTAGCGTTTGCGTGCCAGGTCATCCAGATGGGAGGAGACGACTCGATATTCCAGGCTGAATTCTTTGCCTAGCCGCTTCAGCTGCACTAAAAGGCATTCACGAAGGTTCTCTGATCCAACGCCTACCGGATCGAACGACTGGATCAACTCTTTCGCTGATTGCAGAATTTTTAAAGGGATGCCAGCGGTGAGACTGAATTCATCAATTGATATCTGCAAGAATCCGCGATCGTCAATGTTGCCAATCAGCATCTCCGCCAAATCGCGCACCTCTTTCGGGTCATCAGCCGTCGACAGTTGGGTCATCAGGTGTTCCTGGAGCGTGATGGGCTCAACCAGAGAGTCGAACAGGAACTGGCGTTTTGCATCCTGGTCACTGGAGCTGCCGCTGTTCCGTCGCAGTTGCTGCATGTAGTCGCGCCAGTCTTCGTCCAGTTGGGTCAGTGCCTCGATTTCGCTGTCAGTCTCCTTTGCCTCCTCCTCCTGTTGTTGCTCCAGTGAGATGTCTGTCATCTCGTCTTCCAAGACCGGATTTTCTGCGAGCTCCTGTTGCACCAACTGGCGCAGCTCAAGTGTTGCCGCCTGCAATACCTGCAGGCTTTGCTGCATTTGAGGTGACAGCTTCTGCTGCTGCGACAGTGACTGCGTGAGTGCGGGGCCGGGCATAACTTATCGAGATTTTAAGGCTCGATGGAGAAAGTGCAAAGCAATTCTTGGGCCAACCTTTCGACTAAATTGTGAAAAACGCTTAAAAAGAATCTTTGAGAACGGCCAATCTCATTTTGATTTAGATTCTGCCCTCAAAGTAGAGGCTGCCGGCCGCAGTGCATGACCCTCAATTCCTGGGCACAGCTGACAGGTCAATCGTATTATTTGAAGCAATGATCGCCTGCTTCCCTTGTTTGACCGGGCTGTCTCGCACTTCGACCAGGCCACCTGCTTCTTCAATAAGTAGCCATCCAGCCGCGATATCCCATATGCTGATCTGTTCTTCAATGTAGGCATCCAGTCGACCGCATGCGATATAGGCAAGCGCCAGCGCTGCGCTGCCAAACACTCGCGTCTTCCTGACGCTGTAGGCGATTTGCTTGTAGCGCTCGAGTCCTGCGTCGATCGATGCCTTGTCCTTGGAGAATCCGATCGTAATCACGGCATTCTTAAGATTGCGATCACTCACATGAATGGGCTTGCCGTTGAGTTGCGCTCCTTTGCCTTTCTCCACTTGATAGAGTTCATCCAGGAGGGGATCGTAGATCACTCCCAGCACGATTTTTCCCTGATGCCTAAGTGCGATGGAAATACAGAAGTGAGGGATTGAGTAAAAATAATTCACGGTGCCGTCGATCGGATCGACGATCCACTGGTAGGCACTGTCCTGTGCGCCTTCGATGCCCTCTTCACCGAAAAATGCGTGATCCGGGTGCGCGGTCAGCAAGATCTTGGCGATCAAATCCTGGCTCTGCACATCCAGTTCCAATTTGATGTCATGGTCCTGCATCTCATTGACTTTCAGAGGAGTGCCAAAATTTTCTTTGAGAAGGGCTCCGGCCTCTCGAGCGGCGCGGATTGCAGAGGAAATGAGGGGATCAGCCATGTTCTGGAGGGATAGAAATTAAATGTGTGAAAAAGAGGCAGCAATAGCTGCGGTGGCCTCCCTGACAAGAGATTCTGAAATTTTTACGGACAATGGCTTGATTTATGAATATTATCAATCATTGTTAGAATTTCAAGTTAATTCATAAAAACAGTGATATCCAAACATCATTTGCCTCGCATGATTCACAGATTTCTTCTAATTTTCGCACTGTCAGTGGGCTTTCACTCGGCCTCTGCGCTAAATTTCATGCTGGACTACAGCCTTGATACTTATGGATTTGCAGGTCAAGGGGGCGGTGCCTCCCAGTCAGCTATCGATCAGGCAGCGGCGGATATTGGCACTCTGATCACTTCTTCGCTAACCGAAGTCAACCAGAGTGACTTCATTGATGGCGGCAATACAGTGACGGTCACGACTCAGTACACACCCCCCACGACTAACGCTACTATCGACTATGATCCGGTGGCCAATCCGATCGCCGCAAACACGGTGATCGTTTACGTGGGCGCACGCAGTCTTACCGGCACGACCCTTGCCCAAGGTGGCCCGGCTGGGGCAGCTCTGTCAGGAAAGGGCAGCAGTTACGGAGCGGCAGCCACTCTAGCCGATACCCACATGGCACGCGGTGGCGGGCCTGAAATTGGGCGGATTTCTGACTTCGGCGGGAGCGGTGTAGATATTAAATTGGGATCATCAATCGGCAATCTGTGGTTCGATGTGAATACCGACAATGACGGCAGTATCGACAGCGATGCCGAGCTTGCCAGTTTCTGGCACTTTGATCACACGACGGCTCCCGCGGCGGGGAAAATTGATCTTTATACCGTAGCGTTGCATGAGATTCTTCACTCGATTGGGGTGGGAACATCGAATTCCTGGGATAATCAGAGATCAGGTACGACTTGGAATGGAGCAAATGCGATTGCTGCCAACGGTGGGTCTGGCGTGGGGCTTGTGGACATATTGCCTCCGGTGTCTCCAGTAAACGATTGTCGGATGGTGCTACTCAGGATGCGCTGATGGGGCCCGCTATTGCGGCTGGGGTTCGCAAAGAAATCACCGAGTTGGATGTTGCCTTCTTGAATGACATTGGCTGGATCGCTGCCGCCGTTCCTGAGCCTGGCACTGCTTCCTTTTTGTTGTTGGGTGCAATGGTGGGATTCGCACGCAGGAGACGGGCTTCTATTGTCAGCTGAATTGACTCAGCCCGTTTTTTTAAGGAATGAGCCAAGTGTCATTCACAAGTTTCAACAACTGAAGCTGCGGTGCCATTCCTGAGGAATCGATAAACGACAATTTTAAAATCAGCGGGCGACTGGAACCCGGTTGGGTCAGTGCTGCCAACGTAGCAGCGTCAGCGTGGTCGACGGGATACCATGCGTAGTTCACAGAATCGGAATTCGGGTATGAGAGGCGAACAGATTTCCACAGTGTCGGATCCGAGAAAGCGCCGGTGAAATAATCTGAGGGGGTCACATGGATTCGCCAGTCCAGCGGAGTGTGCGGCTTCAGCCTTAGATAAGTATCCCATCCCATCGGGTTATAGCCCACCGAGGATTCCCAATCTATCAGGTAGCGTAGGCCGCTTTGCATGACGGTGAACACCGGGCGGCTATTGTCGCTGCAGAGTGCCTGTGCGACAAAGAAGTGATAGCGAGGTGGCAGGTCTGTCTTTGCGATCATCGGGTAGTCGATGACTTGTCGCTTGGTTCTGATGCTCTCCCTGCTGTAGTATTCTTCCATCCGTCGTCGCGACCGCTCCGGGTGTCGGACGAATGTCAGTTGATCTTCCAGAGTCTCGGCAGCGATAAAGCCGCTGATGGACGCGTGAATGGCAGCGATCTCCTCATCATTAGTAAGCTGAGGCAGGGTGCGTTTTTCCACCATTACCTGAGATTGCGTGGCAGGCGCCAATCGGAAATAGAAATACCCCACGCCAATGGCAAGCAATACTGCAGCGAGGATCGACATCGAAATAGGTGAAATAAGCCAGGCAGTCTTAGCGCTGTCATTCGTCCAGATCGCAAAACGCGGAACTTCACGTTCTTTCTCCAGCTTTAATTCCAGCAGGCTGTCATACAGGGGATTCGAGCGATTGAAGCGCGGCGGCGGTTGCCTCGGTGCGGAATTCTCTGGTGTTTCGTCAGGCGTAGTCATTTGAAAAAGGGACGCTTCATTATTGTTCTATTCTCGCCTTCCATTCCTCTGCAATAATGCGCACCAGTTCATTTGCGATGGCCTGTTTACTGGCTTTCGGAATTACCGTGCTTCCTTCGTCAGAGAAAAAAATGGTGACCGCATTGTGGTCGCTATCGAATCCTATCCCTGGCTGAGATACATCATTTGCGACGATCATGTCGCAGCCTTTTCGATCAAGTTTTGCGCGCGCATTGATGGCCACATTGGTTGTCTCGGCGGCGAATCCGACTAACAATCCAGAGAATTCGAACACACTGCGCGCGCTGCCCAGAGTATCGGGCGTGCACTCCAGTTCGAGCGTCATGCTGCAATCCGTTTTTTTGATTTTCTCATCGGCCACATGGATCGGCCGATAGTCTGCGACCGCTGCCGTCATGATTGCAACATCTACCGCAGCAATGTTTTCTTCCACAGCTTCGAACAATTGCTGTGCAGACTCGATCTCAACCACCTTCAAATTGTCTGGTGGCAATAGAGAAACTGGCCCGGTGATCAAGGTTACCTCATGTCCTGCGCGGACGGCTTCCGACGCAATTGCGTAGCCCATTTTGCCAGAAGAACGGTTGCTCAGATAGCGCACCGGATCGATTGCCTCTCTGGTCGGGCCAGCCGTGATCAGGATCTTCACTGTCAGGATTGATCGAGAGTGGAATCGGAATTTTGCTGCAGCAGCGCCTGCGCCTGCTCGACTATGCCTTCTACTGGCCACAGTCTTCCCACTCCCTCGTAGCCGCAGGATAGCATGCCCTGGTCCGGGCCGATAAACTGGTAGTCCCATTCTTGCAGTGTCGATACATTGCGTTGCGTCGCCGGGTGCGTCCACATTTTGCCGTTCATCGCGGGAGCAATTAGAAATTTTGCCCTGCTGGCCAGGCATATTGCGGTGAGTACATCGGGAGCCAGTCCGCAGGCAAGATTCGCGATTAAGTTTGCCGTCGCCGGTGCCAGCAGAATCAAGTCAGCTGAGTCAGCAAGCGCGATGTGTCCCGGACGCCAGCTTTCCTTTTCATCGTAGAGGCCGGTCACAACAGGATTTTTCGAAAGTGTTTGCAGCACCAGTGGGGTAACAAATTCCCGCGCATCTGCCGTCATGACAGCGGTCACTGAATGCCCCAGCTTCGTTAGTTGGCTGGCAATGTCGGCTGCTTTATAAGCGGCGATCGAGCCGCTGACGCCAAGGATGATTTGTCCCATAGTAGTGCAAGCAAAGCGCTAAACACGAATCGCGTCCAGTGGAATCAGTGGGCGCCTGGGCGCGAATTTTCTCCTGGCGGACGATTGAAAGAAAGTGCGGGAGTTTTTCATGCGATTGCTTCAGGGTTTTGCGAACCAATGATGAACGTGAAGATCAAGAACTCCTCCCCATTCCATCGGCTGCTGCAGGCAGCAGGAATCGCGCTCTGCTGCATTTCGGCCAGCAATGCGCAGAACCCAAAGACTCCGAATTTCATTTTTGTCCTGAGTGATGATATCGCGCAGGGTGACTTAGGCTGCTATGGGCAGAAATTAATTAAGACACCCCGGCTCGACCAAATGGCGACGGAGGGAACCCGCTACCTGCAAGCATACTGTGGGACAAGTGTCTGCGCTCCCAGTCGGTCGTCGTTTTTTACTGGGCTGCACACGGGGCATTGCCCTGTGCGAGGGAATTATGAAGTTCCGCCCGAAGGACAATTGCCACTGCCGGATAAAACGGTCACGATCGCCGAGGTGGCAAAGGCTGGCGGCTATGCGACGTCGACTTTTGGCAAGTGGGGGATGGGATTCTTTGATTCTCCAGGCAGTCCGGAGAAGCAGGGAGTTGACCATTTTTTTGGCTACAACTGCCAGCGTCATGCGCACTCTTACTTTCCCACCTACCTCTATGATGATGATCAGCCATTTATTCTTCCGGGGAATGACGGGCAAAACGTTGGGGAAACTTATGCCCAGGAGTTGATTCAGAACGACATGGTCAAGTGGCTGCGGGAGAATGGCAAAAATCCGTTCATGATGTTCTATGCGATCACGCTGCCACATGGCCGTCATGAAATTGATGACTATGGTATCTACAATGAGATGCCGTGGAGCGATCAGCAAAAAGCGTATGCGGCACAAGTGACGCGCGTAGATTCAGACATGGGCGAGATGATCGATACATTGCGCGACCTGGGGATCGCAGAGAATACGCTGGTGATTTTTTCAGGCGACAACGGTTCTTCTTTCAATCCCACGTCTGAGATTGGCAAACGCTTCAATCAGGCGAGCAATGGGATGCGCGGATTCAAGCGAGGAATGTATGAGGGTGCGCTTCGGCAGGCGGCGTTGGCATGGTGGCCGGGGACGGTTCCGGCTGCTCGTGTGGATGCTCAACCGTGGGCGTTCTGGGATCTCATGCCGACCTTTGTGGAACTGAGTGGTGCCCCTTTGCCTGAAGGATATGAGACCGATGGGCATTCGTTGGTGCAGTATTTAAAAGGGGGAGACGCACCCAGGCGGGACTACTTCTATTGGGAGCTGCATTTGGGCGAAAAGCCGGTGCAGGCAGCGCGATTTGGAGATTGGAAGGCGGTTCGCAATGGCATCGATAAGAAGATCGAGATCTACGACTTGGCTAAGGATGCCGGTGAATCCACCGATCTGGCAGAGTCACGTCCGGAGCTGGTGACGCGTGCGAAGCAGATCTTCAAAGAAGCGCACCGTGCGGATCCTAACTGGCCATTGGACGGGACGGCAGAAGAACATAAAAAATTGTCGAAGAAAGCCTGGGAAATCAAACGCAAGCGTGACGCCGAAAAGTGGATTCCTGAGAATGCAATTAAAAGAGCCAGTTGAATAATCCGAATAATTTGAATGATGAACCGAATGAAATCTGCACTTCTTATCACGTGTTGTGTTCTGGCGCTGGCCACGCAAGCGCTGCAAGCCAAGACTAACATTGTCTTTATTTTTGCGGATGACTGGGGCTGGGGCGATCTCAGCTGTCACGGGCACCCTTATATCAAGACACCCAACATTGACCGGCTGGCTCGCGAGGGAACTGACTTCCATCGCTTCACAGTCGCCAGTGGAGTCTGTTCGCCCAGTCGCACAGCAGTGATGACCGGGCACTTTCCGGCGCGTTACAATATTGACGGGCATTTCGCCTGGGTTCCCAGCAATGCCCGGCGCAACATGCCGGACTGGCTCGATACCAGTGCGCCTGCGCTTCCCCGCATGCTTCGTCAGGCTGGTTATGCAACGGCACACTTCGGCAAGTGGCACCTGGCGAATGACATGATCCCTGATTCTCCATTGCCAAGTGCCTACGGCTACGATGATTACGGTGCTTTCAATTGCGCTGGTGAACAGATGCCTGTGCACGAGGATGCTGCCAATGCTGTCCGCTTTATTCGCGAAAGCGCGCGCCAGGCGAAACCTTTTTTTATCAATCTCTGGTTACATGAGCCGCACACGCCATTTCACACAGTTCCGAAATACGAGTGGCGCTTTCGGGAAATAGAAAGCGATGCCGACCGCCACTACGCCTCTGTTTTGTCGCATGCCGACGATCGAATTGGTAAAGTGTTAGAAATTCTCGACGAGTTAAAACTCACACAGGAAACGCTTGTTATTTTCAGCTCTGACAATGGTCCGGCAAGAGCCGCCGGGACTACTGAATTGAAACTGCAATACGACACAGCAACAGGAGCAGGGTGGGGGATCGGCGCTGCCAAAGGCACCACAGGAGGACGCCGCGGTTACAAGGGCGCGCTTTTTGAGGGCGGGATCGGTGTCCCGTTCATCGTGCGTTGGCCGGGGAAGGTTACCGCTGATAAAGTGGACACCACTTCCTTGATCTCTGCAGTCGATCTGCTGCCTACTTTCTGTGAAGTCGCGGGCGCGCAGTTCCCCTCTGGTTACACACCAGACGGCGTCAGCATTGTAGAAGTGCTGCGCGGAAATGAGAACATGGCAGAGCGCAAGAAACCGCTGTTCTGGAAGTTCCCATCAGCATGGCCAGCCCCGAAGAATCGCCCTGACCACTGGGTCAGCTCAGCCGTTGTCCACCAGCAGTGGAAACTTGTCGCTAACCGGGATTTGAGCCACGCAGAACTCTATCGAATTACCGACGATCCT
>JBNMNB010000113.1:0-23304 GCA_051270635.1 Verrucomicrobiales bacterium | reverse complement strand
TTGCAGTTGCAGTTGCAGTTGCAGTTGCAGTTGCATCTGAAGCTTCTCCGTCATTCGCGCCTTCATCTTCCGCTTCCTCGTCCGTTACTTCCTCTTTCGGCACTCTTGCGAGATCCTGCAATTTCTCGCCGTCAGCCAGATTGATGAGTCGAACTCCCTGCGCGTTGCGGCCGGTTTCACGAATCTCTGAGACTGGAATTCGGACACTTTGGCCACTATTGGTCATGAGCATCAGTTCATCTTCATCGGTCACAGGCAGGGCACTGATCACTTTGCCCGTCTTCTCGGTCACCTTCATGGTGATCATGCCTTTGCCACCGCGTCCTTTGGTCCGATACTCGCCAAAGCTCGTGCGCTTACCAAGACCGCGCTCAGAAGCCACAAGCAATTGTGCTGATTCGTCCACGACGACGAGCGCCACCAGGAAGTCGCCTTCCCGAGGCCGGACACCTGTGACACCGCGCGATGAGCGGCCCATCGCCCGAGTGGCGTTCTCATTGAATCGAACGGAGTAGCCATTGTTGGTGACCAGACAGATGTCGTTTTCACCATTGGTCAGCTTCACTTCGATCAGCTCATTGCCTTCTTCGATGTTGATCGCTTTGATACCGCCCGCGCGATAGTTCTTAAATTCTGAAAGGCGGGTCTTCTTTACCCGACCTGAACGTGTTGCGAAGAACACGAACGAGTCGTCAGTAAATGTACTGCCACGATCATTTTCGCCCGCTCCAATGATACGCAGGGTCGCTGCAATTTTTTCATCAGGCTGAAGATCGAGCAAATTCTTGATCGAGCGTCCACGAGAGGTGCGCGGCATTTCCGGCACTTGGAAGACACGCTCAACGTAGACACGCCCCGTGTTCGTAAAGAACAACAGGTAATCGTGCGCCTGCGCAGTGAACAAGTGCTCAACGAAATCAGCCTCTTCTCCTTCATCGACTTCGCGTGTTGCCATGCCGCGCAGCCCTTTGCCACCACGACGCTGAGCACGGTATTCGGCAACATTAGTGCGCTTGATGTATCCGCGATGCGTCAGGGTGACGACCATCGAGTCGTTGGCAATCAGGTCGACAATATTGAGTTCACCGGGATCAACTTCAATACGAGTCAGGCGCGGTGTCCCGTGCTTGTCTTTGATCTCATTGAGCTCATCCTTGATGATCTGCAACACTCGGGCTTCCTTCGCCAGGATATCAAGCAATTCCTTGATTTCTTCAAGAATGCCATCGTAATCGCCTTTGATCTTGTCGCGTTCCAGCGCGGTCAATTGGTAAAGTCGTAGCTCAAGGATGTGGTTCACCTGCACATCAGTGAACACATATTGATCGCCCACAATGCTGGCCTGACCGCGGATCAAAATGCCCATCGACTTAGCCGCTTCATGCGTGAACATGTAGGCTTTGATTTTCTCTTTTGCCTCATCACGTGAGGCAGAGTCACGGATCATTTGGATAAAATCATCGATGCGCCCCAGTGCCAGCAGCAATGCTTCGAGGCGCTCAGCGCGACGCTCAGCTTCGCCCAGCAGATAACGCGTGCGGCGTAAAATCACCTGACGGCGGTGCTCGATATAACACGTCAGTGCTTCCTTAATATTGAGCAACTTCGGCTTGCGATTATCGATCGCGAGCATGTTCACAGAGAACGATGATTCCAGCGCTGTGTGCTTGTAGAGAGAGTTTAATACGACCTGCGATCGCGCTTCGCGCTTCAAATCGATCACCACTCGTGTGTTCTCGTCAGATTCATCGCGAACGCCTGAGATTTCGGGCAGAATCTTCTGATTCGCGAGTTCGCCAACGCGTTCACACAGCGTCGCACGGTTCACATTGTAAGGAATCTCCGTGATGATGATTTGCTCACGATTCCCCTTCATCTCCTCGATCGTCGCTGTTCCGCGCACGCGCATGCCGCCACGACCAGTGCGTTGATACAGCTTGATACCGTTGAATCCGAGAATGGTACAACCAGTCGGGAAGTCGGGCCCTTTGATGATCAATCCAATCTCATCGATCGTAATCTGTGGATTATCGATCTGCTGACAAATCGCTTCGATAACTTCGATCAGATTATGTGGCGGAATATTGGTCGCCATTCCGACGGCAATACCCGTTCCACCATTGACCAGCAGGTTCGGGAATGCTGCGGGCAGAACACTCGGCTCACGATTTGTCTCATCATAGTTCGGGACAAAGTCGACCGTGTCCTTGTCCATGTCCTGCATCAGCGATACGCCGAGGTGCGTCAGTCGCGCCTCCGTGTAACGCATGGCAGCAGGGGGATCCCCTTCCACAGAACCAAAGTTACCCTGACCGTCTACTAGAATATCACGCATGGTCCATGGCTGCGCCATATTCACCAGCGTAGGATAAATCGCCTGGTCACCGTGCGGGTGATATTTACCCATGGTGTCACCAACGATGCGTGCACACTTCAAGTGAGCCCGATTCGGGTGCAGACTCAAGTCGTTGAACATCGCGTAGAGCAGGCGACGCTGCGAGGGCTTCAGCCCATCGCGCACATCCGGCAGCGCACGAGAAATGATAACCGACATCGAGTAGTCAAGAAACGAGTTCTTGATCTCGTCAGCAACATTGATCGGCTGGATGTCTTCTTCTGGTTGGTCGGGGATCGTCGGATCGTCTTCAGCGGCCATGATAGAAAGTCAAAAAGAGAGGGAAAAAGGCTGGGGTGGGGCTAGATGTCGAGGTTGCGGACATTGAGTGCATTGTCCTCGATGAAACGACGGCGCGGTTCGACGATGTCACCCATGAGAACGGTGAACATTCGGTCAGCTTCGACTTCATTGTCTTCATCGAGTTTCACTCGCAGAAGCTTACGTTTTACGGGATCCATGGTGGTGGAAAACAATTCCTTGGCATTCATCTCACCCAGTCCCTTAAATCGTTTGATCGTCAATCCGCGTTTGCCAATATCCAGAATCGTTTCGAGGATCTCTGGCACAGCAAAAACCGGATGCGCTTTGGTATTATCTCCCTCACCCTCGATGACCTCAAACAATGGCTGATCTTGCGCAGAGTAGTGGTCCAATTTGAGACCTGCATCTGCCAGTTGGCCCATTAGATTTTTGATCGGACGCGCTTCGTGAATCTCAATCACCCGTGCACGACGCGACACTAAAACGCCATCGCCAGATTTGCCATCATCCCCTTCCTCTGGTTCGTATCCGAACAATCGAAGATCCCGATTTTCCGAAGCAAATGTTTTCACATCGGACTCCGTCAGGAAGTAGAGGATGCTTTCCTCATTTCCTTCTCTGATGTGCAGGATATACTGCGGAAAATCACCGCCCTCGCTTCGCTTTGTGATATAGGTTTCGAAGTCACCGCCGGTCCGGCCAATGATATCACTGTAGCGCGAAAGCTTGCTCAGCAGCGTCAGGATATCCTTCACTTTCTCTGATGGAATTAGTGTGTCATCAGCGAGGTTCTTCAACTTCACTTCATCAGCTCCCAGTGAAATGAGAATCTTATTCAACTCAGCGTCGTCCTGCACATATTCCTGACGCTTCTTTCTGGTCACAAGGTAAAGCGGTGGCTGCGCGATGTAGACATAGCCGGCGCGCACCAGCGGTTCCATCTGCCGGCAGAAGAACGTCAGCAACAATGTGCGAATGTGAGAGCCATCGACATCAGCATCTGTCATGATGATGATCTTGTGGTATCTCGCCTTGTCCAGATTGAATGATCCCTCAGCTTCACCTTCGCCGATCCCTGCGCCAATGGCGGTGATCATAGTTTGAATTTCCTTGTTCTGCAGCGCGCGGTGCAGTCGTGCCTTTTCAACATTGATCAGCTTGCCTCGCAGTGGCAAAATTGCCTGCGTGCGACGATCCCGGCCCTGCTTAGCAGAACCACCAGCGGAATCACCCTCAACAATGTAAAGTTCAGTCTTGGACGGATCACGCACGGTGCAGTCAGCCAGCTTGCCGGGTAAGCCTCCGCCAGTCAGCGCAGATTTACGAACAGTCTCGCGAGCCTTTCGCGCAGCCTCACGTGCACGCGAAGCATTCATCGCCTTGTCAATAATGTTCCGTGCGATTGCCGGATTCTCTTCGAAGAACATGCCCAGTCCCTCGGACATGATCGAACTCACGACACCTTCCACTTCCGCATTCACCAGCTTTTCCTTGGTCTGCGAACTGAAGCCAGGATTCGGATGTTTCACACTGAGAACGCAAACTAATCCTTCACGGGCATCGTCACCAGTGAGTGGCGGATCTTTGTCCTTAATGAGGTTCGCGCTTTTACCGTATTGATTGACGGTGCGCGTCAATGCAGTCCGAAATCCTGTGAGGTGGGTGCCGCCGTCACCATTGTGAATCGAGTTGGCGAAGCACAAAATCTGGTCATTGTAAGAATCGTTGTACTGCATCACGATTTCCACGAAGCAGTCTTCTTCTCGGACTTCACCATTGATTTCCACGTCCACCTTGCGGCGGCCATTGATCACCATTGGCTCCCGGTGAAGGACACTCTTCGTCTCGTTGATCTCCTCAACAAATTGAAGAATTCCCCTGCTGTAGTAAAATTCCTTCGTGCGCACCTGCTCACCACGATCGTCTAGCAGATTGATTCGAATGCCCGCGTTCAAGAACGCCAACTCACGTAACCTGGGCACCAGGTAATCAAAACTGAACTCGATACCAGACGAGAAAATGGTGGCGTCAGGCATGAACGTAATGGTCGTGCCGGTGCGTCCATTTTCTTCCATCTTACCCACGACCTCAAGTCCAGGCGGAACCGTTTTTCCCTTTTCGAAACTGATCGCATGCACCTTGCCTTCTCGGCGAATCTCTGCGCGGAACCAATCGGACAATGCGTTCACACACTTGGCCCCAACTCCATGCAGACCGCCGCTGTACTTGTAGGCACCCTGGCCAAATTTACCGCCCGCATGCAGATTCGTGAGCACCAGTTCAACAGCTGGCATATTGTGCTCGTGATGCATGTCGACCGGAATTCCCCGGCCATCGTCCTTGACTGTGCAAGTTCCGTCCGCCCTGAGGATCACATCTACGGTGTCGCAGAAGCCAGCGAGGTGCTCATCGATCGAGTTATCGAGAACCTCGAAAATCGTATGGTGCAGCCCTCTCTCGGTCGACGGGTCACCGATATACATTCCTGGGCGCTTACGAACGGCATCCAACCCCTCAAGCTTATGAATCTGTGCCGCGTTGTATTCGCTGTCGACTTTCACGATGCGCTCAGGCACTACTTCGGCATTGCCGTCCTGGCTAGAGATTGGATCAGATTCTGGAGCCGCAGAACTTGCGTCCTCGGGGGTCAGCTCGTTTGGGACGGATTCGTCGTTCGATACCATTGTATTTCGTTAAGGAGACCTAATTAAATTACAGCAGAAGGCGTAAGGGGAAAGGTTATTCAATACACGGTTTTTGACCCTTTCCCACAGAAAAATCGCAACTTTCGTGCTGTTTTCACGCATATTATTAGTGGTTGCGAGCCCTATTTCGCCTCGATAGGCTGCTCGACTGGCCATTTCCACCCGAGCAATGAAATGACAAGGCCATTTCGGCCCTCATTTCGCCTGAAATCATCACTTTTCGCTATGTCATCCACTTCCGACTCAATCTCCTCTGAATCCTACGATATCGCCATCATTGGTGGTGGCAGTGGTGGCTACGCTGCCGCCCGCACAGCAGTCGAAGAAGGGCTGCGGACGGTCGTCATTGACGGAGCCAAAGAATTGGGCGGGCTGTGCATTCTGCGTGGATGCATGCCCAGCAAAACGCTCATCGAGTCCGCAAACCGCTTCCGCACCATTCGCCATGCAAAGGAGTTCGGACTCAGAGCAGACAGCATTGGAATTGATGCAGACGCCATCATCGAGCGTAAACGCAAGCTGATCGGCGAATTCGCGGAATACCGCAGTGGCCAGCTGCAGGACGGGCGCTTCGACCTCGTTCGCGGCACAGCAGAGTTTGTTGACGCCAACACCATTGAGGCCACACCGATTGACGGATCCGCTTCGCAAATGATCACCGCACGAGCGTTTGTCATCGCCACGGGATCGCGGATTTTTGTGCCGCCGGTGGAGGGACTGAGCGAAGTTGGCTTCCTCACCAGCGACGATGTCCTCGACCGAAAAGAAGTGCCAGAGTCGATCATTGTCCTCGGCGGTGGAGCGATCGCACTGGAAATGGCGCACTATTACGAAGGATTGGGAAGAAAGGTGACCGTCATCCAGCGCAACACACAATTGCTCACCGGCATGGATCTTGATGTAGCGGAAGCCACACGCACCGCACTGGAAAAGCGCGGCATGACCATCCACTGCGGCACTAAGCTGCTGGCGGCTGGAAAGTCGACAGATGGCACGAAGAAGACTGTCACCTTTGAACAAGATGGTAGCCAATTCACTGCTGAGGCGGACGAGATCCTGGCGGCATTGGGGCGTCGTCCTGGGACAGATGGCCTGGCACTTGAGAAAGCCGGAGTCGAAACGCAGGGAGCACAAATTTCGGCTGGCATGACCATGGCGACATCGCAGCCTCACATCTTCGCTGCCGGGGATGTTTGCGGCCCATTCGAAATTGTGCACGTCGCAATCAATCAGGGAGAAGTTGCGGCGCGCAATGTCGCGCGACTCTTGCGCGGAGAGTCCTCTGGCCACGAGGAGATGGATTACCGGCTCAAGCTTTATGGCATCTTTACGGAGCCGCAAGTCGCGGTCGTGGGACTCAGCGAAGTGGAGGCGGCCAGGCAAGGACGTGCGGTCATCACCGCCAGCTACCCATTTGACGATCACGGCAAGTCGATGGTGCATGGAGAAACTGATGGCTTCGTCAAACTGATCGCCGATCCTGAAACGAAAGAATTGCTGGGAGGCGCAGTCGTTGGCCCTGAAGCCACCGAATTGATCCATGAAATCGTTGTTGCCGTGCACTTCCGCGCCAATGCGAAGGATTTCTCACTCATCCCCCACTACCATCCGACTCTCAGCGAAATCTGGCTCTACCCGGCGGAAGATCTGGCAGAAATGTAAGTGCCAAAAAAGTCGAAGCATGGCCAGAATTCTCTCAGCGATGTCCGGAGGCGTCGACAGCAGCGCTGCCACAGCATTGCTGCTGGAGCAGGGCCACGACGTGGTCGGCGCATACATGAAAAACTGGATCAATGAGGACGAGATCGTCGGCCATTGTCCATGGCAACAGGACATCGACGATGCACGCGCTGTCTCCGACACGCTCGGCATCGAGTTCCGCGTGGTTAATTTGATGCGCGACTACAAAGAGCGCGTCGTCAGCTACCTTCTGGATGGCTATCGCAACGGCATCACGCCCAATCCAGATGTGATGTGCAATCGAGAAATGAAGTTCGGGGTTTTTCTCGACTATGCACTGGAAGAGAATTTCGAAGCAGTCGCCACAGGACACTATGCCCGCACACGCAGCCGCGCAGATGGATCCAGCGACATCCTCTGTGGAATGGATCCGAACAAGGATCAGACCTATTTTCTAGCGCTGATGCTTCAGCACCAGGCAGCCCACGCACGTTTTCCAATCGGTGAATTACTCAAGCCTGATGTGCGTGAAGTCGCCCGTCGATACAAGCTGCCGAACGCGGAGAAGAAGGACAGCCAGGGAATTTGTTTTATCGGCGAGGTGAAGATGGTCGACTTCCTGCGCAACTACGTTGACGACATTCCAGGCGATATCGTGAACCAGGAGGGAAAAGAGTTAGGGAAACACCGCGGGTTGCACCTTTATACTCTGGGGCAACGCCGCGGACTGGGCGTTGCCTCGAACACTTACAAGGAGGCCTACGTCGTCGTAGAGAAACGTTCCGCCACCAAAGAACTGGTCGTCGCATTTGATCGCCCGGACACACCGCAACTTTATGCCAGCCAATGCCGCGTGAGCAATGTCACCGTCATCAACCGTCCGCTAACGGACGTTACTACGATCGAAGCACGCCCTCGCTACCGCACAGCGTCTGTTCCGATCACCGTTTCCGCAATCGACGATACTACTTTTGATATCGAGTTCGCAGAGCCCCAGCGCGCCCTGACGCCCGGTCAAATATGCGCCTTCTACGAGGGTGAAATCCTGCTCGGAGGCGGCGTCTTTGAGCAGATCTATCCCCTGGAGAAATAGACCACGACAGCACTGATCGCCATAACAAGGAGAATCAGCAGCAGCCCGAGCGAGACCTTGCCTAAGGTCGTCCGAATTCCAAATTCATTGCCGCATGATTCGCAGAGGTAGTTGAAAGGCATAGAAGCATAGTGGAAATACGCAAACATCCCCAGAAACCACGCAAATTCATCTGGATACAATCTGTTGATCTTGCCCAAATTCCGCAAGCACCCGGGCCCTCCACATTTCGGGCAAGCTTCTGGTAATACCGGTTCCATACGACCACTTTACCATGGATTGAAGGCCTTTTGCTAGGATATTTCCACCACGCGCGGCGATGGACAGATCATCGTTTCAATCGATGAACTGCTAATTTTAATCGATTTGGAATTGAGCGACAAACTCACTATCTTAACGCCTTCGTCACACGAATGTCGACGTCCTGAATCAATCATTTTATCTCGGAAAAATGGAGTTTTTAGCCATTCTTATTCTCATCGCCATTGCTGTCTTGCCGTTCGTTGCTCTCTGCATTGCTATATCAGCGCGCACTGAGACAAAACGACTGCATCGCGAAGTAGATCTCCTAAAGCAGCAGCTTCAAATTAACTCAATACCTCCAGCGCAGAATCCAGCTTCGCCTCAGGAAGCAAAACCACAAAGGCATCCCGAGATCGCGAACAAAGTCCCGTCGCCGTCGTCGACACCACCACCCATTCCTACTCCAGTAAACAAGCCGCCAGCAATTTCCGCATCTTCGTCCTTACCTGCGAAAAATCCGATCAACTGGGAAATGTTCATGGGGGGCAAATTGTTCGCATGGATCGGTGGCCTTGCGCTCTTTCTTGGACTGGCCTTTTTCGTGCGTTACTCGTTCGAACAGAATCTGATTTCGCCAGCTACTCGCGTCATTCTGGGTTCCATCGCCGGAGCGGGATTGCTCATTGGGGGGTGGCTTGTGAAGCGCAAGACTTATGAGATCACCAGTCAGACTTTATGTGCCACGGGAATCCTTACCCTTTACGCATGCGTCTTCGCGTCGTCCCACGCATTTTACGGATTCTTCAGCATGCCAGTAGCTTTTCTTTTGATGACCACCGTCACTGCCATCGCCTTCACCATTGCGGTGCGACTCAATGGACAGGCTGTCGCCGTGCTTGGGTTGCTGGGCGGATTTCTTACCCCTATCCTTCTTTCTACTGGAAGCGATCACTCACTCGCACTATTCACTTACATTGCAGTGCTCGACATTGGCCTGGCAGCAATTGCAATCAAACAACGCTGGAAGCATCTGGTAGCGCTGGCGGCGACCGCCACACTATTGACGCAAATTGGCTGGGTAATGGCACACTTCACCGCAGATAAAGCGTTGGTTGCCATGGTGATCTTTATCGGATTTCAGATCCTCTTCTGCCTCATTTTGTGGTGGAATAATCGTTCAACGCCAAAGGAAAAATGGACTCTCGGCTCGGCGGTCGCCCTATCAGTCACGGCCATGTTGTTTTCGCTCTTTCTTTTCGCCTTTGACCAACTGACGACCCGACCATGGATCGTCCTGTCCTACGTTTTTGTCGTCGATTTAATTCTTCTGGCAATTCCATTTATTGCCCGGGGATATCGTCTGATTGTCGAGGCCGCCGCCGCACTTACATTCTGTGTGCTTGCGGTTTTCACGCTCGTGGTGCTCAATGATGACAGCTTACTTGCAACGCTGCCATTCTTCGTAATCTTCGGCCTGATTCATTGCGCTGCCCCACTTCTCATGAGGCGGTTGCATCCTGAACTAGCCAATGTAAACCGAAAGACCACAGCCCCGGTTGGAAACCTCATCCATCGTCTGTCCCAGCTAACACCATTGGTCACGTTGTTCCTTCTCATGTTACCGATGGCCCGTGGATTCTACGGATTCTCCATCTGGCCAGCGGCCCTGGTGGTTAATGCAATACTCATTGGCACCGCAGTGAACCTCCGGTCTCCTCTCCTTGCGCTTGGCGCCTCTGTTCTCACGTTCTTCCTCGCCGCATTTTACATTGTCACTATACCACTTTCGGCGACCATTGGACTGAATGAGGTATTAGTCATCACCCTCGGTTTTGCCGGCTTCTTCCTTGTCGCCGCAATCTTGGCGGGCAATCGTCTCGATAGTGTTAACAAGAATCCATTTGCTGCATTAGAAATGCATCCATGGCTCTCTGCTCTTTCGAGCTCAAACGTTCTCCTTTCTGCCACATCAGGCATCCTTCCATTCGCACTACTGGTTCTGAGTATGGGGAGGCTTTCGAACTTGCAGAATCCGTCCCCCATCTTTTTCGCGGCGTTGCTTCTAGGTTCGCTGCTTCTATTTCTGGCACGGCGAAATAACATCACTCCCCTTATTTGCGCGGCATTCGGAGGAGTGTTCATGGTAGAAGCGATCTGGATGCTGTTACACTTCACTAATCAGTATGCTGTCCTTCCGCTTGGCTGGTTTCTGCTTTTCAATGCAGCCTTCACTGCTGTCCCCATTTTTCTCCATCCGGAAGCCCGACGCACCGCGCTTCCATGGATCGTATCTTCGCTGTCAGGAATTCTGCACTATTTCCTGATCTTTGGTGCAATTAAGAGCACTTGGACGATTGGAATCATCGGAATTGTCCCAGCACTCATGGCAATCCCCCCACTTCTCATCCTTGCGCACCTGGTCAAAGAATTCTCTAAAACGAATGCTCCCAACCGCAATCGCGTCCTAGCCTGGACGGGCGGCGCAGCCTTGTTCTTCATCACTCTCATTGCCCCCGTGCAATTTGACCGCGAGTGGCTGACCGTGGCATGGGCGTTGGAAGGCGTTGCTCTCATCTGGCTGTTCCAACGCGTCCCGCACGTTGGACTCAAAGCTACGGGCGTCACCTTGCTGGCCATCGCGTTTGCCAGACTCACTCTCAATCCTTTTGTCTTCGACTATCACCCACGCACAGGACTCCCATTCTTGAATTGGTATCTTTGGGTCTACGGAATCTCTGCGGCATGTTGCTTCACAGCTGGCAAATTTTTGCAACCACCTCGCGAGAAATTGCTAGGGCGATCCATGCAACCGTTGGCATTCAGCAGCGCAGTCATTCTGACATTTTACCTGCTCAATATTCAGATCGCCGACTTTTATTCCACTGGCTCTCGGGTTGCTTTCGAATTCTCAGCAAATTTCGCCCGTGATATGACTTACTCTATTGCCTGGGCATTGTTCGCATTTCCTCTACTGCTTGCAGGATTTCTGCGCAAACTCCCCGCCTGTCGCTATGCTGGACTCGCACTCATGTCCTTTACCTTGCTGAAGCTGTTCCTCCACGACCTCAACCAATTGAATCAACTCTACCGCATTGGCGCCCTGCTCGGTGTTGCTGTCATCGTGATCGCAGCTTCGGTTCTCTATCAGAAATTCGCCCCCACTCAAAAACCGCTGCACCAAGCCCCATCAGAATAGACGCAACCTATCTCAAAGTGACGCGCATCCTGAGGAATATCGATAGATTATCCTGAGGTGACGACGACCGGTAGACTAATGTAGTGGTACCGTCCAAGTTATTGATCTCGTCCACCAGAGCGAACCTATCATCCACGTCACTCCATACATCAAGATCCAGGGATTGCTCCAGGTCGAGAGTAATGTCGTCCGCCAGAGGATTCCTGCGAAACGAGAACGTCAGAAACTCACCGATTTCCAATTTGCTCCCTGGGATACCATTCGTGCCGATGAAATCAGGAATCGTAGGATCACTTCCCATTGCGTATTCCACAAGTGCAACGCGCCCATCAGCGTCATCGTCCGATTCAATTCTCGGATTACCAAATGCACTAGCCCATGAAGCAAAGGTCAATCCTTCGCCAGTACCCGGCGTTCCATCGAGCGTCGAACTGAGCTTCCAGTTAGCAGCAAGGCCGTGGTCAGGATTTGCCTCAGGATCTGTCAGCACCAGGCTAAAGCCTCCCTGATCAGGAGCAACTGGCCACGGCGCGCTATCGTCGTAAACGAAGTCCCGAACGCCGCTGCCATCAAGTGCCGTGACATGCAAGCGCTCGCCCTCATTCTTCAACATCGTGCCATTTTCGAATTCGCCAATGATCTGGTCAGCAAGACTGGATCCGTAGCGAAATTCAAATGCTGCCCGATTCTTTACCAGCAGGACTCGCCCGCCGGACTGCACCAGGATGATGGGGCTTTGATTGAAGTCAAAATCGACGCCTGCTGCGAAGCGCATACCTATCAGTGCGACCGGAGTGTCGCTGATATTCAGCAACTCAAGAAACTCAAATTCTTCCCGCTTAGCGAATCCTGCTGCGACTTCATCCGCCGTAGGAAGCGATGGTCGCGACATGATCTCAGAGACGGCAAGGTTAGTGTTGTCAGCCAAATCATCCGAAATGATGAGAGGAATTTGCTCAGGCGAGCTCCACTGCGAACCATCGAATGCACGAGCCGTGACCACTTGTGTTCCATCGACAGTTGCCGGCGTAGGCGAGACTGTATGATTCACGGAAAGGGTCGCCCTCACAAGAAAATCAGAACCTCCTTCGGAACTGTTCATGCCATGGAGTGCAATGACATTTTTGCCTGCGCGAACCTGATTTTTAAACGATGTTAGATCAAGAACAACCGGAGAATCAAGAACTGCCGAATCGCCCCCCGGAAATCCTCGCCCTCCATCGGTTGTGCTATTCCACAAAAGCGGCGATGGCTTAAGCAGCGAGCCCACCTCTATTCCATTGAGATAGGCAACAAATCCGTCGTCAACCCAAACAGTCAATGTAAGCGAGTTGAGATTCTCTGTGTTGGCAAAATCAAATGGAAGTCTCACGTAGCAGCTGGCGTTCACCGATTTCATCTCCGATTCAATACTTGTCGAGATAAGCTCTGAAATCCCTCCCGAGGATTCGTACCCCACGCCATTCGTTGCAGTCGTCCAAGTCGAATCGTCGAAAACGTCCGGCGCCTGGGTCCATGTGAGGATGAGAGAATCATCTTGCGGAACAATGTATCGTCCAACCGCATCACCAGCGATCAACGTCTCATCTACTGGGCCGCCAGCGAACGGAATTGCCCCCTCAGCCAGGGAACCGCCAGGCGCACGAGGATCTGATCCATCAGTCGTGTAAAAAACTTGACCACCGGGCGAACTCATCACCAACTGGAATCCTTCGGGAATCAATCCCCCAGGATTATTGAACACCGGTGGCATCAGATACTGTGAATCAAGCCACTCGATGCGCGCCACTAGCCAACGTTTCATATGCGAAACTTCTGCCTCCCATCCAGTCAATCCTGGCGCAGCAAAGTCCCCACCATTCGGCGGATATCGCGTCCAGCGCTCAAAATTGCGCGCCTGGGCCTCACGTATCTCACTTGCCATCGAATCAATGATCGCGTGCAGATTTTGGATCGAGAACTCACTTTTCCGTAACTCGAACCACCTGTCAGTGTGACGCTGACGGACATCCGGATAATTCGCCCTCGCCGGATCTTCCGTCGGCCCTAACAGATCTCCATACCAGGGAAAACGCGAGTCAAACCACGTCTTACTGGAGACAGTGCCGACTGCATTGACGACGCCTTCCCACGCACGCGGTTCGTTGTCACGCACGTCCTCGCAGCCGAGAGCGCGATCATAATCCCACACGGGACCACAAACGATCTTGCCGCCGCGATCTTTGTAAAAAAATGCACTGTGTCTTCCCCAGTCAATATTCATCACCATGATGTTCAGCCAGTGGTGATCGATCCAGGAATCGACGTCGATATAGTCGGAAAAGTGCAGACCAGTGGTGGTGTTGATCCCTTCCGGATCACTGCCCAATGCTCGATCAAGTTCATTGAGATGATCGATGAGCCACGATCTCTGATCGCGCGAGCTTTCCGCACCATCAGGATCCACCAGGGTCAATTGCCCCATGCCTCTGACGTTAATCGTCGGCTCGCCTGGATCTGGACGATCATTCTTGAATATATAGCCTCCAGTAATCTCCGGCTCAGAATTTTCCCATGGCATAATGCGCTCTATGTCTACCCGGTTTGGATCCATCTCAATTTTCTCAATGAGTGAATAGACCCCGAAATAGTCATCGTCAGAGATGTCCGTGCCTCGAGTGTCACTGAACACTTCGACGAAACGCGTTCGCGGAGCGTAGCGGCCGATTTGCCGACTCACTTCGTAAACGAATGGATTGCGCATCAGCGCCAAATCCCACTCGAAGCGCGCATTCAAAATCCAGTCTGCCTCGCGCGGCATCCCAAGGGGTTCGATAGTGCGATCTTGATCATCGCCGTCACGCCAGGTCTCGACAGAAAGCGAATACTTTGGCCAGGCACCCGAACTCGAGCCGCGGCGGCGCACTCCCGCACGTGTGGTAATCGCCGGACTCTGAGTCAGCACCGTGCGTCCAGTGAGCGGATCAGGCTCAAAGAAGAACATAAAAGCAGTTTTGCGCGTCGTTGAGGATGTATCTGGAGGTGATCCGGTGCCCAGAGTCGACACCACAATCACTGGCAAATCAGATGAGAAAGTCGGCACATCATCTGCCATTTTTAGAAAAGTTTCGGTTCTCACCGCACCATCAAGCGCGCCACTTTTGAAGGCTCGCGCGCGAATCTGTGTGCTCTCGTTGATCACGATTGGCCCAGAGTAGCTGGGAGATGGATTTTCAATCGCATTGGTCGGAACACTCAGGTCGGTGGTATATCGAATCACCGCGTCTGGCGTGGTGCTACTTAGTGCAACTTGAAAACTATCAGTGAACAATTTGCTCGCATCAGAGAATTCGACTTCTGCTGGTGGAGCATCCTTAACAGTGCCGTTTACCGCGCCAGGTGTCGGTTCCTCGAAGTAGCCAAATTGAAATCCGCCTGATGTGTTCTGCACATCTGCCAGCAACTCGGCATCGATGGCAAAATCCGAGCCGCCAGCGCTGCTATTCATTCCCTGGATAGCGAGGACGTTCTCACCATCTATGATCGATGTTCGATATTCGCTGACATCAATGACAATTGCTTGACCGATCACCTCCTGATCACTGCGATTTGGGTTGTTAGTCGCGGTTGAGTTCCACTGCAAATCGGCTGGCTTGCGAAAGCTTCCGATCTCGACACCATTCAGGTAAGCGACAAATCCGTCGTCGATGCGCACATTCAATTGCAGCGAAGAAACCAGCCTGTCATTCGCATCGAATCGAAATGGAAAACGGAAGTAGCCACTCGCGTTGACCGTCCGCATCGCATCCGAAATGTTCGTCGAAATCATGGGTTCCAATGTTCCACCTGTGGTCTCAAATCCGAATCCTCCTTTACCGCCTGCCCATGTCGAGTCATCAAACTCAGCAGGTGAAATCTTCCATGTATCACCGAGTGAATCGTCAATCGCCACCAAATATTTCGCCTCATCATCTCGTCCGACCAAGACCTCACGCGTTGCTCCGGCAGCTACACCCAGCCCGTACGAGATCCCCTCAAATTGCTCAGGATATGCAGGCACTATTTCACTCAATACCGTAACACCATCTGGAGCCACCAATGCCAGGTAATCCCCTGCGCGGTCCAAGGTAAAACTGGCATGCACACCTTCCAAATCGGGATTCGCCGGAGACCTCCCAGATGCAAAAACAATCTGCGATGCTCCCGGCGCAATCTCAACCACGGGAAATGTCCACCTGGTCAAATCCCCAGCATTATTGGTTAAAAAGTGCCCTGCCAATTGGGCTACCCCAGCGCCGGAATTGCTGATCTCGATCCAGTCAGAGGGCGCCCCATCCGCATCGGGTAATCCAGGATCAGCCACAGCCATAAGCTCGGTAATCTGCAAATTTGCAAATACTCTGGATTGCGCCACCCAGGTGATGCACACATAAACCAGGATTAGACTACGGAGGATAGGGAAAACTTGGGAGCGCGGATTCATAGCTTGCGGTGCCTTTCTGCCTCCTGAACAGAAAAAAATGGGGAAGCAATGCCGCACAATCGCGAATCATCCGCGGAAGGGAAGCTTTTTCCCATTCCCGCATCGATGCAAAATGTGTCACGCTGTATTGACCGGAAACGGCCCGACATCGAAGGTCTCAGCCTGAAAGCCTTTCAGCCCACACCGATATTACCTAGTTTTTGTTGAGCATCAAAAGCAGCTCGTCCTTGAGTTCCAGGCGCTCCTTTTTGAGCTGAGTCAGCACAGCATCCTCTGGAGTTTCGATTCCGTCCTCCATTCGAACGATCTCTTTGTCGACCTCCTCATACTTCACCATGAATTTGTGAAAGTGCGCATTCTCCTGTTTGAGAATGTGGATGGTCTCGCGATGCTCAGGGAATTCAGTGGCAAGAGGGTGGTGTTTGATCGACATCTTCCAAGATGACTCCAAAATGCTCCAAGAGTCGAATAAGGAATCACGACGCTGCGCCCCATTTGAACCGGGACTGTGCGCTACTTGCACTAATCGACCTACGATCAATTCGATGGGCTCTCGCCAGCAAGCAAAGTGGCGCTCAACAGAAAAACAGCCACGATTTGAAAGAGCTACAAATGCTTGCACCCAACTCCACAAATATGTTAACTGAAGATGTAAACCCCGGTTAAGCCTCTATGACGATCTCTACGCTTCTTTTCTGCATTCCCGCATTTGGACTATTAGCCCTTGGCTACACCTACTGGAAATCCGCATGGGTCAGCCGCCAGGATGCAGGAAATGATAAAATGCAACGCATTGCTGCCAGTATCCATGAGGGAGCAATGGCATTTCTTAGAGCTGAGTATAAAGTGCTCACTATCTTTATCACAACGATTGCGATTCTTCTGGCGATCGGCGGCACGCAAAGCGCGGATTCCCACCCGCTTGTAGCACTCTCCTTTATCATTGGAGCACTCTGCTCCGGGGCAGCAGGCTACATAGGAATGAAAGTCGCCACGAAGGCCAACGTTCGAACGACGCAGGCTGCCCGCAAAGGCTTAGGCCCTGCACTGGAGATCGCATTTGCTGGAGGCTCAGTGATGGGACTGGGAGTCGTCGGGCTTGGGTTACTTGGGCTCGGCAGTTTGTTCGCCATTCTAGTCCAGTCCTTTGGCTCGGATGCTGCCAATATCAGCAAGGTCATGGGAATCGTGACCGGATTCTCATTTGGTGCCTCTTCCATTGCTCTATTTGCTCGCGTAGGAGGCGGCATTTACACTAAAGCGGCTGATGTTGGAGCGGATCTGGTAGGCAAGGTCGAGGCTGGCATTCCAGAAGATCATCCGCTTAATCCAGCTACGATCGCAGACAATGTCGGCGACAACGTGGGTGATGTTGCGGGCATGGGAGCGGATCTGTTCGAAAGCTATGTCGGCTCTATCATTGCTACTATGGTGCTCGGCGCTGTGTTCATTGGCGATGAGTCATTTACCGAATTCAGTAGTCTCGGAGCAGTAGTACTGCCACTTGTTCTAGCAGCGCTCGGCATCGTCACTTCTATTCTCGGAACCTTCTTCGTGCGTGTGAAAGAAAAAGGCAGCCCGCAGACGGCGCTCAATCTGGGGGAATTGGGCTCGGCATTGATACTTCTGGTGACGACTGCTTTCGTAACGCAATGGCTACTGCCCACCGAATGGGGTGAATTGCGCGAAGGTGTCCCCTACACAGCCAGCGGAGTCTTTTTTGCCATCATGTTCGGTCTCGTTGTGGGACTGGCAATTGGCAAGATTACGGAGTACTACACCGGCTCTGGAACACGTCCGGTGCGAAGTATCGTGGAACAATCCGTCACCGGAAGTGCAACCAACATTATTGCGGGACTGGGCGTGGGAATGATGTCAACAGCATTGCCGATCATCGTCCTCGCAGCGGGAATTCTCGGGGCCTTTCACTTTGCGGGCCTCTATGGAATTGCAATTGCCGCAGTCGGAATGCTGTCCAATACCGGCATCCAACTTGCGGTCGATGCCTACGGACCAATTTCAGACAATGCAGGCGGGATCGCTGAAATGGCTGAGCTGCCTCCGGAAGTTCGACAGCGCACGGACAAACTTGACGCAGTTGGCAATACCACAGCAGCCATTGGCAAGGGATTCGCAATCGGATCGGCGGCATTGACGGCATTAGCACTTTTTGCAGCCTTCAAAACTTCCTATGAAGCCTCGCATGGCGGAACAACGTTGGTCATCGAAGTCACCGACCCAAAAGTGATGGCAGCACTATTCGTTGGCGGAATGATGCCGTTTCTCTTTTCCGCATTGTCAATGGGAGCTGTAGGCCGGGCGGCAATGTCAATGATCGAAGAGGTGCGACGCCAGTTTGCATCAATCCCCGAGTTGAAGGCCGCGCTTTCCATCATGCGTAAGAACGGTGACAATCCGATGGAGCAGTGGAGCGAAGAGGATCGCAAAATTTTCGAAGCGGCGGATGGCAAACCGGAATACGGAAAGTGCGTCGCCATCTCAACCCAATCCGCAATCAAAGAAATGGTGCGCCCAGGTCTACTCGCTGTATCCACTCCAGTGCTTGTCGGATTCTTTGGCGGGGCGACCATGCTCGGCGGACTGCTCGCAGGCGTTACCGTTTGCGGCGTTCTCCTCGCACTTTTTCAGTCCAATGCTGGTGGAGCCTGGGACAATGCGAAGAAGATGATAGAAGAAGGAGTCACTATCGATGGAGTCCACTACGGAAAAGGCTCGGAGCCACACAAGGCAGCTGTCGTTGGCGACACCGTAGGAGATCCCTTCAAAGACACTTCAGGCCCCTCATTGAATATTCTGCTTAAACTAATGTCGGTGGTCGCACTGGTGATTGCAGCTTGGATCCCATAGTGGAATCCGAGGAGAAAGAGGTGTAACCGGAGCAGTTCTCGCTGCTCAAGAAAACGCGGTAGCCAGACTTCCTTAAATCCCGCTGTTTCTGGTTAATCCCCGTCTACATTGGCGTGAGGATCTTTGAATTAGTTACCCTCACTTTCGATTTTCCGCTTAAGCCTCAAACTAATCTGGTGTTCGAGAGGAAAATGTCTAGAATCCGTGAGCGGTCAGGGGTGAATGTATTGCTGGGAACAAATTCAATCAGATGATCAGATCTTGTAAACTGTTTATCATAGGCGGGGTAGGAGTCTTCGTTTTCGCTGTCGTGCTTTTGGGAATTCTCGACAAGCGCAGACTGAATTCCAGTTCAAGAAACGTTCAACTGAAATCTCAGACTCAGACGGTTGACACACCCGCTCCGAATTCAGACTCAGAATCTCGCGAACTCAGGATTCGACAGGAAGTTACCGCAGAGGAGCTTGCTCGGCAGAAAATTATAGAACGAGAACACGAACGACAAGAACTTGAACGAAGGGAACTTGCTGAGCAAGCGATCGAGCGCAGGAGGAACGATCGGCAGAAGGTTCTTGAACAGCAACTCGAGCAACAAGAAATGGAACGGGTGGCAGCCGAACGACTGCTGGCTACGCGGGAACGTGCTGAGCAATCAATCAAACGCAGCAGTTCCGCACGACAAGATTTTGAGCAGCAGAGTGTCGATCCCTTGTCAGCAGACAGAAAATTCATCCCCATCAGGAGTCTGTACACGCTTAGATCACGCACCTGTGAGGACGACGACTTAAGCTCGTTGATCCTGCAGACTGAACTGACCAAGAAAGATCGCCGACTAGCCTGGCAACAACACGACATCGATGACTGTAACGCGATGGTTCTATCCTACGTTGAGAGAGCTGTGCGCGAGAATAAGAGCTATTTTCTGCGTCGTAAACTCGTAGAATCGTTTGGTCAGACAAATCACACAACACTGATCAATCGACTGAGGTTGGTCGCTGTGCTCCTGGGAGGCGAGAGAGGACAGGGTGGAATGGACCCACGCTTTCGATCGATACGAGAGGAAGCGCACCGTATTTCACCTTACGTCCTGGTGCTCGTGGAAGATTATATTGCCGATCTTGAGCAGAAAATGACGCGAGCGAGAACTGACCGGAAAGTGGACAAGAAGTTTGTAGATTTTGTCGACTCGTTAGGTGACAGTTTTCAAAGTGAATACGGGGTCGCCGACGTTGGTGCCCGCACCAGCGATCACCCAGCGAGGGAATTGTATGCTCTCAAGGTGCTACTGAGAGATCTGCGGACGTATTACGGAGAACGGGTGGAGGGCCAGAGTGATGCGCAACGCTACCAGGTGATCTTTGCCGATCCGGGATCGTTCAATCGTGAGTCCCTGTTGAGCTTGAAAAGAAAGCATCATTCCATGCCTCCGAATCAGCTTGCCGAGGAATTCATTGAGCTGGGACTTGAGCTGCGCGAATATCTGAGTGAACTGCGAGATAAAGCAAGCCGCCATGATGACGAAGAGATCAATCACTTGAAGAAACTCAATGAGATCTCTGCGACAGTCACTGGATTGTTCGGCGCATCCAGACGCGACAAGGATCCGAAAGCGCAGGCGAAGACATTGGTCGACTTGTTATTTCTTGAAGGGCTCTACAGCAAAAAAAAGAGGAAGAGTTTGCTCAAAGAATTGAATACCGAACGGGATATAAGCGGCAAAAACGATCAAGATATTCGAGCTTTCCATACTTTTCTAAACTACATGCACGGCCTTGCCTACGCCTCTCTGGACGAAGGTTTGGGGAACGCGTCGCGAGCGTATTCAAAATTTACCCGGGAAGCAGAAAACTACATGGAAGTGCAGGCGAGGAAGAGTGCGCTTCAAGTGTTAGGACAACTCCAGCAGGAATTCTATCAAAAGCACCGAAAAATCCTGGCCGGAAAGAAGGATATCCACCTCGCTGGAACCGCTCGGGGTCGACTGAAGATTTTCCGATCTGAGAGTGCTATCACAACGTTTCTGCGGCAGGATCCACTCAACGGAGCAGATACGATATGGGTTGTAAAAAGTGGACTGAACATGCCTAACGAAGGATCCTTCGCAGCTATCATTCTGGAAGATCCCATCATGAAAGCCTCTCACTACGACGGCTATGCCAGGAGCAAGAGGCCTCCCATTCCCCTGCTACAGATTCCTGAGGCAACAAAATCCTACGCGAAGTTCGACGGCAAACATGTACTCATGAAGGCGTCAAAGAGCCCCGCAGCGAATGTGGACATTGTGGAAGTCGCCCCAGTGAAAGCACCTCAGCCCCTGGCCGTTAAAAAAGTGCGATTGCCCCAGGTGAAAGGCAATCCGCAGCTCATTGAAATCGACTCCGCCAAAAGCGACTCAGAGATCCGGAAAATGCAGAAACACGCGGGCTCAAAGGCGGCGAACTATGCGTTCCTAAGAACGGCACTGCCTCTGGATAAGAGCACCCATGAGGAACACATTTATCCCGGGTTTGCGATCCCATTCTACTTCTATTCTCAACATCTCAACAAGAGTGGCGCAGACCAAATCGTAAGAGACCTGAATTCCACCAATGATCCGGAAACCGTCAATGCCTACTTAGCTGAAATAAGGAATCTAATCTTGATTGCTCCCATTGAGAATGATAGTGCCGTGCTGGATTTGATTCAGAATCAGCTGGATCATCGCTTAAGAAAAAAACTCAGCGATCAATCTGAAATCATCAAGCTTCGATTCCGCAGTTCATCCAATGCGGAGGATAATAAGGACTTCAGTGGAGCCGGCCTCTATGAAAGTCACTTCGCTTATTATTCGTTCGAAAACGATCGCTCGACGATGCGCGACACGCAATCAAAGAACCGAGCATATGTGGCCAACGCGATGAAGAAAGTGTGGGCATCACTGTGGAAGGCCGAAGCATATCAGGCTCGTGAGCAGGCAGGCATCGTGCAGGAAACCGTGCGCATGGGGATTCTCGTTCACCCGAGTTACCGAAAGGAAGAGTCGACAGGAGTTATTTTTTACTACTCGGCCAATGACATTGAGATCGCGGTCAACAAAGGGAACGTAAACGTGCAAAACCCAAGTATCGCCGGGCTGACACCGGAAATGCATCGGGTTACAAGTGAAGGACACCACATCGACTACAGCAGCCGGTTCGCTCTAAGCGAGAACGTGATCCTTAGCTCCAAGGATCAGAAACAACTTATGGAACTTCTTGACGTAGTTGTGCCAAAATTTCGGCAACTGTATCCCAGCCAGGGAATTTCTGGGGTCGACATTGAATTCAAGGTGCTCGAGGTCCCCGATAGGAATGGAGATGAAACAGACGTCGCCATGTTCAAACAGATTCGACCGCTAGCCAAGCGTGTCAACGCCGACCCTGACCAATAGGATAGAGATCAATATCGAACAGCCTTCCGCCAATGATGGGTGAATGGGTGAATGGGTGAGGCTAAGATTGACGGAAGTCTGTTGGCCGGTATCTTTCTGGATGAGCATTGGTTCCATCTGGCAGGCGGTCGCAAGATTTTTCACTATCGTGATTACCTTTGTCCTTGCACTATTTCTGCCCTTGCTGCCCTCGGCGGCCACCAGTGCAGAAATCGTTTTGAGGGACAACATCGGCGAAGGCAGTGCTGCCACAGACAGGGTGCCGGGAGGTGAAAGCATTCGGCTTGGGGCCAACTTCGATACACCAGGAGTTGTGATTCCTCCGACTTCAGCAGCAGGAATATTGAAAGAAGCACGATTCGTAATATTTGCCCGACACGGAAGCACTACCGGCCCACCCGTGGAGCCCGATGAACTCGAATTCATGCAGTTTGTCGAATACGTATTTCACATCTGGACCGATGGAGTGCAAGGAGACGGTGACACGTTTGATACGAATCCCATTGGAGATAGCACCAACGGCCATATCAAGCTTGAAGTGAATATAGACGGTGAAGGGCCCGCTGTAATCGCCGCACTGGGTGAGACGGGGGCACAGGATGAATTTGGCACCTTTCTGGTGACCATTGACCTTCGTCCATACGCAATCGAAGTTCCGGAAAATCAGGAACTGGTAATGTCGTTAGTTTCAGAGGATTCCAGCGCAATTCTTCGCATCAGTCATTCCCGACTGGAGCCTGCCGGCGTTGCCGAGGATGTCTATCAGTTTGATGGCACCAGAGACGATCAGCGCCCAGGATTTCTCAGCACGAACTATCAGCTGCCAAGGATTCACTATAACGGATTTCTGAGTATGGAGGTTTCTGGTCAATCTCCTCTACCTCAGCCGGCCACGCTTCAGATCAGCCGTGCAGAAAATTCTGCAATCCGATTACATTGGGCATCCCTCGTCGATCACTTGTATACGCTTGAAGCAGGAACTTCACTGC
>JBNMNB010000112.1:0-23626 GCA_051270635.1 Verrucomicrobiales bacterium | reverse complement strand
AGCAACTCTTCAGCCACCTCAAGAAACGGGGCTTTGATCTCGAAGCCACCCATATGAGCGAAGCAGCCAAGCTAGAGAAGCTCTTTGCCTTGGTCACGCTGGCCTTTCTATTCAGCTTTGCCTGGGGCTGTCACTTACGGGCGACGAAGAAAGTGACAAAGGCTCTGAAACGAAAAAGCCTGTTCCGGCAAGGTCTTGAAGACATCCTGCGACTCCTGTCCAACTCTCACCTTCCAGCCCAAGAATTCAGAGATTTCATCCGCTGGCTAAATCAACCGATTTTCTCCTCAATTTTCATCGTGTAGTGTGATGCAGGTTAGAGGGCGAAATCATGATGCCCAGCGCGATTGGGTACCTAACCCGCCCACACGCCACACTTCTTGTGCCTAGCCGCTGAGGCGGGCTTCCCAGCCGTCCAGTGCTTCGCCCAGTTGACCTTCGCCTGATGCTTTCAGTCTTCGCTTAGTATGTTTCA
Organism: Verrucomicrobiales bacterium; assembly: GCA_051270635.1. GTDB lineage: Bacteria > Verrucomicrobiota > Verrucomicrobiia > Verrucomicrobiales > DEV007 > JAGROY01. The sequence goes on along the minus strand of JBNMNB010000112.1, from coordinate 23,151 downwards.
GGGCATCGCGGGCGGTGTCCGTTTCTCCTTTGCTTTGCAAGTGATTCAAGAATGGCTGGGTGAGGGCGTAGTAGGCGATGAGGCCGGCTTCGTCGAGGCGGTTGATGACGCGCTTGTAATGATCGAGTTGGTCTTTGACGGAACTCGATTTGATTAATTCGTCTAGTTCGCTTTTTGCCTGTGCGAGTGCCAGGTCTGGTCTGTCTTCGCTGTTACGACGAATGATTCGTGCTCTTAATTTGTCTGCTTCCCTGGTGTTGCCTTGTGATGCGTAGCTGGCGGCGAGCTTCTCAAGAAATTGGGATTCCATATCGGCGTAGCGGCTGAAGGCTTTAGCGGCATCGGTCAGAACGGTTTCTTTTTCTGTGTTGCTGGCCTTGCGAGCATCCAGGCAACTGAGCAGCGTTTCCCATGCGCCCAAGTTGCGATCCTCTGATAGAATGGCTGCCTTCGCTGCTTTTTCTGCCTGTGGGATAGCGCTGGAATTCAAAAATTCGCGAGCGAAGCGCGCATGCACTCGGGAGATCTGGTACTTTGATGATCCGCGGAAGCGTTCGCTCAAGAACGCAATTTCGTGATCGGTCGGTTGTTCCCATGTTTGTGGATCAAACATGGTGCCGGTGACAAATTTTGACTCTGGGTAGCGGCCGGTCTCGAAATCCCAGCTCTTCTTGTCGAGGAATCCCACCCACGCGTGATTTCCGTCCTGGCCAGCGCCACTGACCAGCATTGATGGCACGCCGTGTGCCTTCGCAACAGTGGTCGTGAAGTATGCCTGGTCGACACAAATCCCACCAAGTTTCTTAATCTCGCCCAACGCGTAGCTGGTGTGCGGCCAATCATAAACGCCCGTTCTAAATCGATTGGTGTCGTATTTAATTCCCGAGTAGAGGTCACTCATGCTAGTCAGACGGGCTCTTTCGCCGAGTGCTTTCTCCAGTTCCGCCAGGGAAACTGGGACATCGACGACATATTTCAATTCTTCCAGCTGGAGCTTGTTGAGCGAGTGCAGCGTTTTTCCTCGTTCATCTGTTTTGGTCCAGAACTGGAACGCACCGATTGGATCAGGTAACTTTCTGGGAAGAAGCGACTGGGAAACCTGATGATGTGGCCAATTCCTCGGCGGACTTTGATCGTAGACGATACTGATTGCCAGTGCGAGCCCTGGATAGGCTTTGAAGGATTCCGCTGAGGAGGAATAGATGCCGTTGAGGATCGCATAGACCTTCTTAGTTTTGTCTCTGGGACTGAGTAGGTCGAAGTATTCAAGTGAGAGCGCGGTCGCTTCAGTGCTCAAAAGATACTGCTTCAACTCAGGATCCAGAATCCGCGCATCTTTCGAGAACTCGACGGCCCATCGGCCGGCTGCATAACGGCGTGCTGCCTGTTCCAATTGGGCGGCTTCGTATGCCTTGATAGCAGACTTCTGCATCGCTTCGCTGGTGGCTCGCCAGGCACCGGATCCTGCCGCCTTAATGGCTGCGGAATCGTTCACATTGACGATCTTTGAAGACGACGAGGCATTCCCCTGACCATCCTTGTCCGCTACCAATGCGGATGCGGCATTCCAGTGCCAATTACCGGGCAGGAAGTCGACAGACAATTGTAAGTCCATCCTAAGATCGGTGCTGGTTGCTTTTATCTGGTGAACTTCAACAGCAACGACATTGCGACCGGGACGAAGGTAGTCGGCATCGACTGGGAATCTTCTCAGATACCGTTCCCATGGTCCATTCTTAGATTCCACTGCAAGCGTGGAATCGATGATCGTTCCTGCAGGCATGTTGTCGCGCCCGACCTCGAATCCATTGACATAAATGACAGCGCCATCATCACTCATGATAGCGACTTCGCCAACCACTGGTGACTTAGTTTTATCGGTCAACTGAAACTCTTTTCGCAGCCATGTGGTGACCGGCCGCGCAGTATTATTATTAGATCCTGATTCAAGTTCTGTGGCAATGTCAGTATCTCCGTAACCTAACGGGGCGGTTCCCGTTTTCCACGTAGAATCATCGAAATCGAGCAATTTCCAACTTGCTGAAGGAGCTTCGCCTTCGTGATACTTCCAGTCAGTTTTCAGTGGGAAGGACTCCACAGTTTCACGCTCTTTTTCGTAAGCGAACAACTGCATGTCGAAGTGCATCCTGGCAGGCGCAAAAGTCGATTGAAAAATGGCGACTGCCACAGTGTGATCTCCAGGCGCCAGGCTTCCGCCTCCGCCGATGGGAATCGTAAATCTGCGGAAGCCATCGCCGGGATCAAAGTAGACATTTCCGGGTGAACTGGAGTCCATTTTTTCCACTCCTCCTGAGCGATAGGGAGTGCCATCAAGATAGACGATGTAGCCGTCACTAGCACGAATCCAGCCATCGAATCCTCCCCAACCCTGCGCGTTAACGGCATTGAAAGTCGTGCGAAAATAAGTGGTGGGCACTTTTGCTTCACCGGCTGCAATCGATGTTTTTGTGCCAGGAAATTGAGCACCAAATGCACCCTGTCCGGATTTCCAGCCCTTCGCGTCAAACTCGGATTTCATCCAATCGTCGGCTGAAGGAGTGGATGAATCGTAGTAGTGCCAGACGCTATCAGGGCCGATCAGTTGCTCGCGGGCCAGAGAGCGATCGGCAAAGAGTAATACCAGCAAAAGAGTCGAGCACGATGCCACGCAGCTAAGCTTCCACGGACGAATTCTGCGTTCTTCCGGCAAGGAGATTACAGGTGGTAGACGGTTTTGATTTTTCATTCCTCAATTCTTTTTTACTAAGTCGAGCGATGGGAGACGAAGTTCACTGCAGAGTAAACTCTGGCAAGCTTTTGAGTGCGCCACCTGCCAGCGCTGATTCATGCGCTAGAATGCCTGTGCAGGTCCAATTTGCTGACTGCACCGCATTCGGGAACGGATCGCGATCATCGGCGAGCGCGGTGAGGATCTCGTGCACAAGATGTGGATGTGAGCCACCGTGGCCTGCACCTTGCGTGAAGCTCAAGTGGTCTTCTCCTTCCTCACCACCGTAAACGCCACCGGTGGTAAATGGAGCGATCTCATCTGGCAATAAATGGGCGTAGTCAGGGCATTCGACCTTTTCCGGAATTTCAGACTCTGGCTTCTTGGCTGTGTGCAGAACGAGTGGCTCGCCTTCGATCAGGGGCCATTCCATCGACTTCTTGTCGCCGTAAATTTCGAAGCTTTCGCGATACTGGCGTGCGACGTCGAATAGAGAACGATAAATGTATGCGGTCAGATCGGAGTCCTTGAACTTGATGTGTGTTGATTCGACGGCAAACGGCGAATTGTAGCAACTGTGCATGTCTTCACGGATCGTGCCGGATGCAAAACACGAAACGTATTCCGCCTGACCTTTGGTCAGCCCAAGAACCGGCCCGACACAGTGAGTGGCATAGTGCATTGGCGGTAGTCCTGGCCAGTAGCCGGGCCAGCCGTCCATGTCTTGCTGATGACTGGCCTTGAGGAACTGGACTTTGCCGAGTTCTCCCTTTTCGTACATTTCCCTGGCGAACAAAAACTCGCGAGCGTAGACGACGGTTTCCATCATCATGTACTTGAGACCGGTTTCCTTGCACAGCTTGACGATGGTCTCACAGTCCTCCACCGATGTTGCCATGGGCACCGTGCAGGCTACGTGCTTACCTGCTTTCAGCGCGGCAATCGATTGCTCAGCGTGATTAGGAATCGGGGTGTTGATGTGCACTAAGTCGACCTCCGGATCGGTCAACACATCTTCGAATTTTGTATAGCGCCGGGCAATATCAAACTTGTCACCCACTTCATTCAGCACCTCCTCGGTCCTCTGGCAAATTGCATACATGTTTGCCAGCGGATGGCGCTCGTATATCGGAATGAACTCGGCTCCGAACCCCAATCCAATGATCGCTACGTTAAACTTGTTGTCAGTCATCTTGCAGCGAATCTAATCGGCTCTGGAATTGAAAGTAAACTGAAAAACCTCAGTGTCTCGGTCGTTCAGCCGCCGATATCAGATCGACAGGGGATGGACGGCTGAGCGCCCTGACGCGTCACACACATGCCAGCGGCGATGCTGGCGAATCGGCAGGAAGTCATCAAATCAGCTTTCCCAGCGAGTTGCACCGCCACGGCTCCGCAAAAGCAGTCTCCGGCTGCCGTCGTATCGACCACTGAGCCAGCAGAGTGGGCAGGAATTGCGTGCCGGGTACCATTTGGCTCGATAATCTGGCAACCACTTTCGCCCAGAGTAAGAATCACGATCCCTTCGTGCAGATCCGCACCGATTACATCATCGGGAGCAGCCAATGCTTCAGCTTCGTGGCTGTTGGGAATCAAGATGTCCACCAGCGGCAGCAAATTGAGAATATCGGTTCTTTTGGATGCCTCTACTGGAGCGGGGTTGAGGATCGTGAGTGCCCCCGCATTCCTGGCCCTTTCTAACCCGCGTCGCACGGCATCGATTCCGACTTCCAGAGATGCGAGAAAAACGTCAGCGGTATCGAAAACTTCATCAGGCACCGCTTCGACAAGGTCCCTGTCGACAAAGGTATTGGCTCCCGATGCCACGCTGATCATGTTTTCTCCGGATCCACTGCCATCGACCATGATCAATGCGACTCCCGTAGCGGCATCTTGAACGATTTGCAGATACTGAACGTCGATCCTTTCAGCGTCAAGAGCTTCGCGAATACTGCGGCCAAAGTCATCGTCACCGACGGCACCGATGAAAGTCACCCGTGGATCGTTTCCAAGGCGCGCCGCTGCTACGGCTTGGTTCGCTCCCTTACCTCCGTGTGCACGATAGAAATTCCCGCCGGTGATAGTTTCGCCCGGTTGGGGAAATTTCTTTCCACTTACGACGAGATCCATGTTCCCGGATCCTAACACAACAACAGATTCGACGGATTCGCTCATTTCTCACTTGGAGTCACGGAATCAACAGCAGGTGCAGGTGAAAGTGAAAGTGGTCGCCGGGATTCGAGCCAGGGCATCTCAGGCACCCGCTCTGGCGATTCCTGTGCCCAATCAGGGACAGGAAACCAACGCAAACCACTCACACGAGGATAGGATTCCCAGACGTCGCCATTGCCAGTCACGCGAGGATCCGCGGTCTGGCTCAAGTAGGAATTCAGGCGATCTCCCAGTTGTTCAGATACATTGGCGAACGCAGGATCATCAGCGAGGTTCTTGAGGCACGCCGGATCACTGCCGATGGCATAGAGTTCCTCAGCAGGACGTCGCTCCGTGGCCAACTTGAGATAGCGATCAATGGCTGCGTCGCTGCGTTGCTCAATCAGAAATGTCAGCGTTGGGCAGGCATCGATGTCATGATAGGCACCGTGATCAGGTCCAGGCTTGCTGGAAGCGATCGAACCGTCCGGGCGAAACTTTGCTGTGGCAAATTTCCGGGCGGGCCCTGCTGGCCAACGCTCCGGAGCGAAGTTTCTGATGTAAAGGTAATCCTTCGTTCGAATGCAGCGCTGAGGATAGCCGAGCGAATGAAAGCGTGACGAGGAATGGCGTTCGCGTGCTGAGAATACCGCAGTCTGCCAAGCACGAGTTAATTCGGAGCCGTCCGATTTCAGTAGCGGCAGCAGGCTGGTTCCGACTAATGGAAAACTGTCAGGTGGTGCAGTGCCAGTAGCATCGTAGAGGGTAGCGGTGATGTCAGTGAAGCCGACCAGATCGTTCAATGTTCGTCCGCTCTCAGGGATCCCTCTGGGCCAGCGCATGGCGAGTGGCACATGAATGCCGAATTCGAAGCAATTCGCCTTCGCACGCGGGAATGCCATGCCATTGTCAGAGGTGACGATAACTAGCGTGTTGTCCAGTTCGCCCGACTTCTCCAGCAGTGCCAGTATTTTTCCCAAATCGGCATCGAAGCGCTCGATTTCCATGGCGTAGTCGAGCAAGTCGCTGCGGACTTCTGGCGTATCAGGCAGAAAGGCGGGCACCTCGGCTTCCTGCAAAGTTTTCCCAGCCTTGATACCGGCTCCTTTTTCGAATGCCCGATGCGGATCCTGGCTGCCGAACCAGAAGCAGAAGGGCTTATCTTCCGGACGTTGTTCCAGGAAATTCGCGAAGGCGCTGTGGTAGTTGCCCGGAGCGGATTTTCCGGAAGATGCGGGGAAGCCTGGGCCGGCTGGGTTGTGAGGACGCCCCAATTTTGTAAAATTTCCAGGTGCCCATCCTTTGCCAGTGGAGCCAGTAAAGTAACCGGATTCCGCCAATTTGTCCGGATAGGTGGCATACTTTGGGTCGAAGTAACTGGCATGCGTTCCGGCATGTTCGATCTGCCATGTATTGCGACCAGTGAGCAGTGCTGCTCTCGATGGGCTGCAACCTGGAGAGGCAGCGAAGGCATTGCTAAACAGGGCGCCTTCTCGTGCAATGCGATCAAAGTGAGGTGTCGAGACCATCTTCGACCCATATGCAGATGCGTGCGGCCATGACTGGTCGTCGCTGATGGCCAGCAGAATGTTTGGCCTGTCGTCTCCAGCGCACGGAATTGTCAGGAGGCCAATGAGAACGATGATCCATCTGGAATAGCGCAGCATGCGGTGAGGCTAGATGGCAGTGATCACCCGAAGCAAGCAACTTACAAAAATTATGATCTACTGATAAAGTTGAAACAATGCCTGCGTACCTTGCTCATCGCCGCCCTGAGCTGACAGTCTGTCGTACATCGCCTTTGCCAATTTGAGCCCGGGAAGATCCAAATGCATCGCTTCTGCTGATTCGATTGCAATACGCATGTCTTTCAAAAAGTGCTTAACAAAAAAGCCGGGAGCGAAGTCGTCATTCAGAATGCGCGGAGCAAGATTCGTCAGTGACCAACTGCCGGCAGCACCACTTTCGATGCTTTGCAGAACAGTGGCTGGATCGAGCCCAGACTTCTTCGCGTAAGCAAGTGATTCGCAGACCCCCAGCATGCCTGCGGCGATTGCAATTTGATTGCACATTTTGGTGTACTGACCGGAGCCTGCTTTCCCCTGATAGATGATGTTTTTCCCCATGCACGACAGAACTGGCAGAACTCGGTCGAATGCTGACTGCTCGCCTCCCACCATGATTGACAGGCGAGCTTCACGGGCACCGACGTCACCGCCGGAAACCGGGGCGTCGAGCGCACTCATGTTCGCTTGCGACGCAGCTGCTGCGATCTTCTGGGCGAGGGCCGGGCTCGACGTTGTCATGTCGATCATCGTCGTTTCGGGCTGGGCACTGGCGATGATTCCGTTGTCCCCGAGGTATAATTCTTCGACATCGGCGGGATAGCCAACAATGGTAATCACGATCTGTGAAGCCGCCGCCGCTGCTCCGGCAGTATCATGCCACTTGGCGCCCGCTGTCAGCAATTCATCTGCACGAGACTTGGTGCGGGTGTAAAGGTGCAGAGGATACCCTGCGGCAAGCAAATGCCCGGCCATACTGCGGCCCATGACGCCAGTTCCAATAAACGCAATTTCGGGATGTTGAGACATGCTTTATCAGTAACGCTACGAAGCGGGTTCTGCGAAGAAGATTCTCCGATTTCACCAATCGCGATAGACGGCTGATCACTGTCCAATCCACTTAACCAGACGGAATGGGAATCGGAGCACAGTAACGATCAGGCTGATGGGAAAGAGGAAGAAAGTAATGCCAATGAATTTCCACTGCGCCGAAGTAATGATTGGCACCCGTGATGAAATAGTGCCGGGGAAATTGATTTCGTAGATGCCGAGAATGAGCAATGCCGCTCCGGTAAAGTTGACAACGAAAAGGATTGACCAAAGAGGACGGAAAAACTTTTCCTCCTGTTTGATGCCAACGAGGCACATGGAAATGATGAAGGTGACCAGCGGGATGGCCATCCATGCGAAGAATTGTCCGGGTGCGAGTGGATCCACTGGTTGGCAATTTTAGGGGAAAAGGAATCGCGCGGATGACTATTCAGCGCCACTCGCTAGATTCCAATACCATGTGCACAGCTCGTTTCCATAGAAAAGCCACAGTGTCGAGCCGAATACAAGGTAGGGGCCGAATGGCAGTTTTGCCGCCCATTCCCGTTTACCAAGTAGTCCCATCGAAAGCGCGACCACGCTGCCTAATAAGGAAGCCGATACGAGAGTGAAGAAAACCGACTTCCAACCCAGGAAGGCCCCAGACATGGCCAGAAATTTGACATCACCCCAGCCCATCGCCTCACGGGGAATGACGACAGTCGAACAGCTGCCTTCGATTTTTTCGATATTCTCAAGCTCGATGGTCTGGGCTTCCGCATCGGAATCTGTTGTTTTTACCTCAAGGCGCGTTTCGAACAGCGTTAGTTCTACATTTGTGTGTTCAGTGCCATCGATGGAAACGCGATCGCACGACATGATGAGCTTGTCTGAAGAGCGAGAAAACATGTCGCTCCATGGCTGTTGTTCCCATCCGGGTGTCGCGTTGTCATCGGCTGGCTCGCCGTCTGTTTTGGCATCACTTTCTGCTTCGTCATCCTCGTAAAACAAGACGGGCTCACATTCGCCGGTCTCGTAACTGACTTCGTGAATCTTGAATGCGACTGGCTTGTCGAAGATTTGTTTCTTTTTACCAAAGGCAAGTTTCCCCAGTTGGACGACTGCCCAGAGAAGTCCATAGCCTGTCGCAGCGCCTAGCAGAGAGTGAGTGACGCTGTAGACTCGGCTCATCAATGGCGACATGTCTGCAATGTTCCCGAACTCTTTGTAAGCATAGAACATCTGCGGGAAGAGCGCGGCGAAAACAATGCCCGCCACCAAACCACCAAGTGTGATCTGGTTGGGAATAATGTAGTGGTCCATGTCGATGTAAATCGTCACAATGAACAGGCTGAGCATGACCCAGAAGGCGATCACCACAGGGAAGGGAAACTTAAAAACAGCCAGAAGGAAAATCACACCGGTAATGAACTCAACGATGATGTAGCGTGGCGAAATTTCCGATTTACAATTGGCGCACTTGCCGCGCAGTGACAGCCAGCTGATGAGAGGCAAATTGCAATACCATGGGATCTGATACTTGCACTTGGGGCAGAATGAGCGCCGCGGTTCGTTGACCGAGAGCCCCAACGGCAGCCGATAAATGACGACGTTGAGAAATGATCCAATCGACGAACCCATCGCAAACGCAATAACAGCGATGCAGAGGAACAGTAATGGGAAACCCTGGTAATCGAGGATGGAAAGAGAAAACATGGCGATTATGGACGCGCGCAAGTCACTTGGGCACTGGCTGCCAGAACACTTACGGGAAACCTAAATATACAGGCAACAAAGGAGGCGCGCAACATTGGGAACGATCTCAGTTTCAACGAAATAGCATCACCCGATTGCGCAGAGGTGAGTTGCGGATTTGATGTCCCTTGCGGATGTGAGGAGCCGCAGACATCAGTCATCACTGGGTCACTTCGGATTGTCAGCAGGTGCGGCAGCCGTGATGTGCTCAAGATTTTCTCGCAGCAGGGCACTGTTTGGGAATTGCTGAGAGCTGCTGCGTGCGGCATTTGCAATCGTTTGGAAAAGTGCGCTGGCCTCTTTTTGGACGGTGTCGTTTTTCATTAGCGGTACCAGGGACTTTGCGAGACGGGCGTCGGCGGGAAGGACGGTGGCAGCGATTTTCAACTCAGCGAGGGACGCCGGGAAGTCGCCGAGTTGCTGGTAGCCAGTGGCGCGCGTGTGGTGAATCAGAAACCGCGATTCCAGTGTGTTGGTAAGCGTGCTGCCTTTCTGTTTTCGCAGGGAAGTGAGGAGTTTCATTTCCCATAAGTCGGCGGCGCGCAGTGGGTCGGTTTTTGCCAGGAAGCGGGCGACGATTTCGAACATGCGGCCGTCGGCAGTGGCAATACGCGCTTGATCGCCAAGGTAAAGGAAGCGGCATTCTTCTGCCACAATCTCGGTAGCACCCCGTTCCCACAGGAACTCGATAAAGCCAAGGCGATCAGCAGTGAGCGGCGCTAACAGTCGCGCCTGAAGCTTGCGGCGGCGGCCTTCGCTCTCGTTGCCTGCGAGTTCAAGTGCTTCACCCAGTTGATAGAGAAGTTCAGGGGCGGCTTCGTGCGCCGACGCTGTGAGAGCCTGCTCGTAAGCGTTGACTGCTTGCTCGTACCTCTTTGCATCCAAGTGGGCAGTGCCAGTAGCTCTCAGCGTTTGAATGTTGTCATCATTGCGCGGTCGCAGAGCCGCAGTGTCTTCAAGGCGTGGAGGAATAAGGAATTTCTTTCTTGAATAGGGGCAAACGGATTCGGCGCCCGGTAATTGTCCGGTGACGTCGACGATCCATCCCTCCCCGAATGGGCTGAGTACAAACTCCGGTCGACCGAGGACTCGAGTGGCCATTGGTAGACGCGGTGCATCAACGATTTCCAGCACCGGTTTCTGCGGAGCCACTGGCGCAATGGAGAATCCGTCCGGGACTGGCACGCCGTGCAGGGACGCGGTGTAGGCCAGAGTGACGGGCCAAGTTGCTTTGCGCACACCACGCAGTGGATTTTTGGCGGCGAAGGCGTTTTCTAACAGTGTAGTGACAAGTGCCGTGGACGCGTCATCCGTTTCCTCTGGTGAGAGAAGGAGGGCCAGCTGCTGTAGCCTATCACCGGGGGGCACATTCCTGTCGCTATCCAATTTGCGCAGGTAGTCGAACCAATTTCGAGCGTGTTGGTTACTCTTGCCATAGAGGCCGAGGAATACAGAAATCTCAGGAGTACCAGACTCCATTGCCCGTACCGCGTGTTCCATTGCAAGGGCATCGAGTCCCAACTCAGTTTCGTAGCGAATAGCTTGGTGAAACCCTAGAGGATCGGCAGCGAACAATGCGTCGGCAGTGAGCCGACAGATCCTTTCGGCTTCAGTCTGCTCACCCGTCTGGATGCACAGCTCAGCCAGTGCGTAAGGATACGCCAGGAGTTCCTGTCGCGTTTTCAGTCGGGCAGTTGTCTTAATTTGCCGGCACAGGTTTTCGATCCACGGGGAAAACGGTGGAGCCTTCCCTGATATGCCGAGCGACTGCAGGGCCGCGTTGATATTCCACTGTTGGGCATGGATACGAAAAGGTTCGATGGCGCTGGTGGAACTTTTGATTGCCGCTTTGATGTCGCCATTGATGATCATAGCTTCAAGACAAAAGGGACGCTCCTTGCGGCTGATGCGGGCGACTCGCTCCAATCCTTTCATCTGATTGTCGAATGATTGTTGATCACCCGTGAGTCGAGCGTGCGCCGCGAGGAACCCTAACAATTCAATTTGATCAGAACTGGCTTCAGCGGATCGCTTGGCAAATTGTGTCGGAGTGATATCGCCGAGCCCAAAACTTCGTTCTTCCTCACTCATGGCCAGCGCCCGTGCCAGCAGGCTGGCGGTATCGGTATCGCCGCGAGCGGTCGCCAGGTAGTAGTGACGTTTTCGGGCGTTGGCATCTGGTGCAGTCAATGCCGCCAGGCGTGCTGCTGCGTCATCGATACTCCCAGTCAACAGATGAAACCATGCCGCGTAACGCAGGCGCCGACCACTGGAGGCCATGAGATCGACCAACCGTGTTGCTTCTTCCATTTCGCCGTCAATGATCAGGCTGGGAAGCATGCGCCCTAATTCGCTTTCCAGCTGCGTCAGGATCGCGGCCCGGGCACTTCCAGAGCCATCCAGCAGTCGCAATGCAAGACTGGCCTCGCCCTTTTGCAGCATCTCGAACAAAATGGTGGCTTTGTGCTGCGGCGCACTTGAATGAAAGTCGGCAATGAATCGCCAGTGCGCCGGGCTGGCATCCGCATTGAGGCCAAAGCGGAGTAACTGCAGGACGCGTCGCGCGCGCGCCCTCACTTCAATATCCTGGTCGCCTAAAGCGCGTTCAAGATACGGCTCGGCGGCTTCTCCATGTTGCCACAGGGCATGCGACGCCCGTTCACGTTCGGCATAGCTATCGGCGGCGAGACGGGCGAGCGCTCCCGCGATTTCCTCTGTAGGCGGCGCCAGATCGGCAAGCGCAGTGACTGGCGCAACCAGTGAAATGGCAAGGATGGCGCTGTGCAAGGCCAGCAACAGAGGAGATGGAAACTCCTGCTGATGCCAATCCCAATTCTGTGCACTCATCTCTCGCACTCTAGGGGCAGCAGGCACACAGTGCAATGATCCAGTGCCTGATGACTGGCAATTCATGAGTTCATGCTTTCCGCTCGCCAGATTTTCGTTGCACCACTATGCTCACCAGTGCTCCCAATTATAATGAAACCGATTGTTAATCCCGAAGAATCCTCAGTAACTAGAATTGGCAACAATCAATGATGGCAACTTTCGTTCGAATATTTTTCGTCACGCTATTGTTTTTCAATAGTGCCGTCGCTGGTGAGCGTATCTCCGCTACGGCAGGAACCGAGCTTGAATCCAATAGCGCGCACCGCTTTTCCAGCGAAGATTATTCCTGGTGGGCAGTGCAACCGGTGCGGAACCCTGCGCCTCCCGTGTTGGCTGACAGCAGCCCAGGCGATTGGCGGCAGCATCCGATTGATCGCTTCGTCGCGCATCGTCTGGCAGAAGCAGGGCTCGAGCCAGCGCCTGGCGCGGCACCGGAAGAACTGGTGCGGCGACTGTTTTTTGATCTGCATGGCCTGCCGCCTACGCCGGAGGAAGTAGCTGAGTTTGTCGTCGATTCTAAAAATGGAATGGACGCTGCAGTGGCGGCGCTGGTCGATCGCCTGTTAGACAGCCCGCGCTATGGCGAACGCTGGGGACAGCATTGGCTCGATGTTGCCCGCTATGCCGAAAGCGATGGTTACCGTGCGGATTTTTATCGACCAGAGGCCTGGCACTACCGCGAATATGTCATTCGATCGTTCAATGATGACAAGCCATATGACCAATTTGTGCGTGAGCAGCTGGCGGCAGACGAATTTGCTGCGGATGATCCGGAAACAGTGATCGCTACAGGCTTTTTGCGACACGGGATCTATGAATACAACCAGCGCAATGCGAAGATGCACTGGGAGCTGATCTTAAATGAAATGACGAACGTCACTGGTGAGGCGTTGCTCGGACTCGGGATCGGTTGCGCTCAGTGTCATGACCACAAGTTCGACCCGATTTTGCAGAAAGATTACTACTCGCTGCAGGCATTTCTCTCCTCGACCTGGTGGCCGGAGGATCGGCCGATGGCCACGGCTGAGCAGAAGGCGGAGTTCCGCAAAAAACAGGATTACTGGGAGTCAAAATCAACGCCAATCCGCGACGAAATGACGGCCCTGGTAGCGGAAGCTCAGAACAGTCGCAGCGAATATGCGATCAACCAGTTTCCCGAAGACGTGCAGGCAATGTTCCGCAAAGCGCCCACTGTGCGTACGCCTTACGAAGAACAGTTGGCGCAACTGGTGCAACGCCAGGTGAACTTTGAGGTCGATATGTTTGAACCGGCGAAATCGCTTGAGAAGAAGCCAGAGCAGTTAGCCCGATACGTTGCGCTGAAGGAGCAACTTGCGGCACTGGAAAATTTGCAACCGGAGCCATTGCCGATGGCATTCATAGCGACAGATATTGGCGTGCAGGCTGCTCCGGCAGTCTTCGATTCACAGAACGGCAGAGAGACCGTGGAGCCGGCATTTTTGACTTTGTTAGGACAGCCTGCCCCTGACATTGTCCCAACTGCGAAAACCACTGGCCGACGCACCGCGCTTGCCAACTGGATAGCGCGCTCGGACAATCCGCTTTCGACTAGAGTGATCGTCAATCGTGTGTGGCAACACCACTTTGGGCGCGGGATCGTCGCAACTCCGAATGATTTTGGCCGACTTGGAGAACCGCCGAGTCATCCGCAATTGTTGGACTGGCTGACGTCGAGGTTCGTGCACGGCGGCTGGAAATTGAAGCCGCTGCACAGGCTGATTCTGACCAGTGCCGCTTACCGCCAGACAGCCAGGCGAGAGCCATCAGCAAAGGCGTCGCTGAGCGATCCTGGAAATCGGCTGCTCTGGCGTTTCCCTGCGCGGCGACTCAACGCTGAGCAAGTCCGCGATGCCATGCTGGCGGTATCAGGTGAATTGGTGGACGGGAGCGGTAAGCCTTCGAAGCCGGGAACGGACAATGTGCGCAGCATCTATGTGAAGAAAATTCGCAATACTCCTGACCCAGTGCTGCACGCCTTTGATGCACCGTCAGGATTTGAATCGGCACCTGATCGATTGCAGACGACTACTCCCACTCAATCGTTGATGCTGGTGAATAATACATGGCCATTGAAGCGGGCAGAGGCCTTCGCCCGGCGACTACTGGGGGACAAATCAGCCATTACCAATGTGGAAATTGTGCGCGCATTTCAACTGGCCTATGGACGCGATGCTTTGAGTGAGGAACTCGAAATCGCGCTCGATTTTGTGCAGACGTTGTTGACGGATCCTTTGCCGGCAGATGAGAAACCAAAGCCGAAGTTCCCCAGCGAAACAGGGCTGCGCCCGATCGATCAAGCATTTGCAAAAGTGCAGCAGCTTCCCCTGGGCGAACAAGCACTGTGGCTCCAACCCACCAGTCGCTTCGAGAAACTGGCAGTGAATGACGTGCCAGCTTTTTCTGATTCGCTAACGATTGAAGCGGTCGTCACTCTCGACGGTGTGCATTCGGATGCCAGCGTCAACACCTTGATCTCACACTGGAATGGTGAGCACCAGACCAACGGATGGAGCTTGGGAATCACCAGCGCAAAATCACGCTATCAGCCGCTCAATCTAATCCTGCAACTGGTTGGTTCCAACACTGGAGGTGACACGCTCTATGAAGTCGTGCCTTCTGATCTTTTTCTGCTACCGGGACGTCCGCATTATGTTGCAGTAACACTTCATTTTGATCGAGAGATTGGCTGCAAGGCGACTTTCTATATGAAAGAGTTTTCCGTTCCTGATTCTCCGATGCAGTCGGCTACCGTGCTGTCATCAATTGCTGAACTCAAGCTGGAGACGTCGAAGCTGGCGACAGTAATCGGTGGCCGCACTCGAAAAGGACATCTTTGGGACGGACAAATAGCAAGGCTGGCGATGATGCCACGAATCTTGAACGGGGATGCACTTCTATTCTCAATGACAGGCCAGACGCACTCCGTCGATTGGGATTTTTCCAGCGAAAATGGCGAACACCCGGTGCCCGGCAGTCATTGGCTACGCAGCGAAAAATCGACAGAACCTGTCGACGAGAAAAATCGAGCAACACTGGCAGCGCTGACAGAATTCTGCCATGCGCTCCTCAGCTCAAACGAGTTTCTATACTTGCACTAGTGTTAACTTATTAAGTTTAGATTGGCAGCGCAACAATGGCGTCGTAGAGCGACTCCTTGAGTTCCTCTGATGTATAAGGCTTCGGCAGGACGCCGGTGTAGCCTCCAGCGGAAAAGTCGATTTCTGCGTCTTGCTCGAGAGCACCACTGCTGGCGATGATGCGGGCTTCGGGATCGATGCGGCGCAGTTCTACCATTGTCTCATCGCCGCTGATTCCACCCGGAAGCGTCATGTCCAAGAGAACCGCATTAAAGTTTTCATGTTCCATTAAGGCATCCCGATAGAGGCGAATGCCTTCTTCGCCGCTAGGGGCCGCGACGGCCTCAAATCCGAGGCTCTGAATCAGTGCCGAAGCCACGCTGCGCACGCCTTCCTGATCATCGATCACTAATATCTTACCCGATACTGTGCCAGAGTAGCGTTTTACAGAAAGTGCTTCGTCGCAGAGTTCTGATTCAGCATTTTCAAGCTCCGTTTCGGGCCATTGCGACGCAGGCAGGTAAACCGAGAACTGAGTTCCCACATTCACCTGCGAACGGACTGTAATGTCACCTCCATGCGAGCGAACGATTGCCCGCGTGACGACAAGTCCCAGTCCCGTACCGTCCTTCTTTGTCGTGAAGAATGGGTTGAAAATGTTCTCAAGATCCTCCTGTGGAATTCCGCATCCACGGTCCGCCACCGTGATCCGAATGTATTCACCTTCTGGAGCATCGACATCGGTGTCGGAACTGATCCAGATATTCTCTGCACATACGCGGATTTTTCCGGCATTGTTCATCGCCTGCCGACCATTGATGATCAAATTGTTCAACACTTGAGTGATCTGTGTGTCATCGACCATCGCAGGATGCACTTCGCCATCGAATTCAATATCACATTCCACCGATGAACCGATGCAGGACAGCGTTTTGGCTTTGCAGATGATGTCGCAGACATCCGCCAACTTGCGCTCGCGATCACCACCCTTGGCAAAGGCCAGTAGATGTGTTGTCAGTCCGCGGGCCGACTTTGCCGCATCCTCAATTTCCTTAAAGTGAGTTTCCAGTGTCTTGTTGCCTTTGATCCCAGGGCGAATCAGATCGAATCGTCCCATCATTGTCTGCAGCAGATTGTTGAAATCGTGTGCCATTCCACCGGCAACAACCGCCAGCGAATCCAGACGCGACTTGTCGATCATCTCATCGGGAGTGTCGGCAGTCTCGTGAACAATTTCTTGCGCATCGCATTGTGGGGATGCGGTGACAGTGAAGATCTCAGGAGCGATCTCGCGGCGGAGGGTGACTGTGTAATTCAGCGTTCTGCCAAATCGATCGTTCACCGCGCGCACCGTCCAGCGATATTCATCCTTGCTGCCATCGGCGCAATTCAGACTGGCGATGGTGTGAAATTTGCGCCCGTCTTCAGCGACCGCTGGAAGGCGAGTCAGAAAGTTCGCAAGTTTCTCAGGATCGAACAATAACGCCAGCGAATGGCCAAGCAATTCCTCCATGCTGCGTTTGGTCAGACGGCAAAGGGCGCGATTGACGTAAACAATCCTCGGGCCCGATCCAAAAATGGGTTCGGGCTCAAGGATCATAATGCCCTCAGTCACCTGGTCCGCAGCAATGCGGAGGTGGTGGTTGACGGCTTTTACATGTTGTAGTTCGGTTAAAGAGGGCTTGGAAGAGGTAGGCTGACTCACGGCGGTATCGTTGAATGGTAGATGTGGATTATTCGGATACTGACTGGGTGCAAACATTTAATTCTTCTTAATTGTATTTGTGAAGCTAAAAATCAGAATTTCTTAGTATTTCATATTTTTCAAATATGAGAGTCGCGAATGACCGGTCAGAAGTGGTCGAGAGTAGAATTTCGTGAAAAGAACGTGCGAGCTGGGTCAAATGCTGGCTTTGGTAGGGAATGACGCCTCACGAAGATGACACGCCGCAGGAATCCGACTTCGATTTCGTGATCGATAGTGCGGCCAAGCACAGTGCCTGGGTGGGCGAGCGCCTTGACCGCTTTCTTGCCAGCGTGCTTTCTGAGCTTTCGCGTTCGCGGATTCAGGCGCTGATCAAGAGTGGCGATATTCTAGTCGACGGGCGGGGAGCGAAACCTAAGCTGGTGCTGGCGTCAGGTTCTCAGGTGACTGTGCGAATTCCTGAAGCAGTGGCATCCGAGGCCTTGCCGCAGGATATTCCCCTCCACATTCTTCACGAAGATCTCGATCTCGCTGTTCTTGATAAAGCGGAAGGAATGGTCGTGCATCCAGCCGCTGGAAATCCGGATGGAACACTGGTGAATGCATTGCTGCACCGGTTTGGGGCATTGTCAGAAATCGGCGGCGTGCAGCGGCCGGGAATCGTACACCGACTCGATAAGGACACCAGTGGCTGCATGGTCGTGGCTCGAAATGATGTGACGCACCGGGCGCTGACGGAACAATTTGCACACCGCACAGTTTCTAAGATTTACCTCGCAGTGGTGGAAGGAACACCAGCACGCGAAAGCGGCAGGGTCGACACGCACATTGGCCGCCACCCAGTCAACCGTCAGCGGATGGCAGTGGTGCAGGCACCAGCAGGGAAGCACGCACTAACGGACTATCGGGTACTGGCCACAGTGAATGGCGATGCACTAGTCGAGTGCACTCTGCACACAGGAAGAACCCATCAAATTCGCGTGCACATGAAAGAGCTCGGTCACCCATTGATTGGCGACCCCATCTACGCGAAGCCCGCACGACAGAAGCAATATGTCGGAAGACTGATGCTGCACGCATGGCGCCTTGGATTCAACCATCCAGGAACCCGCTCCCGCATGAACTTTGAAGCAGCCATCCCCGCCGCCTATGCGCCATGGGTACACGCTTGGCGGGGGTAGTAAATCTCACCTCACACCGCTAGAGAAACTCAAGCGAAAACTGGTCAAACAGGTGGGGGGGTGGAGCGAATACTGGCATATGGCCAACTGAAAAATGAAGGACGCAATTTTACCCGTGGACAACTCCGCTAACTGCAAGGCATCGATTAGTAATGATTGGTGATTACCACGCTCCTTCGAGATCTGTTTTCTCGCCTTTTGGCTGCGGGAAATGTGTATTGGTTCCGTTGCTGGAATTCGCTCAGACCGAGGCAGCTGCGACGCTTCCGTTCACACTTGATATCCGAGAACTCTGATTAATTGCAAATTGAGGTTTGATTGAATAATGCAGGCTAGAGTCCCTCCCCTAGTAGTCGGTCAGTGAATCTGGTGGAAGTGCGACCCTGAGAGCATTGAGTACAGCCAGGACATCGATCACTTCCTGGGTGATCGCTCCGGCAACTGGTGGCAAGTAGCCGAACGCAGCCAGGAACATTCCCACCACGCTCAGAGCCATCCCTCCCACCGCACTCTGCAATGCTATGCGCCGCATGCGACGGCTTATGTGCATGAGTTCGTCCAATTTCCTCAGCGAGCTGTCCATGATAACGGCTCCTGCCGCCTCCGCCGTCACATCACTGTTCTGACCAAAAGCGATGCCGACTGTCGCAGCTCGCAGTGCAGGAGCATCATTAATACCATCACCTACGTAGAGCGTGTTCCTGAGTCTGGTCTCGGTCTGAACAATTTCCAGTTTCTCTTCAGGACTTTTGTTGGCTTGGATATTTGAGATACCCACTCGACCCGCGAGGTATTCTACCTCGGACTCACGATCGCCAGACAAGATCATTGCCTTCTCTATCCCATGCTTACCGCCAAGATGACGCACAAATTCGGCCCCTTCCTTGCGCGGTTCGTCCCGGAAACGGAAGGTTGCCGCATAACGTCTATCAACAATCACCACACATTCCAGGCCTCCCGCAACAATGGGCAATCCCTCCACCTGCTCAGGAAAATTCCGAGCAAGATGTTTCCTGCTAGTGATGCTGACATCGTGCCCATTGACATGCGAATCCAGTCCCATGCCTGGCTTTTCACTGATCTCTTCGACTTCAAGGAGCTCGCCACCTTCCTTCTTCCCGGCGCGCACGATGGCGTCAGCCAATGGATGCCTGGAATACACTTCCACACTTGCTGCCAGTCGCAATACATCAGCCGAATCCATCCCTGGAGCGGTAAGTTGCTCGACCAATTCCGGCCGTCCATAGGTGAGAGTGCCGGTCTTGTCGAAAATAATGGTGCCACAGGTATCAATCGTTTCTAGAATCGACGGATCTCGAATGATGATCGCGCGCTTTGCTGCGAGCGAGATGGAGCCAATGATTGCCACCGGAATGGCAATGAGCAGCGGGCAGGGAGTGGCCACCACAAGAACCGCCAGAAAGCGCACCGGGTCGCCACTAACGAGCCAGGCCAGCACCGCCAGCGTCACTGCGATCGGTGTGTAATAGGCGCCCAACTTATCTGCGAGTCGGCGCATCTTGGGACGTTGCGCCTCTGACGCATGCATCACGTCCATGATTTTTGCGTAGCGGGAATCGATCGCCAGCTTATCGGCGCGAATCGTGAGCACCGTGTCGCCATTCATCGCACCAGAAATCACCAATGACCCCGGCGTCTTTGAGATCATGTAAGGTTCTCCAGTGAGGTAGGATTCGTCCATGACACTGCGTCCCTCGGTCACGGTGCCGTCCACCGGACAAATTTCATGTGGCAGGATACGCAATAGGTCCCCTACCTTGACGTCATCAAGTTCGACATCTTCAAACGATGTGCCTGACCTTCGATGCGCTATCGAAGGCATGCGACTGGCAAGAGCCTTCAGCACCGAGGAAGCCCCACTCACTGCATAGGCTTCCAGCGCCTCTCCGCCAGACAACATCAAAATCACCAGCGTGCCCGCGAGGTATTCGCCAAGCAACACAGAGGTAACGATCGACATTCCGGCCAGCAGATCGGAGCCGAACTCGCCTCGTGTCAGATTTCCCAGCAGCCCCCAGACCAATGGGATTCCACCGAATACGTAGGCGACCCAGAGCGGAATATTCGCCGTATCGGGAGCAAGCCCGGCTCCATAACGCAACACCAGATTTGCAATAATGGCTAAAATAGCGAGCGCCGCAATCACTGCCTGTAGCCGATTCTTTTCGATGGGAAGTGATGCAGCGGACATAGTGTTAGAACTACTGATAGAGGAGCAATGGTAGTGGAACCGTCAGCCATGGCGATGCATCTTGCAAGCCCATGCAAAAGCATTAACTACTTTCGCTGCCAGTAAACTCATCACTGTCCCGCGTCAGATAATGCCTGTGTCAAAGCTGAACGTGACGGTGCCTGAGGCTGGAGGAGGTTCAGTTGGCGGGGACAACCGCGAGCGGACAATGAACATGGTGCAGCACACGCTCACTCGTGGATCCTCGAAAGGCATCCAGAAAACCGTGCCGTCCCTCACTTGCCATCACGATGAGATCAGCATCAATTTCGTTCGCCAACTTTGTGATTTCGCTAGCGGCGTGTCCATCCGAAATCAGCGTATCCCACACCCACCCTTCTACCTCTGAAGTGTCCACAGGAGGAATACTCTTTTCTGTCCCACAATGGTAGATCGTAAATTCTCCTGATGGCGCGCCGAGCGTGGACACAGTGCGAACAGCAGCATCGACGGCGCGCTGAGGATCGGGGTGAGAATCAATAGGAATAAGAATTTGTTTCAAGTTGACCGATCCATCTTCCAGAGAAACAAAACCCTGCCTGCCTGAGGGCAGATAGAGAGTGATCTCGCCCGCACCCTTGGCGATCGGTTCAGCAATGCGTTTACCGAACCAGTGATGATCGTCTCCGGTATGATGCGTGGTCAGCACGATTAGATCCGCTGGATCGTGTTCGAGGAATTCGAGACAAGCTTTCACGGGATCCTCGGTTGGAGTCACCACTTTTTGCACGTCGAATCCGAGCTTCCAGATATCTTCACGCTTGCTGCCTTCAGGAAGGAGCTTCCATCTCTCCAGTGTCTCACGAACGTGAGGAAATTCCTCCCAGTTCAGATGCGGATCATCATCATCATTTCGGACATGAACGACACTTAGTTTGGCATGCGTTCCCGCAGCAAATCGAAGAGCATGCGCAAACGCCGCGTGAGTCTCCGGAGAAAAATCAGTGGGAAAGAAAATGGAGCTGATCAGGGGCTCCAGTGTGTCGTTGGTGCGCGTCATTTCTACATAGTTTCTACAGTGAACGGTGGTGCGACGCATCTCACTTCTTGCCCTTCTATCCGCAGATCATGCTCGCCGATGGCGAATGTGAATCTTTGTTACTCTGCCGCCTTCAATTCATCCAGAAGCGCAATCGCCTCATTAACGACGCGTTCGCCTGTCCCAGGTTCCGTGTAGCTATGGAATCCCGTCCAGACCTGGTAGCCGCCAAGCTTGTGTGCATCCTTGTCGGGAAGGTAGCCGATCCAGTCATTGGCGAGTTCGGCGACATACGTGTAGCGATAGGGTGAGCGATTCTTAATGTCGACGCCGAGCTTAGTAAAAAATTCTGCAGGTACTCCCACGATGGCTACGTCACCGATGACCATCGCCTGCACCCATGTCTCGCGTTCCTCTCCCTGAACGGGGGCGAGCTGGCGGCGCATTTCTTCGAAAACAGGAACAATGCTGCTAGCGGAGTCACCGACCCACTTGCTGCAATAGGTGCTGACCTCGGCTTGTTCAGCTTCCTCGTCAAAGGTGCGCACCTTGTACTTGAACGGGCGTTTGCGAGAAGCCAATCGCGTGACAGGTCGACGCTCAGCTTTCGTCAGGGCCTCCCTGACCGCACCCGCGATGCGATCGATCGCATCGGCGCCCGAAACATATAAGTTATGCGTCGAGCCCGAGGCTCCTTCGACAAAGCTGAACACTCCGCCCAACTCTGCCTCCAACCGTTGTCCGGCTAAACCATAGAACGACGGTGACCTGACCCCTGGCTTGACTGTCCCAATGGTATGCGTCGAATGATTGAATAGCACCGCCTGAAGTTTTCCTTGAGCGCGAGCGCGGAAAGCTAGCACTGGAAGTTCAGGATCGAACGGCCCGGTTGGCCGCACAAATTCTCGCCTCCCAATCCAATAAATGCGCCCGTCCGGCAGTAACTGTCGACTGTTTTGGCCCACCGTTGCTTCTCGACCGAGATGAAAATGAAAATCGCATTCGTCCTTCGACAGCTTTGCGTGGGCGCGTTTAACGGCTTCTACTATTGCCTTTTTCACGCGCAGAGTGAAGCCGAGATCAGCCCCATAGCCATGCACCCGCATTGTGCTGGGCGCGTGATGAGTGTGCGTACAATTGATTAAAATGTTCGTTCCAGGAATTCCCGTCGCTGCTTCGATCTCTTTCACTGTCGGATCCAGAATGTCGCGGGTAATCATGAGAATATCGAGCGTTACGATCGCTAATTTCACACCATCCTTCTCAAGCACGATCGCGATCGCCCGCAATTCACCTTCCTGGCCGAGTGCCGATCCCGGATGAATCCCCCCGGCGATCTCCATGTTGTCCGCGGCCTTCAGATTTACCGCCACAGCACCGATACGTACACCATCACCAGCGACCAGCGGCGCGGCAATCAACAGTATCCCGATCATCAGCAAGCACAGCCATTGCGGTATGGTCAAGGTAACGGTAGTCGCTCGCATCAGGACAGCCTGATCAAAGTGGAGATTTTTTCAAGATCGAAGCTTACTTGTGATAACGCGCACGATGTCATGATGCAACAATCTTGGACTAATGTCCCAGCCCCGTTAAGGGCAATGTGGAAGAGAATTCAGTTCCTTTTTTGTTTGGAAGATCAGACTCAGGAGACCTCCCCCCGATGTCACGCTATAACTTTCTTCAACAATTTTACGCGCACATCAGTGAGCCGATAATCGTGACCCTGGAATCGGTAAGGCAGGCACCCGTGGTCGACGGCTGCACTTCCGGCTTGAAGTCCCCCCCCGGAATCAAACTTCATTCCAATCATTAAATAA
>JBNMNB010000111.1:0-23647 GCA_051270635.1 Verrucomicrobiales bacterium | reverse complement strand
ACGGTCATCATTCATTTGCTCTGTGGCGGTGTCGAGGAACGCTTGTTCCCGGAACTTTATCCGTAAGCTAACTTAGAACTTGGGCTGAACGACCAGAAGGGTCAGCGTGATCGCATTAGCGTCATCAAGCGACATCCGTTTGTGCGCATGTTCCTCACCCCATGGGTCGGTGTAGATGATGTCTCGACGTTTGATGTCATAGCCAATGATCAGTCTCATGTGCTTGCCAGGCCAGGCTTTTGATGCAGTAGCCGTCGGTTGGGGAGCAGTCATCCGTTCATTGTTTGCGGTTAAAAGCCCGCGGCCCCTGGCCGATGCCGGAAGCTTCTGAATCGATGAATCATAATAGGAGAGGGGAATGTGTCCTTCCGGAACCATCCCCAGTTGAACGCCCCAGAGAATGGGAATTCCGCGGTCGACGTGAATTCTGACGTTCTCCCAGAATTCGTGAATGGATCGATCGCGTTCACGCGCCTTTTTCAACGCTGCCAAATCCATTTTCCGAAGTGAGGCACTTGGCCTGCTGGCTTGCTTGGTGTCGATGAGCGGCTTGCCATCTAATCGGGCATACCAATTGTAGTCGCTGACTAGTCGTTGCCAGTTTTCAGAATTCCATTCGCAGAGTACCTTACGGTTGAACAAATTGACCGGTGCGAGTCGATAGAGCGATGTGCGAATGGAGTGGAATGGACTATTGGAGAAGAGTTCCGCGCTCATCGTGGCTGCAATTTCTCGCTGGTCGATGGGCATTCTCAAATAGGAGAAAAGCATTTCTGCGCTGGCTGCGTCGCTACTGGATGCGTTCCCTTCCAGACTCAAGGGAACATGCTCAATGGAGACCGTATTGCCTCTAAATCTCACGTTTTCAAGCAGCGTCCGTTGACGGGCGATCTTTGGTTTTGCCTTGGTGCGCAATGACGTCGCTTCAGCTCGGGGGGCTGTAGTCAATCGAATGAAGTCGCCTCTAAATTGTCCTGCAAACTGAGGCGCGACACTTTGATAGCGATACTCCAGAAAGAAAGCAGTGGCGTCATTCACCCACAGTTCCCGCCGCGTTCCAGTGTCGGTGTCGTTCACCGATATACCTGGGTTTCCTCTGCCGGAGTAGATGCCGATGGTGTTGCGAATCTGGGTGAACAATTGCTCAAACTCGGTCTTAGGAATCTTGCCGTCGACTGCTTCATCGTAGGCCAGCAGCTCCACGCGGGCGATGTACTTGTTGCGGAAGAGAACCCGAGCAGCGGCTAGCCGCTTGCCATAGGATGTCAGGGGGATCCGCTTGCCGTGAAAGTAAGCTACCGTATGCGCCTTGTTGGTCCAGCGAAATCGATAGTCGCGATAGGTCTCGTAAAAATCGACGATATTCGTTTCCCACACGGTGTCGCTAAAGACCAATTTACCAATCTCACAAGTGCCCTCTGCTTTGGCATTATGCGTAGACCCGAATACTACCGTCGCGGCTAACAGCACTTGAGTGCTCAGGAGTAACCATGTTGTCCACGTTTGTCTCACAACGAACGAAAACGTAGGGAAATTCCCTACGTCCAACAAGAGAAAACTCAAAGAAAAGGCAAATACACCTTCAATGCCGTCAGGCGCGCCGCTCAATATTACATGTAAGCCCCTTACAATGAATTATTAATACGTTTTCATTAATTAGTTCTCGAACAAACTGAGAAAAAACGAATTTCGAGAATGTGGCAGCATGCGTGAGGCCCTGAATCGGGATTGACAGCCGGGGAGAGCGTTAGCACTGTGCGCCTCATGAAAACTCTATCCTTTGTGGTTGCCTTGGCTACATGCCTTTTCACTATGTCTAATGCTACTCCCCAAGATGCCCCATCTGATGTCGCCGCCGCACCAAAAGACGCGGAACGCACGCCTTCAGGCTTAGCCTCGAAAACTCTCAAAAAAGGAACCGGTTCGGCTAAGCCCAGCGCTTCCGATGAAGTGACTGTTCATTACACGGGATGGACGACCGATGGGAAGAAGTTCGATAGCTCAGTAGATCGCGGCCAACCAGCGAGCTTTCCATTGAATGGAGTGATCAAAGGATGGACAGAAGGTCTGCAACTCATGGTCGAGGGAGAGAAGCGCCGCTTCTGGATTCCTGCCGAGCTCGGTTATGGAGAAAATCCCGGTGGTGGTCGCCCGGGCGGATTGCTGGTTTTTGATGTGGAACTACTCACGATCAAGAAAGGTGCTGAAACGCCAAAGGCACCTGAAGATGTTGCGGCACCTCCAGCCGATGCCATCAAGTCCGACACTGGTCTTGCGAGCAAAGTGCTGATCAAAGGCGATGGTAGCGAAAAACCTGGGAAGACTGACATCGTCACTGTCGACTACTCTGGCTGGACGACGGATGGAAACCTTTTTGATAGCTCAGTGATGCGTGGCGAGCCTGTGCGCTTTCCCGTTGATCGAGTGATCAAAGGTTGGACGGAAGGTGTGCAACTGATGGTGAAAGGTGAGACGCGCCGTTTCTGGATTCCTCAAGACTTGGCTTACGGAGACGATGCGCCTCAAGGTGCACCACAGGGAATGCTGGTGTTCGATGTGAAGCTTCTCGACTTTGTGTCTGCGCCTCCTGCACCGGATGTTCCTGAAGATGTTGCAGCAGTCCCTGCTGATGCTGAGAAGACAAAATCGGGTTTGGCATCAAAGGTTCTAAAAAAAGGCACCGGAACCGCTCATCCTTCGGCATCGGATTCGGTGACCGTTCACTACAGCGGCTGGAAGACAGACGGCGAACTCTTCGACAGCTCCGTTGCGCGTGGCGAGCCTGCATCATTCCCTCTCAATGGAGTGATCAAAGGATGGACCGAAGGCGTGCAACTGATGGTCGAAGGTGAGAAACGTCGGTTCTGGATTCCAGCTGACCTTGCTTACGGCGAAAATCCGGGTGGCGGACGCCCAGGTGGCTTGCTGGTTTTCGAGATCGAGTTGCTCAAGATTGGCCAGTAGACTAACCGGGGCAATGCTCTTCGGAGTGCACAAAGTCTGATCGACAAAGTGTGATCAGGGGCGAAATTGCCCCAGACATGAAAATTATCGTCCTGGGTGCCGGAGACACTGGAAAATTTCTGGCTGAGCACCTATCCAATCAGAGGCACAGCATTACGCTGATCGATGAGTCCCACACGTTGATGGCGTCACTTAGTGATGCCCTGGATGTGGGGACAATATCGGGCAGTGGTGCTGAGGCCAATGTGCTGGCCGAGGCCAATGTTGCGGAAGCGGATCTGTTCATTGCATTGACCAATCACCAGGATGTCAATCTGGTCGCTGCATCGCTCGCCAAGGCGATGGGAGCGAAGAAGTCGATCGCCCGCGTCGAGCTTTCGTTACAGTATTGCCAGTGGTTGTTCGATTACCGCGGTCATTTCAACATTGATTACCTTTTCAGTAGCGAGCAGCTGACAGCGACCGAGCTGAGCAAGTATTTTCTGAACCCTGAATCGTCGAACTCAGAGCAGATCGGCAAGGGACGGATCAAAGTCCAGCAGGTCGTCGTCTCTACGGACAGTGAACTGTTAGGGGTGCCACTAAGGTCATTGACATTGCCTCCGCGAGTACGTCTGGCGGTGATTCATCGTGGCGACGAAACCATTATTGCCAAGGGCACTGATGAGCTTGCTGCGGACGATGAAGTTACCTTGTTCGGCGAGCAAAGTAGCGTTGAAAAATTGGCGAATGAGCTGAAATCTGATAGTGGGCAATCGCAAACCAAAAAAGTGACCATCTACGGCGGTGGCGACTACGGACTGGCGCTCGCACTATTGCTGGAAGGGAAGTCTTACAAGACCAGAATTATTGAGGCTGATGCTGTGCGCTGTGCGTATCTGGCTCAGCGATTGCCTGATGCTGTCGTCCTGCATGGGGATGGCAGATCGGTGACGTTGCTGCAGGAAGAGCAGATTGAGACGACAGATTTTTTCATTGGTGCCAGTAGTAATGATGAAAACAATGTGATGGCCTGCCTGCAGGCAAAGAACATGGGAGTCAGCCATGTGATTCCGGTTATCCACAGCGCGGATAATTCAGCAGTGATCGCGCAGAATGTTGCGCAATTCGGGTTTCTCGCTGCGGTCAGTCCTCGGCAGGTGAATCTGCAGGACCTCATGCGGTTTGTGGAATCCGATGATTTTCATTCCGTCGGCAACCTGGCCAGTGATGTCGAATTAGTACAATTTACTGTGCATCACGATGCCGCAGTTTCCGGGAAAGCGGTGAAGGATGTGGCCTGGCCGCAAGGCAGCAACCTGGTGACTTTTTTGCGCAATGAGAAGGTGATTGTTCCAGATGGTGACGACCAGATTCTCGCCGGTGACTCGCTGTATGCTGTTGTGCTTCCTCAGGCACGAAAGCGCTTGTTAAAGCTTCTCACACGCTAAGGGGAGGTCGAAAATAAAATGATCAATCTACTTGTATTTTCGCCCATCAGCTTCGTTGGAATTAGCTTGAATAGCCCGCTATTATCGCAAATTCCGCCTCGCTGCTGAGCGAAAATACTGCGCATCTTTGATCAGTTGATTCCCGACCTCCCCTAAGTGAACTACCCTAACATTGTTAAAGTCATCGGTGGGCTGCTGGTTTTGTTGAGCCTGATGCTGGGCCTGTGCGCTGGCTTCAGCTGGTATGATCGAGAGATTGCTCAGGGCATGGATTCGATCCAGGCGTTCACTGCGTCTGCCATCACCACTGGCATCGTTGGGATTGTTTGCATTTTGTATGGCAGATGCACGAAGAAAGAGCTGCTGCGCAAAGAAGCGATCGCTGTGGTCGGCGTCGGGTGGTGCGTGTGTGCGTTGTTCGGCGCATTGCCCTACATGCTGGATGAGCCGGGACTTGGTGTTACTGATAGTGTGTTTGAGTCGATGTCAGGGTTCACGACGACTGGCGCATCGGTCATTTCCGATCTGTCCAAAGTATCGCGTACGGTTCTGCTTTGGCGCGCATTGACCCAGTGGCTGGGAGGCATGGGCATTCTCGTTCTTTTCGTCGCCCTGCTGTCGTCGTTTCGCATGGGAAGCCGCGCGATTTTTCGCCACGAATCATCGGCGCAGGACACGGATGGGATTGCCAACCAGTCGAGTGAACTGGCGCTGCGGCTGTGGAAGATTTACCTCGTAATATCTGTCGTCTGTTTTGCCGGTCTAAAGCTGCTGGGGATGTCTACTTTTGACGCTGTCTGTCATGCCTTCGCCACGGTTTCCACGGGCGGATTCGGCACCTACAATGACAGCGTCGCCCACTTTGACAGTTTATCGATTGAGCTCTGGCTCGTCGCATTCATGCTCTTAGGCAGTATTAATTTCGTCCTCTATGCCTGGATTTTGAGACGGGGGTGGCATCGGCTGAAGCAGGATGAGGAGTCGAAAGCATTTCTGGGAATCGTGGTCATCGCCACAATCGTCATTGCTCTCGATTTATTCATCATCGGCACTGATCACTCGCTGGCGCACGCTTTTCGAATATCCTTGTTTCAAGTTGTTTCGGTGATGACGACGTCAGGATTCGTCACCGCAGATTTTGATGTCTGGCCACCGCTCTCGGTAGAAATATTACTGCTGCTGATGATCATCGGCGGCTGCGCTGGATCGACTGCGGGAGGAGTGAAATTGAGCCGCTGGATACTTTTTATGAAAAGCATCAAGCTGCAGCTGACGACCGCCTTCCGTCCGAATCGTATTGTCAGTCTACGTCTGAACGGACGGGTGGCGTCGGACGCGCTGCGAATTGATACCTTGTTCTTTGTTGGACTGGCTGGCGTAACGGTTCTGCTGGGCACGCTGATTGTCACCATCATGGAGCCCAGTCTGGACATGAAGAGCAGCATCTCTGCGGTGCTGGCCACGCTATTTAACATTGGGCCAGGACTTGGGATGGTCGGGCCGACGCATAATTTCGCAGACTTGGCGCCATACACCAAATTGCTCCTGACTCTGCTGATGGCGCTGGGGCGACTGGAGTTCTACGCCATTATGGTGCTCTTCCTGCCATCACTCTGGAAGAAGTATTGAGCCTGCACTGACCTAAGGGGAAATCGAAAATAAACTGATCAATCCACTTGTCTTTTCGCCCATCAGCTTCGTTGAAATTGGCTCAAATAGCTCGCTATTATCGCAAATTCCGCCTCGCTGCTGAGCGAAAATACTGCGCATCTTTGATCAGTTGATTCTCGATTCCCCCTAACGCTTGCGCTTCGATCTGCCGTCACCCACAGACAGGACTTCGATTTGCACCCGCGTCAGCCCACGATCTTTGAATCCCAATTTGGACGCGGCACGCGGTGATACATCGAGCATTCGGTTGCCGATGTAAGGGCCGCGGTCATTCAGGCGCAGCTTGGCGGTCTTGCCGTTCTCGAGATTGGTGACCTTAATCTGGCAGGGTAGGGGGAGAGTCCGATGCGCCCCTGCCAGTGCATGGGCGCGGAAATCTTCACCCAGTGCCGTCGTGCCACTGACCAGGCCGAAAAGCTTCCGCTCATCATACCAGGAAGCGACGCCCGACTCACGAAATCCCAGCGCCTGCTCGACGCTCATAGGATAGTAGCGCACGCCACGCACGGTGTAAGGCGCATTTTTGTATCCCTCGTAATTCCCAGTGCCACAGCTGACTCCCGCGGCTAGAGTGACGATCGTCAGGAATCCAAGCGCGCACCTATTGACTTTCATAGCCCATGGTTCTAAGCCACAGCTGAAGGCTCGGTCAAGGGCGAAGGGAAGAAGAATCCTGGATTGCGCAAGGCGTCCGGGCCTGCTAGCTAGTCAGGCGTGAAAGCCCTGACACTCATCCAATACAATCAATTTGAATACGGCGATGCCGAGCAACCTGTCGCCGGCGACAACGATGTCCTGATCGATGTCAAAGCCTGTGGCATCTGTGGTAGCGATGTCCATGGAATGGATGGCAGCAGTGGTCGGCGCATTCCACCCGTAATCATGGGGCACGAAGCTGCAGGAGTGATCAAAGAAGTCGGCAGCATCGCTAAAGAACGCGGATGGAAACCCGGAGACCGGGTCACTTTTGACTCCACCGTTTACTGTGGGAAATGTGAATCCTGTCGCGAAGGTAAAATCAACCTTTGTCCTGACCGACGTGTACTGGGAGTCTCCTGCGATGACTATCGGCAGAATGGTGCCTATGCAGATGTAGTATGCGTGCCTCAGCACATCTGTTATCCACTTCCAGACAATCTGAGTTTTGAACACGCTGCGTTTGCTGAGCCCGTATCGATCGCTTTGCATGCCGTCAGTCGAGTTCCCGCTGCGTCTGGGAAGTCGGCGATCGTAGTGGGGGCGGGAATGATCGGCCTGCTGGTGTTGCAGTGTCTGCGACTCCGCGGTTGTGACCCTGTCTACGTGGTCGATCTGGACGATCGGAAAATCGCGAAAGCAAAGTCAATGGGGGCTGCAGGTGGATTCAATGCCAGCGATCCTGATATTCTGAATAAGCTGCGCGCAGCTACCGGTGGCGATCGCGGAGATGGCGCGGACATTGCGATGGAAGTGGTGGGTATTTCGCCAACGTTGCAGCTGGCGGTGAATGCGGTGCGAAAAGGGGGCAGTGTCGGGATGATCGGAAATCTTGCTGCAGAAGCAACCTTGCCGCTACAGGCCGCAGTCACGCGAGAACTGACATTATACGGAAGTTGTTCCTGTGCAGGCGAATATCCTGAAGCGCTGCGCCTCATCGCCGATGGTTCAATCCAGGTTAAGCCATTGATCTCTGCCATCGTGCCATTATCCGAAGGTGCAGGCTGGTTCGATCGCTTGCACAAGGGCGAAGAAGAATTGCTCAAAGTAATCCTCCGCCCTGATTAAACTAACCGCAACGTGCACTGGAGCACTCTGCCGACCCTGGTCATCTGGAGTCGTGAGTTTTAGAGGCTGTGCACGCATGTCGGCAATTATTCGTGGATTGATCGACATGACGGCGTATCTTGCGCGATCGACGCTCTGTGAATTCACAAATTGATCATTTCATCCTCTATCTTGCGACCGAGCGAGGATTGTCCGACAACTACCAGTTGTCTGTGCGGACGTCGCTGGAAGCAGCCAGCACCTGGCTTGACAAGGAACGCGGCATTACCCGTCCGGAGCAGGTCGAGCTGGTGCACTTGACGGATTATCTGGCCACGCGCAAAGGCGATGGCCTTGCGGCGTCGAGTTTGCGCCTGGTTATGATCGCACTGAAGATCTTCTTTCGCTTCCTCGTCGCACGTAAGGGGCTTGCCAAAAATGTCGCGGATGAACTCGTAGCTCCACGTCTGGAACAGTATTTGCCGGAAACACTTAATAAACCAGACGTCAGCACAATTTTGGATTCGATACGTGGTGACCGGCCGCTTGGATTGCGTGACAGGGCATTGTTAGAGTTGCTCTATTCCAGTGGTCTGCGCGTATCTGAGATTGTCAATGCTACGCTGGATCGGATTGATCTCCAGGGGCGCTTTATCCGAGTGACCGGAAAGGGGAATAAGACTCGCGTAGTGCCCGTCGGTCGGCAAGCGGTCGCTGCCATCGAAGCCTATCTAAGCACCGAGCGGCCTCAGTTGGTGTCAAAAAAGACAGGCAACCACATATTTATATCGATTCGTGGGACGCGATTGACGCCCCAGCGAGTGTGGCAAATTGTAAAGAAACGCGCGGAGCTGGCTGGGATCGATACCAATGTTTACCCGCACTTGTTCCGGCATTCGTTCGCGACACACCTTTTGACTAATGGGGCTGATCTGCGGGTGATTCAAGAGTTGCTCGGTCACGCAGATATTTCGACGACTCAGATTTATACCCACGTTGATCAGGCAAGATTGAAGGAAGTGCACAAGCAATTCCATCCTCGGGCATGAGTCTTCCGAATCACCTCATGTACCCAATCGACATCAAGTTTGATGGACTGGGAATAAGCGATGCAGTTCAGTTCTCTCAGATTGTATGAATAGTCCAACTCCCAATGACACTCAGGAACCAGCCATCGCTCCAGCCGTGGAGAAAAAGGGGGGTCATCCTTTTCAAACGGGAATGTGGATGCTTGGGGCGGTCTTAGTTTACTACGCACTACAGGCGTGGATACTTCCTGCGGCAGGAGTGCAGACTTGAATTTCAGGAGCCTGCTCGGTCGAGCAGTTGCCCGGTGAGCTTCAAGTACAAGCGACAGGGGAAACGGAAACGGAAACGGGCACCGTAGAACTATCAGCCGACTGAATTCAGTCCTCGTCTTGCGGCTGTGTCGGTTTCCGCCAGCGTGCGAAGTAGGTGTAGCTGTCGAGGATTTTGCGATACGTCTCCATGATCGTTTCGCCCTTCTCCAGTGGCAGGTTGCCATTGGTCACCGCACTGTCGACGGAGGTTTGAAAAGAGGATAGCAGGTCTTCGTCTCGATATTCCAGGTAACTTAGAACTTCGGAGACGGTGTCGCCAAGAAGTTTGATCTCATGCTTTAGTTCGCCATCTTCGTAAGTGACACTTACAACATTGGTGTCCCCAAGCAGGTTGTGAAGGTCGCCAAGTGTCTCCTGGTAGGCGCCAACGAGGAAAGCTCCAAGGTAATAGTCGTTCAGGTTGTTTTCACTGTCTGAATGCAGCGAATGCAGCAGCAGGTGGGACTGCTGAGGATCAGAGTCTTCTGAGATGAATCGGTCCAGTAAGCCGTCACAGTCGCAAGTAATATCTGAAATGACAGCTTTGCGTGTGGGTTCCTCTTCGAGGCGATGGATTGGCATGATGGGAAAAATCTGATGCAGTGCCCATGAATCAGGGAGTGACTGAAAGATACTAAAGTTCCCATAGTAATAGTCGACCATGTGAGAACTGAGTTTCTCCAGTTCGTCGGGAATGGTCTCCTCATTCTCGATCATCATCCGCACAGACCTGCGCGTGACATACCAGTAGACTTCGTCTGCATAGGCTTTCTCACGCAGGGAAATGACGCCGTGATAGAATAGTGAGCGAATCTGTTCGTAGTAGTATCGGGCGTCGTTGTAACATTCTGTGGCAGGCAACTTATTGACACTTTCCACGAGATCGGCAAGATTGAGCAGCATGTGATGAGGCTGATCGACGGTGATCATCGGCGGTGCCACGGGATCCATCTGGGTGACGTCCAGAATGTTGAAAACCAGCATGGAGTAGTAGGCGACGATGGCACGCCCAGACTCTGTGATAATGTCAGGGTTGGGAACACCTGCCTGATCGGTCACCTGACGAATGCCTTCGATCAGGTCCGCACAGTATTCGGAAACGGTGTAATTCTTGCTGGAAGGGGAATTCGAATGCGAGCCATCGTAGTCAACGGCGAGCCCGCCGCCGCAGTCCAGGATTCCCATCGGAGCACCTTCTTGGTAGAGCGAGACATAGATGCGTGCAGCTTCGTAGACAGCTGCTCGGATGTCGCTGATTTCAGGCACTTGAGACCCCTGATGGTAGTGCAGCATTCGCAACCAGTGCAATTGTCCAGCTGCCTTTAGTGTATCTACCAAGGCGACAATTTGCGGAAAATTGAGACCGAAGGGACTATTCTCACCACCTGATTCCTGCCACAGGCCGGAGCTTTCGGTGGACAATTTCACGCGCAGTCCCAAAGTGGGTTGGACTCCCAGCAGTGCTGCGGTTTCTTGAATAATGGGCAGTTCCTCGGCTGTCTCAAGAACTAGGATGACGTTTAATCCCATTTGCTGCGCACGCAGGGCGATATCTACAAATTCTCTATCTTTGTAGCCATTGCAGATGAGAGGTGCGTCCTTGTCATGGAAGTAGGCCAGCGCAGCCAGCAGTTCAGGCTTGGTGCCCACTTCCAATCCGTAGTGATACTCCCGGCCGATCTCTGTAACTTCGCGGATTACCTGCTGTTGCTGGTTAACCTTGACCGGATAAACCCCACTGAATCGGCCTTTGTAGTCCTGGCGTTCCATCTCCGTATTGAAGGTGTGAAACAATTCTTCAATACGCGATCGAAGAATACTGGGGAAGCGGAACAGGGTAGGGAGCTGAAAGTCCGCATGGGTTTCCCGCATGTGATTGATGATATCGACAATGGATGCGTGGGTCTCGTTTCCATGCGTATCTTTGACAGTGACAGTTACTTCACCTTTGTCTGAAACTTTGAAGAATCCGTGGCCCCACTTATCTATCTTGTAGAGGTCGCGTGAGTCGGATGCTGTCCAACATTGAGTATCGTTCATTTCTTAGTGTGCAAAGCAGAAGGGGGGATTGTTGTAGCCGCCGAATCAAGACAAGCGGTCGCGATAGTCGCTGTATCCAAATTTACGAATGACTTCTGTGGCACCTGAGCGTCTGATGACAGCAATGGCCGGATGCTTTAAACCGTTAAAGTGCGTCGTCTTCACCATCGTGTAGTGGGCAGCGTCCATGAATACAATTCTGTCACCGGGGGTGAGCGGCTCGGAAAGTGAATAGGTGCCGAAGAAATCACCGGACAAGCATGACAGCCCGCCGAGCTTGACCTTCCATGGCATTTCCTCTGGATCGGTGGAGGCACCCCATACACCCGGTGTGAATGGCATCTCCAGAGCATCCCCAAAGTGTGCTGTGGCAGAGCTATCAAGAATCGCGATAGCACCATCATTGTAGATGATATCGAGCACTTCAGAGACAAGGTATCCCGCTCCCACACCAATCGCCTCACCGGGTTCAAGGTAAACTTTTACTCCGTGTTTTTCCTGGAATGAATCGACGATCCGGCACAGGTGATCGACATCGTAGCCGTATTGCGTAATCCAATGGCCACCACCAAAATTGATCCACTCCATCTGCCCCAGGTAACGGCCGAATTTCTGCTCGACGGCTTCCACCGTGCGCTCCAGTGCAGGAGAAAATTGTTCACAAAGGGTGTGAAAATGAAGGCCCGTAATGCCTGTTAAATCTGCTCCTTCTAAATCACTTGCCCTGATGCCGAATCGCGATCCTGGCGCGCAGGGATCGTAAAGCGGGATGGGCGCTTCCGATTGCTCGGGATTGATGCGAAGTCCGCAGGCAATCTCACGATCAGCGGCGAGAATTTGAGGGCCAAACTTGCTCCATTGCCCGAGTGAATTGAACGAAAAGTGGTCAGCGTATCCTGACAGTTCTTCAATTTCATCCTGCTTGAAGGCAGGAGCATACACATGCGTTTCACCGCCGAACATTTCGGCACCCAGTTGCGCTTCATGAGGGCCACTGCAACAAGTGCCTTGCAAATACTCGCGCATCATGGGGAACAGGTCATGCGCTGCAAAGGCTTTCAGCGCAGCCAACACCGCACACCCCGTCCGATCATGGATGCTCTTCAATGCCTGAAGGTTGCGTTCTATCCCTGCTTCATCGATGACGAAACAGGGAGAAGGGACGCTGGTGGGGGCAAACGGAAGGCAGGGCATTTATGTGATTTCGGTAGGAACGAAGCCGATAAAAGGGCAATGGTAGTAGAGTCGCGACAATTGGCAATCGGGTAAGTCGATTTGGGCACGACTTTCTAGCCGCGAAAATTCTCAAGGTCACTGACAAGATGACCGAGTGACACCAACTACTCTGCTACCTCATTTTTCACGTAGCTGCCAATCGATAGAAGCCGATCCTCCGTGCGAATGTAGAGACGGCTATCTGCCACTGCTGGCGATGCGTGAATCGGGGACTCGAAGTCGTATTCTGCCAGTTTTTTAAATTCAGGAGTGGCGGCAACCACCGCCATTTCGCCCTGCCGGCTGATGCAGTAGATCCGGCCATTGATGCAGACTGGTGAGCTATAGGTTTCGCCCGTGACGCGTTCCTTCCACAACACTTCGCCAGTCGATGCGTTGACGCAGGACATCGTTCCATTATCGCCCATCAGGAAGAGATAATCATCCTTCGCCACGGGTGTGGGGACGTAGGGGAGTCCCTTGATCATATCCCAGGCAAGCTCAGGCTTTCCTCCTGTTCCATTGATTCGCACAGCGATGCCCGCCTTGCCACTGCCACCACTTCCAGCGCTGGCGAACACGATGCCATGAGTGACGACAGGAGAAGCCACGGTGCGAATGTCTTTGCGAAAGTTCCCCGGATATTCCCAGACGACCTTTCCCGTCTCCGCTTCCACGGCAGTCAAAGCCATTGGATTGCTTGAGAAGATTGCCTGCATAGGGCCGTTCTCAGGTTTGAACAGGGTGGGGGTTGAGAACGAGGCTTTCACTGCGCTGCGTTTTACTTTCCATTTTTCTTCACCTGTCGCGCAGTCCAAACCTGCGAGGTATCCGCCGCCCTGCGCGGCATGGTCATTGCCTACCAGCAGTGTCTTATTATAGACCACTGGCGATGCAGAGCTGCCATGATCTTCGGCAAAAAATCCGAGATCCTTTTCCCACACCAACTTTCCATCGTGGTCCAACGCGATCACTTCATGACGGTCTCCAGTCGTCCAGGAAACGTAAAGTTGCTTGCCGTCTACGGCAGGAGTTGATGACGCGAAAGTATTGAATCGATGCAGCGAATGGGTTTTGAATGGCGCCTCATACTCCCAGAGCTTTTTGCCCGCAGTGTTGTAACAAAGTACGTAGCGATTGCCTCCCTTGGTTGCCACAGATGTCAGGAAAATCTTACCGCCGTGCACGACGGGTGATGAGTGGCCGATTCCCTTCACCTTGATCGACCAATTGATATCCTTTTTGCTGATCTCAAATGGGATGGTGGTAGAGTCACTGATGCCCGTTCCATTCGGGCCGCGGAATCGACTCCATTCTTCCGCCGCTGCTGCGGATGGAAGCCATGCAGTAACAAGCGACAGCAGGGAGAAGCAGACGGTTGCACTACGAACGCGTGAACGGAGGGAAGTGATCACTTTAGCGATGGAAGTCATGAGGACGAACGTGGCAATGGATTCATTTTCAGTCGTTATATAGCGGTCGTTGCCAATTTTAGCCAGCCAAAATACCACGCTTGCCATCGCTGCTGGAACTCTCCATCGTCGTCCAATGAAAACAATGAATCGTCGAAGTTTTGTTCAATCCACGGGGCTCGCTGCTGTCGCGGGTGCTGCACTTTCCCGCATTGCTGCGCCCGATCCAGTGCAGGCTCAGGAGAACGCAGAAGAAGGGACAGGACGACCAAATCGAATCGGCGTTTCGACCTACTCATTCTGGCATTTTAGCGAGGACAAAGCGCATAACCGCCCGATCGAGAAATGCATCGATCACGCCGCTCGCATGGGTTTCGACGGAGTTGAAATCCTTGAAGTCCAGATGCAGGAGGATTCAAATGCCTACTTTCAGAAGCTGAAGCAGCATGCATTTCTCAATGGGCTCGATCTCATGGGTTTCTCAACCCATCAGGGATTTGTCTCGCCCGATGCAGACAAGCGCCAGGAAAACATCGAGAAAACGATTCGCAGTATTGAAAAGGCATCTGCCATGGGCATTCCTACCATGCGGATCAACACCGGCCGCTGGGGAACCACAAAAAGCTTCGACGACCTCATGGCCAATCGGGGAATCGAGCCAAGACTGGAAGGCTACACAGACGATGACGGATTCAAGTGGGTCATCGATTCTCTGGAAAAAATTGTTCCGCGCGCACAAGAATTAGGCGTGACACTCGGCATGGAGAATCACTGGGGACTCGGGCTTACTCCTGAAGGTGTCCTGCGCATCGTCGATGCAATTGATTCACCGTGGTTGCAGGTGACGCTCGATACAGGAAATTTTCTCGAAGATCCCTATACGCGATTAGAAAAGCTCGCAGCACGCGCGGTATTGCTGCAGTCGAAAACCTACTATGGCGGCGGGAACTGGTACACCCTCGACCTCGACTATGGCCGCATTGCCAAGATCATGAAGGCGGCAAATTTTCACGGCTATGTGTCGCTGGAATTCGAAGGCAAAGAAGACCCCATGACTGCCGTCCCCAAGAGTCTGGCACTTTTGCGTAAGCATTTTTCATAGGTGCCGCTGCACCGCCCCTACCTGATATCGAGAAAAATTTTGCGTTCCGAGACATCGCCCGGAACGGTAGCAGCCGATGAGAGTATCCGCGCTCCGCGTGCACCAGTTCCGCTGCTTCAGCTCGCTTGCTTGCGAGCTGGCCGATGGCGTGAACCTGTTCACTGGGGACAATGCGCAGGGGAAGACATCGATTCTCGAGTCTGTCTGCGTCCTGCTCCGGCTGCAGTCTCCCCGCACCTCGGCCACTGCAGACCTGGTCAAATTTGACAGCAACGGGTTTGGCATCCGCGCCACACTGGGCGAGACGGAACTCAGCCATTCC
The DNA here is from genome assembly GCA_051270635.1 of Verrucomicrobiales bacterium. Lineage (GTDB taxonomy): Bacteria > Verrucomicrobiota > Verrucomicrobiia > Verrucomicrobiales > DEV007 > JAGROY01. The sequence goes on along the minus strand of JBNMNB010000111.1, from coordinate 8,408 downwards.
TGGCAGGCAGGCAAGCGAAAGCTCGCGCTCGACGGCGATGTCTGCCGCAGGAGCAGCGACTACCTTGCCAGTAGCGGCCTCGTCGTCTGGATGGGCAATGAAGACATTCAGCTTGTACGTGGCGCTGGCGAAGGCCGCAGGCGCTACCTCGACTTTATTGGCTCGCAGTTATTTCCGGATTATCGCCCCGCATTACTCGCTTATGAAAAAGCACTGCGCTCACGCAATTTTCTCCTCAAGCGTGACGCCTCACCCAGCTGGAGGCAAATTGATGCCTATTCGGATGTCCTCGTCCGCCATGGCGAGATTCTCATCCAGCGGCGTGCGCAATTGGTCGAGTTCCTCCAACCCTGGGCAGCAGAAGCGCATGCTTGCGTCGGGGGAAATAAGGAAACGCTGGCCATCGATTACCATTGTGGCGCAACTTCTCCTGAGTCGCCGGATGCTGGATTCGCCGAGTCCCTGGCCGCATCTCAACCGCACGAGCTACGCCGCCGGGTCACTTTAGTCGGCCCGCACCGCGATGATCTTGCGCTCAAGGTCGATCAGCGATCTGCCGGGCAATATGCCTCCGAAGGGCAACAACGCACCGTGGCGCTCGCGCTCAAACTCGCTCAGGCGCGCCTGCTGCAAGAACGCCGCCAGATCACTCCAGTCATCCTGGTCGACGACATTTTCGGCGAACTCGACCCCAGCCGCCGCAACGCACTGCTCAACTACCTGCCAGCAGATGCCCAAAAACTCATCACCACCACCCACCTGGGCTGGCTGGACGACACCCCCGCCTCCTCCAGCGAAATCATTCGCACACGTTTTCAAGTCAGCGCCGGCACCGTCGCCCAGCTTCTCTGAACCACAGCAGGAGAGAAAAGAACAGGCAATTTGAACCAAAACACGCCCTTGACGGAGACAGAGTTCGAAATATGCTAAGCACTTCAACGAAAACGGCAGGATAGCTCAGCGGTAGAGCAGAGGACTCATAAGCCTAAGGTCGGGAGTTCAACTCTCCCTCCTGCTACTTTAAAACCCTGTTTTAAGGGGGGTGATGAAATGGATGTGGTTCGCATGCAGCTCAGTTCGGCTCAGTGCGCGAACCTTCCGGCCCAAAAACGCCCCGCGATTTTTGGGCAGAAATGGCAGGCATGACGAGCAGTCAAAAAACGGAGATTCGCTCAAATGCACATGTACAATCGTACCGCTGCTGACTTGTCTCCAGCTACAGGCGACAACGTGAAAATCCAATACCGCATTGGCGTCGTTGTGAATGTTCTCATACCATACGCCTTCTTCAAGTTCACAATGGCACGGTTGTGATAGCTTTGTGAGCGTTCGGAGTCCGCCACCTGCCTGACATAGTTCCTTCCGCTTTTAGTTAGGTGGATATGGAGTTGGGAGGCGTTCTTGTCACTCCCCTGAGACGATTTTCGAGCATTTTCCGCGTTTTCTCCTTACAATGCGCCAACTCCTTTGCTACACTCCAACCAGATTTGAGTCGCATCTTTTTAATGTTGATTAATGATCAGTAAATCTTAATGATTGTTTTTTCAGAGGCGCTTTATTCAATTTCAACACCTTACAGAAGAGTTTTGACCAATAGAATCTTCCAGAGATGGCTTCCACCGCTGGCCCTTACGTTGGGGCTGGCTCTTCCTGTGTTCGCTCAACTTGGCGATGAAATGTCCCAGTTCGAGGGGCAATTCGGGAATGCCGCTAGCCAAGTGCGGGACGAGGCCGACGAGTTCGGTGCCTTTGAACGCTTCGCTTCTATGCAGGAAAAGTTCGGCTTGGAGAAGGTGGAGCACGATGGGGGGACGGATTTTGACTCGGCGACCGGAAACCTGACACTGAATGGAAACGTTCATATTAATGCGTCACTGGCGGAGATTTTCGCGGACAAAGTGCGCTTCGATTCTGGTGCCAAGAAGCTTTACGCTGACGGCGATGTCTCGATTTATAAGGACGACGGATTTGTTTATCGTGGGGAGTCGGCTGTTTATGACACACAGACGGGAGAAATTGACGCGGCGAAGTTGCGCAGCACGATTGAGCCGATCTTTTTTGAGGCAGGTGACTTTGATACGGCGACGCGAGACATTTCCGTGGTGAATCTGAAGGACGCAGTGTTCACGACGCATGACAATGTGAACTACGACTACCACTTCAAGGCACGGGAGATGCAGATCTACCCTGATGACAAGGTGGTGATGAAGCATGTGAAGGCATACGTCGGTGACGTGCCAGTGTTTTACTTTCCGCGGATCACTCAGGCATTTGACGAAGAGCTGGGCTATCGGTTCACTCCTGGCTACCGCAGCAATTGGGGGGCATTTCTGAGTAACCAGTATGGACAGATGCTGGGCGATCACAGTATCGTGACATACCGATTGGATTTCCGTAGCGAGCGTGGAGTCGCTGGTGGCCTTGACCTGACCTCGCGACGCTTTCGGGATAATCCTAACATTGGCAAATTCCAGTTTTACTACGCACAGGATTCAGACCCGACGCAGACGATTCGTGGAACTTCAGAGGATCGAAGCGATATCGATGAAGGCCGCTACAGAATCAATTTGCAGCACCGCATTTATCTGCCAGGTCCGGAAGAGAGCACGTTCTATGTTGATATCAACATGAACAAGTTGAGCGATGAGTTTTTCTACCAGGATTTTTTCCCGGGCGAGTTTATCGTTGATCCGCAGCCGGATAATATCGTCAGTGCCATCAAGCAATTCAAGAATGCGGAACTGAGCATCACCGGACGATTTGATGTGAACGATTTCTTCCAGACGGACACGCGTAGCCCTGAGATAGCGCTCGATTTTGTGCGGCATCCGCTTTGGAATTCAGGTGTATTTTATACCGGTTCAAACAGTGTTGGTGTCTACGCGGAAAATCTTGCCGCGGGATTCGAGCGGGACACGCGTAATCGCGTCAGGAGGCTGGAAGGAGATTTGCGCGAGGCTGCGCGTCCAGATTCTGAGTTGCTGGTCGATGTCGATGAAACGAATGACATGCTCGACAATTTGAATTCGATCCTGGCAGACACCGGGTTCACGCGCTTTCAGACCTATCATGAGCTTTCGCTGCCACGCACTTACGGTGGCTGGTTGTCTCTGACGCCACGAGTGGGCGCTGGCTACATTGCCTATTCTGATATTGATGGCCCACAGCCTGAGAATGATGGAAGAGGAATCGTCCATGCAGGTGTTGAAGCCTCTGGTAAATTTTCCAAATCCTATCCGAGCATTCAGATTCCAAGTCTGGGCGTCGAGGAAATCAAGCACGTCCTCCAGCCTTATGTGCACCTTTCCTATACGAATACCGATGATATGGGTGGTGACTTTAAGCGGATTGATCGTCTGGTTCCATCGACCCGCCCCCGTCCACTCGATGTGCCGGAGTTTACAGCGATCGATGATTTGAACAGCTGGACGATAGTGCGGACGGGAATGTATAACCGCCTTTACACAAAGCGAAATGAGAATGCCTATCCATGGTTGGCGATGAATACCTGGATTGATACCTACATCGAAGATCCAGAATACGACCGCGATTTCTCGAACCTGTTCAACGACGTTCAGTGGAACCCGCTTCCCTGGTTGCGTTTAAATGTGGGAGCTCAGCTACCGATCGCTGGCGGCGACGAAAGCTTCACCGAGATGAACACTCGAGTGACGTGGATGCCCAGCAGCAACTTTGAAGTCACTCTTGGTCACCGTCTGCTTCAGGATCACCCATTCTTCGAGGACAGTGACTTGATTGATCTTCGTGCGTATCTTCGCATCAACGATAACTGGGGTGCTGGAATGTATCATCGCTACGAGATCGAAGACAGCACATTGGAAACTCAGCAGTACAGCATTCACCGTGATTTGAATAGCTGGACTGGATCTCTCGGTGCAGTCATTCGCGACAACCGGGGTGGTGAGGCGGACTACGGTCTGGTGTTCATGCTGACTTTAAAAGACTTCCCACAGCTTTCGATTCCGATCGACGTCGATCCTAATCCGGGCGGCGGACGCTAAGCCTGAGCTGTTGCTTTTCAAGAGTATTGCCCCTGAGTTTGTTCAGGTGTTGCTTTGAGAACTGGAATGACTTCTCATCTCCGAAATGCCGTGAATACAGCGGTTACTTGCCTCTATGAGCCACTGGCCCGTCCGCTCCTATTCGGGCTCGACCCGGAGTCCGCGCACCATGTGACGCTGGCGGGATTGCAATTTGCTCACCGGACGGGACTTGATCGCCTGTTGGCTTCATCAGTCGAAAGCGATCCCGTTGAAGTGATGGGCTTGCAGTTTCCCAACCGGCTTGGCCTCGCTGCCGGGCTGGACAAGGAAGGCACCTGCGTGGATGCGTTTGGCGCAATGGGATTTGGCTTTGTCGAAGTTGGCACCATCACGCCAAAACCTCAGCCAGGAAATCCCAGACCGCGCCTATTCCGGATTCCCGAAGCCGAAGCGATTATCAACCGCATGGGCTTCAATAACCCTGGAATCGATCAGGGCGTGGCAAACGTGCGGCATCGATCGTTTGATGGCGTGCTGGGTTTCAACATTGGCAAGAATAAAGACACGCCAAACGAGCGAGCTATTGAAGATTATTTGATAGGACTTAGGGCTGCTTATCCGGTTGCCGATTATGTGGCGGTGAATCTTTCATCGCCGAATACTGCCGGATTGCGCGATCTCCAGGAAGAAGCCGCCTGTCGGGCGTTGTTAAAACGCCTCAAAGAAGAGCAGGCAGTGCTGGGCGCGAAGCACTGCAACTACGTTCCCATCGTGATCAAGATTGCTCCAGATCTCAGTGCTGATCACATTAAGATGCTGGCCGGCCTGTTTTTGGAATCAAAGATCGATGGCGTGATCGCGACCAATACCACAGTCGCCCGCACCTTTGTCGAAGACCATGTACACGCAGGGGAGGCCGGTGGGCTTAGCGGAGCGCCTGTGACTGACGCTTCGACCGATGTCATCAGGATCCTTGCCAAATCACTGCATGGGAAAATCCCGATCATTGGCGTAGGAGGAATCATGAACGGCCGCGATGCCCTGGACAAGTTGAGTGCTGGCGCTGACTTGGTGCAAATTTATAGCGGCCTGGTTTACCGTGGGCCGGGACTGATCGGCGATGTACTGCAAGCGATCGCTGGGAGCGGGAAGTAGGACTTACAAAGTGTTGACGTTAGCACAGGTTGAAAGGTTGAAAGTGGTGACGAGTTCCTGAGGTTAGAGACGTTTTTGGCTGCCAATCAGCAATCAGCAATCAGGTATCAGCTAATGATTAATGATTCCATGGTTTCAGGACGGATCTCGCGTGGCAAACTTGCCTGTCCGTCGCCCCAGCTATTGATAGCCTAGCCTATCGGCGCAGATATCCGGCCGTTTCCTGTAGCGGAAACTTGTAGTTTCCGAAACCGCATCTCAAAACCTTACGAAGATCAAGCGAGTAAAGTGAGTGCAACCCGTCGCTAGTCCTCCAGTGCTCCGCTGCTTTTGAGAGTCCTTCAAGTCCTTCATCACTGGGCCCTCTACCTGGCTCCTTCAGTTTCAGCGGAATTTGCTGAGGTCTGAAAGCGGGCGAGCTGCCTGAGAAGCCGGGCCAGTTCTGCTGATGGTTGGGTTATGTTGGTGTTAGCGCGCCATCAAGGCTGGCTGAGAAATCGGCAAACGCTTTAATCGCATTGTCGACACCGATGTTGCTCAGACTGGAAATGTCGACAGTGGTGATGGGCTCACTGTAGTTGTTACACCGGCGGTAAGAGGGATCGTAGTGAACTGAAAGGAGGGATTCGGAAAGTGTGAGCCAGGCCTGATCGTGTGCCATTGCAATCCATTTTTCGATCTGCTCATTGCCGTGCAGTTTTGCCAGGACGGGGAGTTTTTCGACGAGTTGATCAGGATCTTCTATGAAATGCCCGTAGTCCTCAACCAGAAAGCGGGCGCGTTCTTTCAGTGGCACTGAGGCGAGGGCGACTGGGGCACTGATCATTTTTTGCCACAGTGCTTCCGGGCAATTGACTGATCCGATGCGCTTACTTTCGCTTTCGATAAAAACGGGAAGTGACAGGTCTAGTTTAGCAATCGCCTCAAGGAGTCGCGATTCGAATCCTTTCTGTGTCGGCTGGCGTGCATTGTCGACGCGCACTTCATTGCCAAGCAATGAACCACGGTGGTTGGCTAAACCTTCCAAGTCGAGAATCTGACATGCATCAATTTCCTGCATTCGGCGAAGGATTAATGTCTTTCCTGAACCCGTAAGTCCCGCGAGAATGATCGGGCACAGTTTCTCGCAGATTTCTTGCAGGGCAGAGCGGACGAATGCCCGGTAGCTTTTATATCCACCAGCCAGCAGTGTGGTTTGCCATCCCACTGCGCCGAGGACGGTCGCAAGACTCTTTGAGCGTTGGCCACCTCGCCAGCAATAGATGAGTGTTTTGTAAGGCTTTGGCTTGTCGACAAAATGAGTCTGCAAGTGCCGGGCGATATTTGCCGAAATCAGTGCGGCTCCAGTTTTTCTGGCTTCAAATTCGCCAATCTCGCGATGTAATGTGCCTACGATGATCCGCTCATCGTTGTCGAGGACGGGAACATTGATTGCTCCGGGAACATGGTCATCCGCGAACTCAGCGGGCGAGCGAACGTCGATGATTTCGTCGAAACCTTCCGTGCACGTAAGACTGTCGAAGTTGCATGTTCGCATCTTTGTTAGTGTGAGTCCTTCCCGCCCTGGCCATAGTAAGCGCCTGGCCCATGTTTGCGCAGGTAATGTTTGTCGAGCAGGTGCGATGGAAGTGGTGGCGTATGAGGTGTTAGTTGCAATGTGCTAAGCGCCATTTGCGCGCACATTTCCAGTGCGATGCTGTTGTGTATGGAGTCGATACCATTTTTTCCCCAAGTGAATGGGGCGTGGTAATGTTGCAGCACAGCAGGCATTTGCATTGGCAGGAGCTTCTCGTTTGTGAAGTGCTCGACGATGGCGACGCCAGTGTTGTGTTCGTAGTCATCGGCCACTTCTTCTGGAGTCAGTGCGCGGCAAACTGGAACAGTGCCGTAAAAGTGATCGGCATGCGTGGTTCCGAAGCAGGGAAGGGGGCGACCAGCTTGTGAGAATGCGGTGGCAAACGGACTGTGCGTGTGGGTGACGCCGCCGATCTCGGGCCAGCTTCGGTAGAGGTGCAGGTGAGTCTTGGTGTCCGATGAGGGATTCAGCAAGCCTTCGACCGTCTTACCATCCAGGTCGACCAGCACAATGTCAGCGGCGGACAGGCTGCTGTAGTCGACACCACTTGGCTTAATTCCGACGATCCCAGTTTCCCGGTCAATCTCACTGACATTGCCCCATGTGAGTTTGACCAGGCCAGATGGGCCCAGCTGGCGGTTGGCTTCGGCGACGCGTTCCTTTAATTCTTCAAGCATAAGATCGTCCCGTAGTATGGGCGAAAACGGATGAGAGACAACCGCACAGAGCTGACCTGCAGAAACCTGAGTTTTCACTCAAAAGTGGGAGACTGCATGAAGATTGATCAAAATTGTAGGAATTACAGTGCGCTATCATTATGGGATCAAGTGCCGATTGACACTGCCCTCAGCCGTTCTTACGAAAGCGTGCCTGAAAAATGCTGCGACCAGCTTCCTTCCATTGCCTCTCAAAGTCGGTCTCGGGGTAGTAGAAGTCATCGGCTTTCCAGTCCTCTGGCGTCAATAGCGCGCAATCGCTCATGACTTCTGTGACCCATTCAAAGTAGCCAGGGTGGTCGGTCTTGAATAGGAACTCACCGCCTGGACTGAGGATGCGATGAATCGACGCTACAGTCTCAGGTTGGACGAGACGATTTTTGTGGTGGCGTTTCTTTGGCCAGGGGTCTGGAAATAGGAGATGGACGCGCGAGACACTGGCATCCGGGAGCAACCAGCCAATGGTGTAGGCTGTTTCCAGACGAAGAACACGGACATTTTGCAGGCCACCTTTCTGGGCCTTCTTTGCGACCTTTCGGACACGGCCTAACAATCGTTCTACTCCAAGGAAGAAGTGCGATGAATGGTGGCTGGCTAAGTCGATGAGAAAACTGCCATCTCCGCAGCCCAGATCGATTTCCAATGGATGATCGCCCTGGCCTGGAAGTTCAGCTTTTGTGAGATGACGGAAGTAGTCTTCAGGGACCAACTCAAGCGGTTGGTAGACTCTGTCAGGTGCACCAAAATTCATTGCTCTTTTTCCTGCGGCGCTGGTTCTGGCTGCGTGTCGCTTTTCTCCAGTGCTTTTTCGACTAGCTCATCGAATCGTGCCAGCACATCTTCAAGCGCTGCCCGCCGTTTGCGCTCAGCTTCGAGTTCCTCATTCGTGAGCAATGGTTCTTTCGAGAATCGCACCGTCAGGCGGACATATGCAGCGGCGAGCACGTACTGCTGAAG
>JBNMNB010000110.1:0-23787 GCA_051270635.1 Verrucomicrobiales bacterium | reverse complement strand
TCCAAATTCATTTCGTGCCTTCCTTATGGCAACGGCTTTACCTTGTTTCGCCAACTCTTCGGCAGAGTCAAAAATATTGGAAGTCTTACCTTCGAGCTCAAACAATTTTATGAACGACGAATGAGAATAAACGCGCGCCCCAGATTTCGAATGACAGCACTTGCGGTAAGTGACTCATTGGATTCGAGATCATCTGAAATCGCGATTTCTGCCGCTCTACCCAATAGCCAGGAACCAAGGATTCCGGCTTCATGGGGGGCAAGTCCCTGCGCGATGAGTCCGCTGCAAATTCCCGTCAGGGCGTCTCCCATTCCGCCGCTCGCCATCCCCGGGCAGCCCGTTGTGTTGTAAGTCAGTGCTTTGCCAGCCGATGCAACTACTGTCCGAGCGCCCTTTAGTAACAGGCTCACTGGATAGTTTTGAGAGAAAACACTCGCTTGCTCCGTGCGGGATCTATTCGTTGACGGTTGCAGGCGTTCCATCTCACCGGGGTGGGGAGTCAGAAGACGTGGTGCCGTGATCGCTCTGAGACAATTGACACCCTTTCGGGCAATGGCGTTCAGCGCATCGGCGTCTATCACCATGGGTCGAGGATCGTTTAGAAGAAAATCGAGTAAGTCGGGGGATTCGGAATCGCCCAAGCCGGGGCCAATGCCAATGACATCGAGCCGATGATCCCGCACTTCGTTGACAGTGCTGATTGCTCGCACCATGACTTCAGGTGGGCAAGTGACCGCCAGCGTCGACCAGATTTTCTCTGGAACAAAGAGTGTCACCAGGCCCGCGCCAGAATGCAATGCAGCAGTCGCCGCAAGGCGCGCGGCTCCACTAAAGCCAACTGAGCCTGCAATGATTCCAACGCGTCCCGCTGTCCCCTTGTGCGAATCAAAGGCACGCCTGGGCAATAGCGAGCGCACCAGTTTCCGGTCGGCGACCTGTGGGCAATCTGTGCGCTGGCTCGGTTCCAGTTCTTCTATCGAGATAACCTCAAGCCTTCCCACATGGTTAATGGCTGCGTCAGCGACCAGTCCTTTCTTAGCCGCAGCCACTGTCAGCGTATAGTCGGCGATGACAGCATTCGAATCGACAGCACCAGTGTCACCATTGACCCCCGTGGGAATGTCGATCGCGATGGTTTGTGCCCGGTGCACTTGTCGCGTATTGTTGATCACGATACTGGCATCAAGAATCGATCCACGCAATTCGCCAGCTGCGCCAATCCCTAACAAGCCATCCATGAGTAGCAATGGGCCGCAGGGTGTGTGGACAGGAGCGTTCAATGCTTCGATAATCACTTGATCACCCAACGCCCGAAATTTGGACATCGTCAGCGGCTGAAGATCCTCACCGGAAGTCGCAAAGCGCACTGAGATACTCCAGCCATCGTTCGCCAGATGCCTGGCTGCGACAAAAGCATCTCCTGCATTGTGGCCATTACCCGAAAAAATCATCACGTGCCCACTCTTGGGAAACCACTGCTGCACCGCCTGCGCCATCCCTGCGCCGACGCGTTCCATCAGGCTGTCAGCGGAAATTCCCCGTGCAAATACAGCATCTTCCAGCGCGCGCATTTCTTGACAAGTCACAAGCATTTCCAACGCTAGCGCAGATTCACAAGGATACCATCGTTGTCGCCGAAATTGCTTTTCCTGAGAGAGTAATCGGTCATGCTTGCCAGCATGAATTCAAAATCGCAGCCTCCAGTTGCACTCGTCACCGGTGCCAGCCGCGGGCTGGGACGAGGAATCGCGATCGAGCTTGCCAGAGCTGGCATGTCGATCGGTATTCACTACGCCGGCAATGAAATTGCTGCGCACGAAACGGTTGCCGCTTGTATTGAAGTTGCTCCGCACAGTGAGCTGCAGAAATTTGAACCACTGCAGGCGGACATCGGAGAGAGTGCTGAACGAGAGGGACTATTTTCGGCGATGCTGGCGACCTTCGGCCGTCTCGATGCGTTGATCAATAATGCCGGGATCACTTCGATCGGGCGGAAAGATATTCTTGAGGCGACAGAAGAAAGTTTCGACAGAGTCATGGATGTGAATCTCAAGGCTCCTTATTTTCTGGCAAAATCGGCTGGCAATTACTGGCTGGAGAATCCACGGGACAGTCGGCTGGTGGGCGGTTACAAATTGGTATTCATTGGGTCGGTGTCTGCCGACACTGCTTCACTCAATCGGGGAGACTATTGTTTGTCGAAAGCTGCGCTGGGAATGGCCAATCATCTCTGGGCACTGCGTCTGGCAGAGGTGGCGCAGGTGATCGAGCTGCGGCCTGGTGTGATGGCGACGGATATGACCAGTGCTGCCAAAGAAAAGTACGATAGCATCATTGAAAAAGGTGAGTTGATACCAATGCGACGCTGGGGCAATGGCGAAGACGTCGGCCGCGGCGTGGCGTCCTTCCTGCGGAACGACTGGCCGTTCTCCACGGGCGAAGTGATTAGTATCGATGGTGGTATGCACCTGAAGAAACTCTAGCAAAGCCGTTCAGTCTCAGAACAACTCTGGCTGCACCCAGGATGGCACTGCCGTTGTATCTTTAACGGGCGGCCCCATCTGAACTGTCGCAGCCTTCAGTGTGCCAGGAAACCCTTCAGCACTCGCGCAGTGCATTTCAATTCCATGGTGGCCGTTTTTTGCCAGGTGTTGCTGAATGGTTTCGAGTGCGACTTCGGGGGAATTGCAGTCCTGGCTAAGGTGCCCCAGCACCACTTGGTGGAGCCCGCCAGCAGCGCATTCGGCCACCAGTTCAGCAGTCTGCTCATTGGAAAGATGGCCATGGCGCGACAGGATGCGCTGTTTAGTAGACCACGGACGCTTAGTGTCATTCTGCAGGAGAACCATGTCGTAGTTGGCTTCGACGAACAACGTGTTCACCCCGGCAAGTTCACGTCGCACCGTGTTAGTGACGTGGCCAATGTCGCTGACGATTCCTAACTTCGAATCGTCATCAGAGAAGACATATCCCATGGGGTCGACAGCATCGTGAACGACCGAAAATGCGCTCACCTTCATACCGCTGATGGCAAAACGGCTTCCGGCTTCAGCGATGCGCCATTGCTTGGGATGTTTCAGCCCGCTCTCCAGCGTTTCGCGAGTCAAGGCATTGCAGTAAACTGGCACGTCGGTCTTTTTACAGAAAACGTCAAGGCCGCGTACGTGATCGCCGTGTTCGTGGGTCAGCAGAATCGCAGAAAGGTCACTCGGATCGAACCCTATCGACTCAAATCGCTCGGTAATTTTCCGACAGCTCAATCCCACGTCTACTAGAACGGCCGAGCCAGCACACCTTATCAGTGCACAGTTACCGGAGCTTCCGCTTCCTAAAACGTTGATTGTTAGCATTTAGTTATAATTTGTTGGCGGCTTGCCGCGATCTGGCTCAGGCCACTATGGCAAGCTTTCTCGGAGATTCGCAACTCCTGTCTTTAAGAAAAGCAAACTTTCACAGAAACGAAATCAGTGTCGACTACTGTGAATTACAGGTGCTCGACGCGAGCGAACGTAACCAGTTGAAATGAAATGAGGTAGCCGTGGATGATTGAGCGAAGTTTCTTTCTGGCATCGATATTTGATGATGAAATACCAGTTGCAGTCCGATTCGGTTGTTCTACCTTTCTGAAGCTTGTTATCAGGGTATGAGTTCGCCCTAATGTGTTGCCTGTTGTGGGCATTACATTTGAACCAACCTTGTTTCCTGCCCGTTCTCAGCTTCTGCTGAGATCGGGTTTTTTTTATCCGGGTGGCCGGGTGGTCGCATTATGTCAGACAAAGAGCCAACACTGACGATCAACGAAATTTATCAATCGATTCAGGGCGAAAGTACCTGGGCCGGGAAGTTGTGCGCCTTTGTCCGCCTGACGTTTTGTAATCTTCGGTGCAGTTACTGTGACACCGAATACGCCTTCTACGACGGCAAGAAGCGGACATTGTCTGAGATCTTTGAGGAAGTGGAAGCAATGGATTGTCCGCTGGTTGAAATTACAGGTGGCGAGCCATTGCTGCAAAAAAATGTCATCCCCTTGATGCGCATGTTCTGTGATGCTGGTCGCACCGTGTTGATTGAAACCAGTGGCGGCACCGACATCTCAGGAGTCGATGAGCGGGTGCATCGCATCATGGATCTCAAGACTCCCAGCAGTGGTGAATCCAAGAGTAATCTTTACGCCAACATTGATCACCTGACAGCGAGGGACGAGGTGAAATTTGTCCTGGGTTCACGCGAGGATTATGAATGGAGTCGGGAAAAAATTCGTGAATTTGGGCTGATCGATCGTTGTGGAGCAGTGCTCCTGTCTCCGGTATTCGGAAAGATCAACCCTCAGGACATCGTTGCCTGGATGCTGGATGATAAGCTGGATGCACGATTCCAGTTGCAGATGCATAAGTTCATCTGGGATCCCGCAAAGAAAAGCGTCTAGTTTCCGGGGAGCGAAGCTTCTCCTGTTGTCTCATGCTGTCTCGTGGTGGCAATGTAAGTCACCAGTTCAGGGAAAAAATTGAGAAAGTCGGCCTCCAGTCCGTCAAAGTTTTGTTCGACTTCCTGACGTGCTTCACGAATGCCACTGAGGATAGGGGAACGATGCGACATTCGATAGAATATGCGCTCGAGTCCGTTGAGCGTTCTGGTCTCGTTCAGCCAGTTCTGGTCGCGCATGGTGGGAATCACAGAAACGAATGATGCGGGCATCAAGTGCTGGTGGCTCTCCACCGCAGCATAGGATTTTCCAATGAACGCAGTGATTTCTTCGTTTGAGAATCGTTTCCAGTGGCGGGAAAGAAAATGGTCGTAGGCGATGTCGACGATGATGCCAGAAATTCTGCGATACTTTGCGGTGAATCGCTTACGGCTGACGCTGCTGACAGGGTGGCGATCAGCAAAGGCGTCGACCGCCCGGTGGGTGCGAATCCCCTGTGCGATTCCTGCCGAAAAGTGAGTGTCATCGATCGGCCCTTTGATGAAGTCGCCAAGGAAATTTCCAGCGAGAGTTTCCGTCGATCCTTCTGCCAGTAGAAAATGGGCAAGAAAGTTCATCGATCGGATTGGGCGACTGTGGCTACCACAAGTATTCCAGAACTTCGCGAATAAATAGTCGGGGAGGAGCGTTGATGTCGTCTTTTTTCCACTGAAGTTCTACCGTGACAGGCACCTCACTGTCCCAGTCAACATTGCGTTCGAGTTGCTCACCCAGATACGAACTGCGATCTACATAGGCCTTTGATTTTCCGCGTGGTGATTCAGAACCGCGTAAGCGAAAACAGTGAAACTTCTTTGGATCAGGAGCATTGGGATCAATGCTGTAGCCGCGACTGATACTGGCGCAAAACGTCTGCGGATCCAGTGGCTGCTGCTGCAGAAAATTTTCGAAGTCCCCGTCGTGGTGCTGGACGAACGCTGGCCACGATAACCGGGGGCCAGTATCGGTTTCTTTCATGGTTACCGCAAAGCCACGTGGGTTTTTGTTCGTTTGCACGAGGAAGGAACTTGAGTAGCGGCCATCTGAATCAGAGAGCGATGTCTGGCCGTGAATCAATTCGCGTAACTGGAAGCAGGCAGGTCCATGCTCAGCAAAATAACGCTGCACCTGTTCTTCATGGACATCCGGCTTGAGCACAAATCGCAGGGCATCTTCCGCGCTGGTCGCATTACAAAAATCACGCAGCGCATTGCGCGATTTTTCGAAATTCTGGATCTTCTCGTTCGGCGGTTGTTGCTGCCGCTCCACTTGCGCTTGCGCTTGCTCTTGCGCCCGGGGCTGCGGGAGATCGTCTGCAGGGTGCAGGGCATCGTCGTTTTCCTGGGGAGCAGGAGACTCGGCGAGCGGGTCGTCCTTGAGTCTGAAATCCATAGGAATGGGGCCCGTAGATCTTGTCGCTATAGGCTCAGTGGATTCACCAGTGGGGGTCTCGGGGCTCGGCTGTGTAACGATTGCCATTTCGGACTGTGTTGCCGTTGCTGGCGCATCAGATTCACTGGCTGGAGAAAGGAATAGTCCATAGCTGACTGCGCCTACCGTTACCACCGCAGCCGCTGCCGCAAGGATCTCCGTTCCGCTGAAACTGCGTCGTGGAACAGCTGAGCGCCCACTTCCTCTCGTCGACGGCGCATTGATGTGCAATGGAGTGATGCGGGGATCTCGGTACCGCTTTTTTTTTTAGCGGGTTTAAGCGGCGACCGGTCGCGAACCCTGGCTGGCTTGGAAACGGAAGAAGACTCTGGAGCGGATTTGAAGAAAGCCGTGTTCTCAGCAAGTGATGCTTGCGGAGCTGCTGCTTCGACGTCTTTACGATTGACCGAAAAGGATGCTTCTTCCGGGAGTTTAGAAAACTCAGCTGCGGCAGTACCACTGTCAGGCCACAGCTGCTCTCGCTGCGTAGCCTTTTCAGGAGGCCGCTCTGTCGTGCTCTGTTCGAGCCAGGCCATGGGATCGGGCTCCTGATCCAGCGATTGTTCGGTTTCTTCTTCAGGGGAAAGTCGAAATTCAGCAATTTGCCGCTGACCCAGCAATTCAGGCTCCGGTGCTGGAGCAGGTGCGATGCCCATTTTTTCCAGCAACTCCTGGAACAGGATTGCTGGTTGCTGACGAATGGGATCCGGAGAAACGACGGCGATTCCACAAGCCGTGCAGTCGATCGCTTCACCCACATTTTGTGTGGCGATCGCCTGATCCGATTGGCAGGCCGGGCACTGGAACCCAATCACTTCAGGTGTCGAAGCAGTTTCAATTCCAGGTATCGTAGCCATTTGAGGTGCAGGTACAATAAATTCTGGAAGGGGCGGTGGTTCAGCTTCAGGCTGCGGTGGACAACTGGGAAGTGCTACTTCCTCTTGTCTAAGTTGTGGTTCCGTGTTCATTGGGATTCCAGGGCGACGGAGTTCGGACGATTGAAAGGCGAGGCGAGGCGACGGCAACCGCGTCATTGATTGCCCTGATCGGGGAGCCCGCATAGATGGAAACGCTTTGCGGCTATCCTGATGGGCGCAGTGAGCGCACTGCACAAACCGACCCAGAGCTGACCCCTGGGAGAGGAAAGTCTGTCTACAATTGGGACAACTAAGGAATTCAGTTTCGGCCACGAGAGAAAAGATCCGTCAATAATTGACTTAGAAACTGCATTAAAGGGCAGTTGTTAAGAAAACTAAAGTGTTTTTCTCAAAAATTTAGCTATTATGTGACGCTGGGCCAATTACGGAGTTTCCGTGATTTTCAATCGGAAGTAGTGTTCTGAGGATTTTTTCAGAATTTCCTTCGGAATATCGACCGTCACTCCGAACCATGGATGTAGTGTAATCGTTTGATAATGAACGAGTACAGAGGTTGAAAGCGGTTGCCAGTCGGCGTTGGCCAATGAGTCACTGGTTTCGATCTGGTAGTCGAGCCCGCGGTTTGGCTGCGGCAGGAGCCATTGAGTATTAATGCGAATTCCATCAGAAAATGTTCCGTTGGTGTGCCGATAGCTGATCGGTTGAACAATGAATGGAACCTCCAGAGCAATTTCCAGTGGGTCTCGGGTGTCGAATTCAACAAGCAGCCGCGCCGCAAGATCCGGAGAATGGTCAAATGTCCAGGCATCACGGGTGCCCGACCCGCTCACCGCGATTGCCAGTGCATTTCCTGATTCCCAACCCGCCTGCGCGATGTGATGTTGCAGTGACGCGGCGAAGTTCGGGCTCCGCTGTCGCCAGGAACGTTCTCCATAAGCCCAAATCGAGGGAGACCACTCAAATTCCTGAGCTTCGCTAAATCTCCGCGACGTGATGCCAAACGGAGACTCTTCCTCGAAAGGGCTGGCATTCGGCGTGCGTTCCAGCTGAAAAAGTAAATCGGTGGGGGCCGATGTGGTCACTGAGGAGTGGAATTCGAGGTAAGCATGGTAAATGACCGCATTGGGCGGAATCCCGATGTCTGTGAACCGGAGCCCCGTCGTCGATTGGCGGTAGTCGCCGAGTGAAAGCTGATCAGGGTGCAGTTGCACCTGACCTTCGATGGACTCTGTGGCATCGTCCTCTTGATCGCTCAATGGAATTCGCAGTGTGTATGGCGGTGATGTGGAAACCCGCAGCGATGGAAGCACTATGGTAGTTGGCGGGCTGACGCGCTTGCTATCGCGCCAGTAAGTTTTCGCCTGCACCAGCCTATCGGTCGGAGCCAGAGGGATGGGCGCGTTGTAGATGGGGGAAAAAATGTCTACTTCGTCACCATTGATTTCGTACCGCACGATGGCATCAGGAGCTGCGGGGATTGGGAACATTTCCAGCGTGCGCGCTCCAGCAGTTCTGCCAGAGATGATCACGCTTGGTCCGGATGGTCGCCATGGATACGCCAGTCGGATGGGTTCCACCGGAGAGTCTTTGACGATTTGAAAGGCATCGCGCACAGTGCCTTCACCATCCAGCATTCGTCCTGTGATCGTATCGCCGTCGACATCCAGTAAGAATGAGCCAATCACAGGAATCGTTCGGCGCATCACCGGGGATCGCCCGTAAAATTGAAATCCAAAGCGACCGTGACCAGCAACCACTGAGACACTACCCTCGTTTGGATTGAGATGCGGGCTCTTGTGATACGCGCCGTCGCCCGCCGGGTCACCGTCACCATCATCCAGGACGACATCTCGAACAGTGGTCGGCGTGGAGTAGGCACTGTCGATGAGCATGGAACGCTCATAGGTGTGGGAGTGGCCGGTGAGGATCAGGTCGACTCCGGCATTCTCAAGAATAGGCATGATGTATTCCCGCATCTCGATCAGCTGCAGTTCTCGGTCGCTGTCGTGAGTCCCTTTCGTATAGGGTGGGTGATGCCAGAAGGCGATCAGCCACTGTGCATTGGTCATTTCCAGATCTGCCTTCAACCATTCAGCCATGGCCCCAGTCGGCGATCGATCAATGTCATGGCTGTTCAGGCAGACAAAATGGATGTGCCCGTAGTCGAACGCGTAATAGGACTCCGTTCCAGAGGCGACACCACCTGCTTCGCCGCGGGTAGGCATGACGTAGGCATCAAAGTAAGGGCCAATGCCGCTGCTGCCGCTGGAATTTGATCCCTCATGATTTCCCATCGATGGCCAGCAACACGTCGTGCGCAACAGATCAGTGTAGACACCGAAAAAATTCGCCGAGAATTCGGCATCGCCGCCGCCGTTGTAGGCCATGTCGCCAACATGCACGTAAGCATCGACAGGTTTTCGAGTATCGACGGCTTCGTCCTTTAGATAAGTTTGAAAGCCGCGATAACTCTGGTATTGGCCGACACTACCATCACCAGAATCACCGACCACCCAAAATCGCAGCGGACGGTCGTCATTTCCGGGTGCTGGAGCTGTGCGAAACCAATGGCGGTCATCGCTGCCAATCACTGCATCCAGGAAGTCGAAAATTCCATAGTAGTAGACCGTGTCTGGCTGCAGTCCCTGAATGCGGGCCTCATACTGGTGGGTGCCATCGGGAGCGCTGTGCAATCTGGGAACGTCGGGCGGGGCGTCCACCGAAATCGCCACGCGTTGCACGAATTGATTCGAGGGAACCGCATTGACCAGTGCGTCGGGTGATTCACCGAAAAGGACACTCGGGAAAATGGGCTTTTCTGTTCTCCAGGCAATGACCGCAGAGTCATGCGTAACCATCTGAACATAGGGCTGGCGCTGGACCAATGGCCAGCCGTCTTGTGCGATTGCCCTCAAGGCAGTGCCTTGAAAAAATAGTAGCGCGATCACCATCGCTGAGTGAATTCCTCGCATCCAAGAGTGTCTGCCGGAATGGCGGCATTGGTCAAGCGGCATCGGAATCGTCTGCAGAACGACAAATGCAGACAATTCGTGTCCGATGCGCATTTGCTGAATAGCGTGTTGCGTCGCCCCTACTGCACCTGATATAGATCTCCATATGAAACCTATCAGATTCTCAGTTCCAGTTTTCGTCGCGTTTGGTTGCGCGATTTCATCGGCTTGGGCGCAAGATCCAGTTACACTTCCTGCGGATGTCGCGGGATCAGTGGATGCGGCTCAAGATCGCGGCTTTAGAGTTCTATCCGTGCAGTCTCCTCTGAATGAGAATCCAGAGGTGCGTCTGGCTAATACACTGCAGCGGGCGATCCAACAATTCAATGGAACGCTGAAGGATGCTGAGGGGATACTGGTTCCGAACGAGGCGATCGCAGGAACCAATGCCGACGGCAGTTTTTCAGTCGACGCCATCAACTTTGAACAGACCGCCAACCCGGAGATCACTGATCTGACATTGCATCCGGACGATGTCGAATTTCCAGGCATCCCTGGGACAGGTGGACACACTGAGGATTTTGTGACGGAAGTGATCACTTACATTGAGCTGGCGGCGGGCACGCATTCCATCGGCGCAGAAGTTTTCATCGATCGCATCGATGTCGCTGGCGGAAACAATGATGATATTCTGATCGCTTTCACAGGCACCAATCCTCGGGACTACTTTGCAACGCAAGTTGGTGAGTTTTTGCGTGATGGTGAGTTGACGTTTGTGAAGCAGCCGCAGGGATCCGTGTTCGAATTTACGGCACCCTCTGCCGGGCTCTATCCGTTTCGTTTTCTCTACCTCAACCGCAGCGACGGTGCGACGCTGGCCCTTTATGATGGTGGCAATGAGGAGCTTCTCAATTCCTCCGCCAGTGGAGTGACTGCGTTTCAAAACAGCACGGATCCGAAACACGGGCACGCCTACATTGCAGAAGTGCGACCGGTGCCAGGTTCCGCTGGCGTGCAATCGAACCTTCCTTTAGAAATCTGGCTCGCGGATGATCGCACTACGGTTGCTGCAGACGCTGTGACTATTACTTTCAATGGTTCTGATGTCACCAGTCAGGCGGATGTTGCAAAGTCGGGAAGCAGAGTGCTGATTGAATATCAGCCGCCTACTTCAAGGCAAAGTTCGCGCAATGATATTGTGTTAACCTACACCGATTCTGCCGGGACGGAATTTAGCCGTGAGTGGTCATTCACCAGTATTCAGGGCAAGCCTGAACCTAAAGTTGCCGGACAGTGGGACTTTTCAGGTGGGCTCGAGTCCACCGTTGGTCCGGATCTAACGTATCGCGATGGGCCTGATGGACTCACTGCAGATGGCACCAAATTCGGCACCACAGAGAGTTTTGACATCCTTGGGATCAATGATGAAATCGCTGATGTTATGTTTGTGCCAGCGGATGCAGATTGGGAAGTGGGTTATCGATTGGAGCATGGCATCGCGCCGAATGGTGGCGGTAGTAAGGTCAACCAGTACACTCTCATTATGGATGTTTATAAAGTGGCCGGTGGTGGCGCATCTGCGATTATTCAGACACGCATGAATGACCGCTCGGATGCCAGCTTCTTCTGGCAGAGCAACAACATGGGACAAGGCGGAGGCGGCTATGAGGGGCTCGGCACCTTTACCGAAGACGAATGGCATCGTATTGCCTTTGCGGTCGACCTCGCTGCCGATCCTCCACGCATTACGAAGTGGGTGGATGGTGAGTCACAACAGGAACCTTACTGGCGTCAGGCTAGCCTGGATCAGGCTCGTCGAGCACTCGATTCGGTAGTCTATTTCTTCAATGACGGTGATGAGCGCAGCGAATGGTTTGTGAACTCCATTCAACTGTGGGATGGCTTCCTTTCCAATGAAACAATGATGGAGCTGGGTGGCCCGACTGCCGAAGGATTCGAGGCTCCCAACACTGTTGGTTTGCAGTTTACTAAATTTGTCATCGAGGAGAATGGGGACATCTCAGTCTCCTGGAGATCAAGGCCCAATCGCAGCTACACTGTAGAAGCAGGTGCGCTCGAAAGCCTGATCGAACTCACTGACGGCTATGCGTCACAGGGCGATGTCACCACTTTTACGGATCCTGCCGAAAATTTTGTGGGAGATACTGAGCGTTACTTTCGCGTCACTGAAGAATAAGAATAATCATGACTGTTAACCAAAAGTGTTCGTTGCTGGGTGCCGCCGTCTGTGCACTTTCAGGCGTGAGTCCTGCTGAAGAATTGACGCTTCAGGCATCACTGGCAGCTTCGCCGCACCGGCTGGTGTGTGAATCGTACGGTGATGACAATTGGGAATTGTTCATCATGAATGCGGATGGCTCAGGCCGGAAAAACCTGACAAACACACCTGACGCTAACGAGCTATACCCGCAGGTCTCGCCTGATGGAAAGCAGGTGTGCTTTGTTGCGGATACAGGTAAGGGAAGGGATACCGTGCGCAGCACCTGGGTGA
Source organism: Verrucomicrobiales bacterium (assembly GCA_051270635.1). GTDB lineage: Bacteria > Verrucomicrobiota > Verrucomicrobiia > Verrucomicrobiales > DEV007 > JAGROY01. The sequence continues at coordinate 11,553 of JBNMNB010000110.1, read as the reverse complement.
TGAATATTGATGGCTCAGGTCGCACGAAAGTTGCAGACAATGCACGGCAGCCGACCTGGTCGCCGGACAGTAAGACCATCGCCTGGCTACCGCAGGAGTATCCCAAGTGGAATGTCGTCGACTATTACACCAGGGGAATGATGCTCTACGATGTCGCGACCGGAGACAGTCGTCCGCATCAGAATGATAAGCTGCACCATCTGTACAACCCGAGTTTTTCGGCTGATGGCAAGTGGATCATTTCAACTGTTCATGCGGGGATGGGATTTGATCATGCCATCATCGTGTTTCCTGTCGATGGAACAGAGGTTTACAATCTGGGGATTCACGGCTGCAGGCCATGTTTTCATCCCACCTCTAATCGCATCGCCTGGGGCGAGGACGATCAAACCGTGGTGCTGGCAGAACTGAAATTCGATAGCGAAGGAAAGCCATCGCTCGGTGCTGAACAACTGCGTATCCTAACCAGCGATAAAACCCGAAAAGTGTACCATGTCGATTGGTCGCCAGACGGGAAATACGTCTCGGTCAGTTCAGGTCCGGACGGGGAAGGGGACATGACTAAGCCTTTTACCCACCAGTCGGCCTGTGAGATCGTCGGTGTGTATGCCAAAGGGTGGGACATTTATGCCATTCCGACGGATGTTGGTGGCAAAGTGGACCTTGCTGATGAAAAGGGAACATTTTTCAAAATCACGAAAGATGGTGCCAGCAATAAAGAATCGGATTGGGTGCCGACAGGATGAAGGGCGTTACAATTCTTGCTTGTGCCCTTGTTCTGCTGCCTGGTTGCAGCCCAGTAGTGGAAAATGACACAAGTGAAAGCGGTATGAGTGCCGCTGAGATCACGACGCTGTCAGGAGTGTCGATGGTTCGTCTGGCGGGTGGGAGTTTTGTCATGGGAAACGCAGGCGGTGACGCGGATGAGCAGCCAGAACACACGGTCACTGTAAGTGCCTTCGCAATCGATAAGTTCGAGGTGACGCATGAGCAGTTCGACAACGCGCAGCTGCCCAATCCATCCAAGTGGAAAGATGATCCACACAAGCCAGTGAACCAGGTGCGCTGGCGTGATGCCAAACAATACTGCAACGAGCGATCACTAATGGAGGACTTGACGCCGTGTTACGACGAATCAACTCCAGGCTGGCCGTGTGACTTCGCTGCAAATGGATACCGGCTTCCCACCGAAGCGGAGTGGGAGTATGCAGCAAAGGCGGGAACCGGAAAACCGTACGATTTCGGCGATTCGAGTAAACTGGCAATGCACTCAGTATTCGCTGATAACAGCAATCAGCAAACGGCACCAGTCGGGGCGACCAAGCCGAATAGTTGGGGCATCTCCGATCTTTATGGGAACGTTTCTGAGTGGTGCCATGATGTCTTTGATCCGAACTATTACGCCAGCAGCCCAAAGCTTGACCCCAATGGCCCCGATCCAACTGAGCTAACTGAGGCAAATCCTAAACGGGTGATACGCGGTGGATCCTGGAAGTCGACTGCAAGTATGTGCCGCAACACCTTTCGCCAGGGTCAGACCACTGGCGACACAGATGCTTGTTTTTCCACGGATTTCTGCGGCTTTCGCTGCGTCCGTCGCCTCAGCGAATCAGAGTCCACCAGATTTGTGAATGCCGTGCCTTAGGGGGAATCGGGATTCAACTGATCAATTTCCCCTTAACAGGTTTTCCTTGCGGTGATTCATTTTCAACCGTTGTCTGGGAATAATCTCATTCACCACAGCATTTATCATAAAATGATCCGCACAGGCATAGGCTACGATGTCCACCAACTCGTCGAAGGACGTCCACTCGTTCTGGGTGGCGTAACTATTCCATTCAAGTTAGGGCTTGCCGGTCATTCTGACGCGGATGTCCTGGCGCACGCCATCGCTGATGCATTGTTAGGGGCACTTGGAGAGCCAGACATTGGCTATTGGTTTCCGCCGACAGATGCCTCGATCGAGGGAATCGACAGCATGGACATTCTACGCAAAGTGCGAGCCATTGCGGATGATCATGGTGCTGTCATTCACAATGTCGACTCAACGCTGATCGCTGAAGAACCCAAGATTAAGCCGCACATCACTGAGATGAAGCAGTGCATCAGTGAAGCGCTCTCCATTGCTCCGTCTCAAGTCGGAGTCAAAGCCACGACCAACGAGACAATGGGTTTTCCCGGTCGGCAGGAAGGCATGTGCGCCATGGCCGTCGCCTGTGCCGATGTTCCAGTTCGGGATTGAGAATAAGTCTGTTGCTGATGCTCATCCACTGTTTCATCCACAGCATAGCCCTCTTCGCGGAGGACTCCGGTGAGGCTGCGTAGCAAGTCTGGTTCGACTTCGACAACAAGTAGGCGCATGGAGAAATCGATCAGTTAACGGAGTCTGCTGGCACCACGATCGCAATGAAAACTAAAAATGAGATGAAGAGAGATGTGAATGATTTTACCGGAAAATTTTCCAGCTTCATCGGGTCTTTAGTTTCGTGAGCAAGGTTGATGCAACGTTTAACCAATAATCAAATGATGAAGATGCACCAATCACTTACCACCGCCATACTGATCCTTTCCACTGGATTCCTTGCACATGCTCAGGACGGTTCCCGCCGTGGAAACCAGGTGCCTCCACCATCTCTACTGTGGAAATCTTTGGATAAGGACGACGACGGGTTCCTCTCGGCATCAGAGATGGACGCCGCCTCGGAATCGCTGGCTGCCCTGGATAAAGACAATGACGGAAAAATCTCTCTCAGCGAGATTTCTGAAAGAACCTCCCGCAAACGCGGCGCTGGTCCCAACTCTGGTCGCGGCAATCGTGCTGACAATCGAGGTGCTCGCCCTACAGAAATTGGGGCTGCGCCGGGAGATCTTGGCGATCCTGGCATCGCATGGTACGGACGTATGGATCTTGCACTCGCTGAAGCGAAACGAAGTAACCGACCTATTCTGTTCATGGCGGCGGCCTCACAATGTGGCGGCGTGCCGGGAGTCTTCTGACCGGGCTACACGAAAACGCAGAACAGTTTGTTCAGCAATTCAGATGTTATTGAAGCCACTCGGAAATTCGTGTGTGTGCGAATCGAATCTTACGAGAGCGAGGAGAATCAGCAACTTGTGCGCAGTCACTTAAACGGTCGCTTTGCGAATACGGCATTCTGTATTCTCGCACCTGACGGAAAGGAGCGCCTGACTAGAAGTGGTCGTGGGCCAAGTCAGATTTTTTCGGACACCGATTCGTTCGCAAGTGGCCTGCATTCTATCGCGGCGAAGTTTGATGCGAGTGGGAATGCTAGCGAAGCCCCAGTGCCAGATTTTAACAGTTTTAAACTCGCCCTCAATGTGGCCTCTGCCGATCAACGTGTGCTTGTTTTGATCGCTGCGCCAGAAGATCGATTGAAGACTGTCGAGCGACGCCTGCGGTCCTTGGCATGGGATTCGAGGGTGCAAGGTCGGTTCCACTTTGATCTTGAGAGCACTGCTTCATGGAAGGCGCCGCTGTCTCAGAAAAAGGATGCCAAAGCTGGCATTTTCCTCATAAGTCCCGATGAATTCGGACTCACAGGCGTGGTCATGGATCGATTGGAATTAGCAGCAACACCGAATGCCATCATGACAGCTATGGCCAGGGTGAACGCCTTATACGCTAAAAATACCGAGAAGAAGATCTACGGAGGACACGTGCAAGAAGGACGAGCGAAGGGTATCTCGATCGAAATGGCGGTGCCATTCGGCGAGGACCGTGACGCAGATGGCGAGATCGATTCAGGTCGTAGTCGTCGCCGCTAAGGGCTTGTTCAGAAATTAACGGATCTGGCTGACTGCCAAAGCCCTGTGAGGCGGGGAAGGCGCTCGTAATACCAAAACTAGAAACGAGCCGAAAGGAGAAGCGATAGAGAAGGTAACGAGCACCGGTCTACCATGCTAAGAACGGCGGAAGTTCGTTTAAGAAATGCTGTGGAGTGCGGCAGCCCTCTACAGCTTTCGGAAGGCGACGAAGAGAGCTCAAGAAATCGTCAACAGAACGTTGAGGCTACGCGCTGGCGACTAAAAATCACCACTACGCGCCGCCCGTCACCGCACGAGGCAAGCCTTGAAAGTCAACGACAACGCAACAACGTCGCTTCCAGTCAACGAATCGATTAATTTTTTCGAATCGTTAGAATGTAACGCTTCATAGAAGGCTTGGCGTGGGTTGTGACTTCTGCTTGATTGATTGTCTCCATGGCAACCTCTCTCTCTCTTCGATCGGCATTTTTGTCGGTGCTCTTGATTCTTCCTTTGTTTTTGTCGGCGTTGGCACAGGCACAGGCTCAGACATTTGTGATTTCGGAAATCAGTGCTGACAGCAAACAAGAACTGGGGCCGAATGATGTGCCCATCGGGGGCACAATTCGTGATGAAGATGGAGAATTCTCAGATTGGATCGAGATCCACAATCTGACAGGGGAGCTGCAAATATTGAGTGGCTGGACGTTGACGGATGATTCGACCAATCTCAAGAAGTGGACGTTTCCTGCGATCGATGTGCCGCCTCTCGGATATGTAGTGGTTTTTGCTTCAGGAAAGGATCGCAGCGCGGCCGATGGTGAGCTTCACGCCAATTTTCGCATCAGTGCTGGTGGCGAATTCCTCGCTCTGATTGAGCCTGACGGACAGACGCTTGCCAGCAGCTTTGGGCCGGAACTTCCACCCCAGACCGAGGGCGTAACCTACGGCAGGGGCACCTTGTCGATTCCTATGGCCGCCACTTTTCTCGACTACGGTGCTGACTGCCGATGGCTGGTGCCCGATGAAGCAACATCTGCTGACTGGCAGGAAAAAGCATTTGATGATGCGGGGTGGACTGCGGCAAAGACGGCGATTGGTTTTGAATCGAACGCTGAATTGGTGGCCCTGCTGGGTGAAGGAGGTGAGGTGCGTGATGCGATGCGCGAGGTGAATGCTTCCATTTACATCCGCATTCCTTTTGAGATCGTAGAACCGGCAGCGGTGACGTCCATGACCTTGAGTATGCAGTTCGACGACGGATTCATCGCCTACTTGAATGGCAAGCAAGTCGTTGCCGTGAATGAGCCCGAAGATCCTGCCTGGAATTCAGAAGCGACTGAGAGTCGAAGTGGCGACAACGAGAAAGCGGTGGAGGAATTCGTTGTCGACTTTCAAGGCAAGCTGGAACCCGGAACTAACGTGCTCGCAATCCATGGAATGAACAGCGCGTCGACCGGCTCAGATTTGATGCAACGACCCAGACTAAGTGGTGAGATTGTCGATCTCAATTTACCCATGGAGATCGGGTATCTGGAGATGCCGACACCTGGTGCACCGAATTCTCCATTGCGCTTCATCGGCTTCACTGAGACGGTTCGCTTTAGTAAATCTCGGGGTTTTTACTCAGCTCTATTCACTGTGGCATTGGACTCATTGACGCCTGGGGCAATCATTCGTTTCTCTACCGATGGATCTGATCCGACAATATCTGGAATGGAATATCAGGGGCCAATCGAAGTGGGTAAAACGACCGTCATTAGTGCGGTGGCCACAGTTGCAGGTGCGCGCCCATCGGATTTGATTTCGCACACCTACGTCTTCCTTGACGATACGATTCTCCAGCCCGACGAACCGGAGGGATTTCCAACGCGATGGGGATCGCGGCCGACGGACTACGAAATGGATCCCGCGATTGTCGGCGAGACCTACACTGTGGAGGAAGTAAAGGAGTCACTGCTGGCGTTTCCCAGCATTGCACTGTCTACAGATAACGATAATCTGTTTGATCGGCAGATCGGTATCTATACCAACAGCCAGGCGCGGGGCGATCAGTGGGAGCGGCGGATTTCAGTCGAATTTTTTGGCTTTGCCCATGGCGAACATACGCAAGCAACTGCTGGACTGAGGATGCAAGGCAATGCCAGTCGTAATCCGGACCGAATGAAGCACAATATGCGCGTCGTCTTTCGCCAGGAATACGGTCCGTCAAAGTTGAACTTCAGGGTTTTCGAAGGCACGGATGTCGAAACTTTTAACAGCATCAATCTGCGCAGTAACAATGGGGATTCGTGGATCAATCCTGGAGTGCGCACGCGTGGTCTTTACATCCGCGATCAATGGCACCGTGAAGTTCAACGCCGGATGCATCAGCCGAATCAGGCGCAGGACTACGCGCACCTTTACATCAATGGTCTCTACTGGGGGCTCTATCATATTTTCGAACGCTTCGAATCGCCCATGCTTGCCGAGCACTATGGCGGTGATCCTGAAGATTGGGACGCGCTGCAGGACACGCCGGCATTTCAGCAAATCGTTATCGATGGTGACGACGATGCCTACCGTGAGGCGCATACCTTGTCCCGCGATGCTGCTGACCCGGAAGTGTATGCGCAATTGACCAAGCTCATCGATGTCGACAACATCATTGACTATCTATTGCTCAATTTTTACAGCGCCAACCAGGATTGGGATCACAAAAATATGCGCTATGGGCGTCGCCGAGTGTTTGAAGAAGGTGCCATCGGCAATGGCTTTATGTTCTTTGCCTGGGACTCGGAACGGCACGGGTTGAATGGCCTCAGTTCGCAGTCGGTGACGGCCGATGTGACAACGAAGAATACGTCGCTGGGGCCGACCTTCCTCAATCGCAATCTACTGGATAATCCGGACTACAAACTGCGTTTTGCCGATCGCGTGCACAAGCACCTGTTGCATGGAGGCGAACTGACCGAAGAGAAGGTGTCAGAATCATGGAACGATTTTGCTGACATTGTGTATCCCGGTTTGATCGGTGAATCCGCGCGCTGGGGGGACCTGCATGTATCGCGCCCTGAAGTGCGTGAGGGCAACTGGCAACGTCAGATGGACCGCGAAAATGAAACCTGGATACCGAGGAGAACGGGAATCCTCCTCGATCAACTCGATCGGCGTAACTTCTATTCCCTCGATGTTCTATATCCTGAAGTTATTCCCTTTGGCGGAATCGTCGAACCGGAGAGCGTCGTCAATATTGCCGTGGCCCGACTGGAGGAAGGCGCGACTTTTGATGGAACCATTTACTACTCACTGGATGGTAGTGACCCACGCATGAAGGATGGTAGCGTCAGTCCTACCGCAATGGTTTACGATGCTGCGAATCCGCCAATGATCGCGCATTCAAGTTTGCTGATGAGCCGCCTGCTGGACGGGGATGACTGGTCACCATTAAGCGAAGCCTGTTTCTATCTGGCAGCACTACCGAAGATCAGTGATCTCGTGATCTCAGAGATCAACTCTGAGCCGCAATCAGACTCGGATGTCGAGTTTTTAGAAATTCGAAATGTTACGGAGAGCACGCTCGATCTGACAGGTCTGCATTTCACCGAAGGCATTGAAGCAACAGTCAATGCGCAAAGTAAGGTGTTACTTGCCGCGAATGAAACGGCGCTCTTTGTTGCAAACAGGGATGATTTCCTGGCCAGGTATCCGGATGTTCAAGAGTCGAAGATCATCGCTGATTTCACCGGCCAGTTGTCGCGTAATGGGGAGCGACTCACACTGCGTGATCGATTCGGTGAACTCATTGCAACGCTAACATTTCGTAAGAACGACAAATGGCCAACGACCTCGGACACTGGTCAAACCTTGGAATTCAGCGGTGGATCCGGGGCGCATATTGAAAATGCGGCCCATTGGCGGCTTAGCAGTGCTCCCGGCGGCACTCCTGGATGGATCGGTGCTGGACAATCGAGCGGGCTCGCTGATTGGCTGGCAACAAATGGAATAGCAGATGCTGCGCAAATTGTCCCGATCTCCGGTCTCCCTGCAGTGCTCTACTACGCGCTGGGTGAAGACAATTTGAAGAAATCACTGTCTGCACACCTTCCGAAATTGACCGCAACCAGTGAGAATTCCCTTACATTGCGTTATTCGCGCCGGACGACCGCAACAGATATTAATTTTTCATTCGAGTATTCAAGTGACCTGCAAACCTGGTCATCTGAAAATCAACCAGGCATATCTTCAATCGAAGCCGTCGGGGATGGTAGCGAAATCGTGACCGTCCAGACACCGATAGCAGAAAGCGGCAATTTCTGGAGGTTGTCTATCGCTGTGCAATAGATAGCGCATCTTTCCAGTAGCTTCTGGCGTTTTAGCGAATCGTGTTTTCAGACCTCAGTGATTTCGCTGAAAAAGCCAGGTAGAGTGCCAAGCTGAAGGACTCTCAAAATCAAAAGCAGGCGGTGGGGTGCGGAGCTGTAGCGGCGAGTTGCACTCGCTGATCTTGCTGGTCATCGAAAGTCCTGAGCTGCTTTGTGCTGTCGTGCTTTCAGCGGCAAATAAGAAGCAAAGGATACTCAGCGCAGCGCTAGCGACACCTTATCTTGGACCCCAATGCTCTCGGTCACTACCCGTTGCGCAGAGCATCCAGCAGAAACTCGCTCGGGCGGAAATGTTCTATCAAGATTTCTTCTTGATTGCCACGCTTCATGCGCACTTGGCTGATGTCAAAGTTCGGCGTCTTGTGTGGTGCGAACAAGATATCGTCATGGGTCGAGTTCTCGTGCTTTTTGAACATTTCTGGGATGATGTCACCACCGAGATGGTCATCGCGACCGGTCGCAAGATGGCAAGTGCCGAGCACTTTTTCATCCTGAATGTCTGCTCCAGAAACGGGGAGCACCTGGGTGCCAAATCCGAGTTCGCCGAGCGTGCCGGTCATTGGATCGTCAGCCAGACGCAGATTGTGGGCGTCGATCGTGGCCTGGTTGCCCTCGATCAATGAAGAAGCAATGATGTTGCGATCCTTCACTTCCAGAATGCCCAGTGTTCCGTCTTCATACTTCATTGGAAACTGACCATTGGCATCCACTGGGACAAAGTAGACTTCGCCTGCTGGCAAGTTGGCGATGTCTGGTGCTCTGCCCTTGCACAGTCCATGAGACTTTTGCGCGTCCTGACCGTTCAGTCCCAAGCTTGCTGTGAGCACGCGGCCATCTTCGAGAGAAAAATCGATTTCGATCTCGTCAGCATTGGTCAAGGCCAGGCGCAGCTTCTCAGCATCACTGCTGACTTCATTGTAGTCTACGGCCAGGCCGGTGCTGAGAATGACATCATTCAAGCCGTGCATTGTCGCGCCGCGAAACCCAAATTCCTTACACTTTGCCGTGAGGGGAGCTGTGGCACTGAAGGTTGAAATGCAGAGGATCAAATCGTAGCCCGTGTAGATGTCTCGGTCGAGCGAGTGTTGATTTCCTTCCATGTCCCAGCATTCGTCCTTGAGATCAAGGTTGGAGCCGTAGGTCATCGGAATGGCGAACATTTCTCCGCCGGTCATTCCCAGTTCATCCATCCCGCCATCTTTCAACCCAAGATAGAATTCTTCGTAGGCTTTCCGTTGCACGGCATAGGCGTCATTTTCAAGAAATGCCATGCCTTTCGCTTCCGATTCTGGCTTCTCCAAATCAATCAAAATGCACACGCGGCATCCATCGGTGGGCTCAAAAACAGTTCCCAGTAGACCAGTAAGGCTAAAGGGAGGAAATTCGCGTTCTGCGGGATTCAAAATGATCTCTGTGGCTAGCTGACTCATATAATAGGGATTCTACGATAGAGGAATCAGGCTAGATGCTTATTCCGGGCAGGCAAGAAATTCTTAATCCGCGCTTTCTGCGGTAGTCAGATCACTCAGATCACTGAATGTCGATCGAAGAAAATTGACATTCTCCCTATATCGGTTCCGATGACTGCACTGCTGAAATGGTTGATCTGATCGCTGATATTGAGATTTTACTGGAAGATTTGGACTTCGTTGATGATCGATGTCTGAAGTCACTTCAGGCGGCTGGATTCACTGATGTCCGCAGTCTGTTGTTATGGTATCCACGTCGCTATGAGGATCGTCGGCAGTTCAGTGGATTCCCGACAGGGCCGTGCGAGGACTCGGTTTGCCTGATCGCTCGTGTGACAGATTGCGGCACCAAACATCTAGGGCCCCGGCGGCGCTACTTTGAAGCGACGATGATGCCGCTCGATCCGGGGCCACTCGAACAGCCAATCAGTTGTCGCTGGTTCAACATGCCCTACATGAGCAAGGTCATTGCCGTCGATCAGGAGATGGTGCTTTACGGACGGCCAAAGATCAGTGGACGCAGGTTAGTCATCGATCATCCAGACTACGAGATTGTCGAAGATGGCGATTCTGTCGAGGCGGATATTCATCTGCGGAGGATCGTGCCCATCTATCGATTGAAAGATGGATTGCAGCAAAAGGTGATCCGCCGAGTATTATTCCGCGTTCTGGATCAACTGCTACCGGAGGCACTTCCTGACCTGCTGCGCAAGCCTGCAGACAATAGCCCGTTCTCTGGAATGTCGCGGTATGCAGCGATGCGGTCTATCCATTTTCCTGCCTCTGATGAGGAGCAAGATCTGGCCAGGGCGTATCTGGCGCTGGAGGAATTCTTTGGTCTGCAATTGAATATGCTGCGGCGCAAGCATGCCTATGCTGCGCAATCCGGGGCGCAACATTGTGGGGAAGGGGAATTGTTGTCCAAATTCCTGCAGGCATTGCCATTTTCACTAACCAAAGCACAATTGCGGTCGATCGATGAAATACGTGCGGGGCTGCAATCGTCTCAGCCGATGAATCGACTGCTGCAAGGTGACGTTGGCTCTGGAAAGACCTTTGTCGCCATGGCTGCTGCATTGCTGGTAGTGGAAGCCGGATTTCAGGCAGCAATCATGGCACCGACCCAGATCCTGGCGGAGCAACATTATCTGGTGTTCCAACGGCATCTGGAACCGCTGGGCATCAGGCTACGATTGCACACGGGATCTCGAAAAGAAGATGGTGCGATGCCGTTGTTCGATGGCAGCGCAGCGGACGCTGATCCTCAAATTGTCATTGGCACCCATGCAATTCTGTACAATGACGCGCAGCTGAGTAATTTAGGCCTGGCGGTGATTGACGAGCAGCATAAATTCGGTGTCTCCCAGCGCAGTCGATTGATTGGCAAGGGCGTCACGCCCGACGTTCTCGTCATGACGGCGACCCCGATTCCCCGCACACTTACCATGACCGTCTATGGTGATCTGGAAGTCTCCATTCTGGATGAACTTCCCGCCGGCCGAGGCAAAATCGTAACGGCAGTGCGCGAGGAACCAAAATCGGAGAAAGTGACATCGTTTCTGAAACAGCACCTGTCAGAAGGTAGGCAGGCTTTCATCGTTTACCCGCTAGTCGAGGAATCTGAAAAGCTGACCGACATCCGTGCGGTTACCAAGGAATATGAGCAGTGGCAGGAACGCCTGGCGCCTTATCAGTGCGGGATTTTGCACGGCAGAATGAGCGGCGAAGAAAAGGATGCCGTGATGGCGCGATTCCGTTCACTTGAGGCGCAAGTGTTAGTGTCGACAACGGTAATCGAAGTCGGAGTCGATGTGCCGAACGCCACTATTATGATTATCTACCACGCGGATCGGTTCGGGCTGGCGCAATTGCATCAGCTGCGAGGTCGAATTGGGCGAGGTGCACACGATTCTTATTGCGTGCTTGTCTGCGATGGCAAAAACACAGAGGCGCTG
>JBNMNB010000109.1:0-23880 GCA_051270635.1 Verrucomicrobiales bacterium | reverse complement strand
AAGACGGCGGGCACGGATTCATGGTGCGTCTGATTACGCAATTGGCCGACCATTTCCCAGTAGGTGCCTTTGTCGCTCTTGCCTTCTGACGCGTTGTCCGCGAACTCAAACACAACCTCACCCACTTGCTCAAGTGTGCGGCCAAGAATCGCTTTGATGCCGATTCTGGCAATGTCAGGATCGGTGGCGATTTTCAATTCTGCGTCATCGTAAAGTTTGCGCAGCAGCGCGCGCTCGAACTTGTCGCCACTTTCAGGGCGCGGATGCTCGTTGTCCCAGACGGTCATCTCAGCCGTGGTTAGCCGTTCGAAATCGCGTTCCTCGATGGGTTCTGTCAGTCCGAGTTTCAAGTGACGATTCATCCAGTGGTACATTGCCTGACGACTGCGTGCATTGTAGTTGTGGCCAAACTGATTGAGCGCGGTCAAGTGAACGTGATCTTCTGCTCCCAGCATTGCGAAGTGCTGCTTGAGCTCGGGAAACCCCTTGGTCGCCATATCGACTGTCCAGTCGTTGGCGCCCGTCATGGCGTAAGGTTTCGGCGCAGCGAGAGCTGCAAACTCGACATTGCCCGTTCCAATTCTGAGTAGCGTAGCATTTTCACAGGTGCAACCGCCCTGCATCGCCGTCGACACCATGACCGCTGGAAAAAATGCCGCAGGCCGGGAATCAAGTGCTCCCATGAGAAACGTCTGCGTGCCGCCGCCGCTCGCTCCCGTGATGCCGATGCGGGAGCCATCGACGTCGGGCAGCGACAGCACGAAGTCGAGCGCGCGCATGCTGTTCCATGTTTGCAGGCCCATGATGCTTTGTAAGTGTGACTCCGCCTGCGGACTGAACAGCCCCCAATTCGCGCGCGAGTTCATTTCCGGCCTCTGCTTTGCGAAGCGATGCGCCAGTTCGTACGATATCTGCGTATTGTCCGCATAGCCGATCATATCGTAGTGAAATCCGACACAGCCCATGCGCGCAAGCTGCACCATGCGGGACTGCAGTGGGCTGCGACCACCTTCGGCAAATTTCTCCGCACCTGAGGCGATTTCCTTTGCAGTGTTATCGACGCCATTGTCATAGAATCTTCCTTCCGACCAATGCCCATGAGGAGAAAGCACAGCGGGCACTCGGCCGTGGACGTTCTTTGGTCGATAGAGACTTCCTGTCAGATAGAAGCCAGGCAACGTTTCGATCGCCACCCGTTCGACTGTGTAGTCACCGCGATCGATTAACCCGTGCACGATCGGATTCAGCGGTGTGCGCTCTGGCAGCGGCCACAGTCCCACCGCCACAAGCAACTGTTGCCGAAGTTCCTCTGCCCGTTCTGTCCACTCCGCCGCTGACTGCGCAGGCGTGAAAGGAAAGTATCCGTCCAAATCTTTGAGTGGCTGCAGGCGATTATCTTCAGGCAAAGTTCCTGCTGGAAGAGAGCGTGGTGCCTCTGCCAACAGATTCTCTGGACTGACAAAGAAGAGGGATGCACAGAGCGCCAGTGATGAAAAAGAAGGTGAGCCAAATAATCGGTTTCGCATGCCCATGACTATACCTCTGGTTCGCAACAATAGGGAAGCTGCAACTTTGCGACGGAGACCACACTTCGCTTGACGGTATCTATGCCGTTCTGCTCTAGTTGCATTCACCCGGTTTAGAGATATCCATTGCATGATGATGCAGAATTCTCGTCACTTCCTTCGCTCAATGTTGCTAACAGCTATTGCAACGCTGGCAATCGTGGTATCCTCGCCGCGAACAAAAGCAGCCGTGATGTTTGAATTCAACTACAGCAATGGCTCGCAATTTACGGTCGGCGCGCTAGGACAGGCGCGGCGAACGGCGCTGGAAGAAGCTGCCACGGCTCTTGGTAGCATCTTTGCGCACACGGCAACGATTCAGCTAACAGTGACGACCTCCAACAGCGCCCAAAGTGATACCCTTGCCTCTGCCGCAAGCGAACCGACGGAGGTGAGCGATGAGTTTTTTGGATTCGCGCCGGGCGTCGTGCAGAACAAGATTCTCACTGGGGTTGATTCGAATGGAGTGGCTGCAGATGGCAGTGTCGATGTAAATTTTGGCCAGCCGTGGGATTTGGATGATCAGATTTCGCCCAATGAGTTTGATTTTAAGGCAACGATGATTCATGAGCTTTTGCATGCCGTCGGCTTTAGCTCATCGATCTTCAGCGATGGAACGGATATCTTTGAAACACCGGTTGGCGAACCTGGTGTGTGGTCGACCTTTGACAAGTTTATCGCCGGGACGGACGGCGTTGCCATTATTGACGATGATTTCGCACTGAACGGTGCGGCATGGAATGGCAGTAGAACTGGTGGTGCCTCACCTGGCAGCGGACTCTTTTTTAATGGCCCAAGGGCAACCACTGCCAATGGAGGAGTTCCCGTGGGCCTGTATTCGCCGTCGGAATGGGAAGAAGGCAGCAGTGGCAGCCATCTGGACGATCAAAACCCGGCACTCAATGGAATGGTGATGCTTTCATCGACAGACACGGGCCTCTACACTCGCGAGTTCTCTGCGATCGAGCGGGCGATGCTGGAAGATCTCGGCTATTCGCTCAGCTCTAATAATCCCTCATCTTCTGCAACACTCACCATCCAATCATCCAGCTCTGGTCTCGATCTCACCATTACGGGTGATGCTGGAGACTACGCGATTTCTCGCTCCAATGACCTGCAAAGCTGGAGCCAGCTGACGACAGTTTCGATTGCACAGGACGGGCAGCCAGCAACCTACAGCATCCCCCCAGGCGATGTGTCGGGAGCCGCTTACTTCACTGCTGAATCGACCGACTAGGGGAAATCAGACTAGATCTGGTAGTCGGCGACGTTGCTGGCTTCGTGCAGCCCGCATTCGCGTTTCATGCCGCCGAAGCGTGTGTCTTCTTCGGTCTGACCTTCCTTTAGCGGCGTGGTGGAATGCCAGTCGCCAATGGAAACGTAACCTTTCTCAAGCAGCGGATGGCGCGGCAGACCATAGAGGTAAAAATAGCTTTCGATCTCTTCGTTGCCCCAATCCAGGATCGGGTAGAGCTTGGTCGTCCGGGTTTGATTCATGACAAAGTCAAGGTTCCCCCGGCCGCGTGACTGCGAGCGACGCAGACCACTGATCCACGCGCTGGCGTCCAGATCTTGCAGCGCACGGTTCATTGGCTCGACCTTATTAATCAATCCATACTTCTCCAATTCTTCGTTGCCGCCTTCCCACAGTTTCCCGTGCAAGGCTTCCTGCCGTGCCGCGGTCATCTGTGGACTGTAAACCTTGATCTCCAGATCCAGTTGCTCAGTCAATGCCGCCAGATACTGATAGGTTTCCGGAAAATGGTATCCCGTATCAATAAATACGACGGGAATCTTCGGCGCATACTTTTTCAGCAAGTGCAGCATCACCGCTGCCTGAGCACCGGCGCTGGTGCTGGCGACCACTTTGCCCGCATAGTGGTCACTGATCCATGCAAAGCGATCAGCGATTTCCAGTTTGCTGAACGACGCAATCTCAGCCGTTGTAGGCTCGACCACGGCAGATGCAGTTGCAGTTGCAGCAGTTTTATTTGCAGCTGCTGCTGTGGCAGAATTAGACACTTGCAGGTTCATCTTTGAAATCTTTGTGGAAGTCCCGGCCTTCGTGAGTCTCTGCGACTAGACCTTTGCGGATCACATAATCGCCAAAACGTTCGCCTTCCGAGCGCTCTTGCGCGTAGGCCAGGAGGATGGGACGCAGAAGATCAACGATCTCATCCGACTTTACCGATACCTTATACAGCTTGCTCAAACGTTGACCATGGAAGCCGCCGCCGAGGTAGAGATTATACTTTCCAGGCGCGCGCCCAACGAATGCGATCTCTGCAATATATGGCCGTGCGCAGCCGTTCGGACATCCGGTCATTCGAATGACAATATCGTCCTGACGCAGGCCAGCTTCGTCGATCACTTCTTCCAGTTCGGTGATAAGCCCCGGCAGATAGCGCTCGCTCTCTGCCAGTGCCAGCCCGCAGGTAGGCAGCGCTACGCAGGCCATCGAATTCCGGCGCAGGCCAGAAGTTTCATACGTGTCCTTGAGATTGTATTGCGCTAGCAGGGCTTCAATCTTCGGCTTCTGTTCCGGCGTGATGTTAGCGATGACAAGGTTCTGATTCGCACTGAGGCGGAAGTCGCCGGTGTGGATCTTGGCGATTTCACGCAGTCCAGTGAGTGCAGGCAGCCCTTCTTCATCGCGCACGCGCCCATTCTGAATGTACAGTCCAAGGTGGCTGTTGCCATTGACATCGTCGGCCCATCCGTAGCGGTCACCATTGCTGTCGAAATTGAATGGGCGTTCTTCGCCGAGCTTGTAGCCAAGACGCTCTTCCACCTGCGTGCGGAACCAGTCGAGACCATGGTCGTCAATGGTGTACTTCAGGCGTGCGTGCTTACGTTCTTTGCGATCGCCGTAGTCGCGCTGAACGGTGACCACTTTCTCCGCTACATCAATCGCCTGCTCTGGCGTGCAAAATCCTAACACATCTGCTAAACGTGGATACGTCGCCTCATTGCCATGGTTCATTCCCATGCCGCCACCGACCGTGATGTTGTAACCAACGATCTCGCCACCATCACCCAGAATAGCGATGTAGCCGAGGTCGTTGGCATAAATGTCGACGTCATTGCTGGGTGGCACGGCGACGACGATCTTGAACTTCCGCGGCAGGTAATGCTTACCGTAGATCGGCTCTACTTCTGCGGGATCCTCGGTGACCTGCACCTTTTCACCAGCTTCATCGGTGAGCCAGATTTCATGATACGCACGCGTCCGTGGAGTTAGGTGATCACTGATGTCCTGCGCCAGCTTCAGAGCTTCTGCATGCACTTCCGACTGGTAAGGATTCGGGTTGCACATGACGTTGCGGTTCACATCGCCGCAGGCCGCGATGGTGTCCATCAGGCTCTCATTGATTTCCTTGATCGTCTTCTTCAGCTCAGATTTGATCACCCCGTGCAGCTGAAATGCCTGACGCGTGGTCAGCTTCAGCGTGTCATTGCCGTGAGTCGTCGCCAACCGATCCATCTCCAGCCATTGCTGCGGCGTGCACACACCACCAGGGACGCGCACCCGAATCATGAAGCTGTAGGCAGGCTCTTTCTTGGCCTTGCGAAGCTCACGGCGCAGATCGCGGTCATCCTGCTGGTAGATTCCGTGGAACTTAGTCAGCTGCGTATCGTCTGCTGACAAAGCACCCGTCGATGCATCGGCAAGTCCTTCAAGAATAGTGCCGCGTAAGTATTGGCTGGCATCTTTTATTCGTTCATTCTTACTGAGTTCCGACGGGTCGAATTCAGGAATCGGGCTACTGTTATCTGAAACCATGAGAAAAGATTATTAAATTGGGTTGCTTACTAATGATTTAATCGGCAGATTATTCAAGCGGTTTTTTCAAATCACCCCGCCCCTTCCCCAATTAATTCAACTGAGTGAAACTTCCACTAAAAGTCGAATACGCCTGCCGCGTTCTGGTGCAACTGGAAAGCACCTTTGGATCTGGCAATGTGCGCCGCATTGACGATCTGGCAGCGGAAGAAAAGATCTCTGCCAACTACCTGGTGCAGATATTGAATGAGCTGCGAAATGCCGGCCTGGTCGAAAGCAGGCGCGGCAAGAATGGCGGTTACCAATTGGCCCGAGACCCCGCGGCAGTCACTCTGGGCGATATCGTCAACGCCCTCGAGGGCCAGCTTTTGCACCTCAACTCAAGCGGCGAAGGAGCATCTGGAACTCACGTCACCGGCATTTGGGAAGAAGTTTTCACTGCCATCAATCGAGAGCTGGCAAAACACACGCTGGCAGACATCGCGCAAAGAGGAGCCGCACAGATGTGGCACATTTAGCAACATCGTCCCAACCTCGGAGATCGTCACAGGAAGCCGAATGTGACGGCTAGAGTCTAGGCGGATTGAAGGGCGAGGTTGGAGTTTTTCCAGATGCTTTGCCTTCAAAGCCGGCACGCATTCTGGCGATGGTGACGCTTAGCTGCGCGTCGGGATCGATGGCGAGGTTGTGAAATTCCAATGGATCTGTGGCGTGGTCGTAGAGTTCTTTGCCGTGCTTTCCTTCGCCCCACTCAGTGTAGCGCCAGCGCGCGTTGCGGATACTCCTGCCCATGACGGGGGCTTCCAGCCGCGAATCAGCAGGTCGCAGGATCTGACTGATGGCGGTGCCACTCCATTCTGTCAAAGGATTCTCTAACAATGGCACAAGACTACGTCCCTGAAGTTTTGGATTCGGCTTGAGGCCAGCGAGCGCAGTGACCGTCGGGTAGATATCGATGAATTCAACAATGCGTGGGCAATCTTGACCGTTTCCGCTGACCCAGGGAGCGCAAAAGATGAGCGGGGCCCGGGTGCACTGCTCGAACATGGTGCGCTTCTGCCAGACGCCGCCGTGCTCGCCCAGATGATAACCGTGGTCGCTCCAGAAGACGACGATCGTTTTCTGGTCGAGCTCGAGTTGCTCGAGGGCATGCAGCATGCGCCCGACCTGAGCATCAACGAATGAGACGCAGGCGTAGTAGGCCTGGAGGGCTTTGCGCAAGGTGAGCTCGTCGAGGCTGTAGTTTGGCACTGGATTGTTGTGCGCGAAGGCAGCAGTGGGAATGTCATTCCGATCGCCCTCAGGAGCATAGGGCAACCGGATTTCATCGAGCGAATACATGTCGAAATATTTCTTCGGCGCGACGAAGGGCGTGTGTGGGCGGAAAAAACCGGCGGCAATGAAGAAGGGCTCATCCTTCTTTTCCTCCATCAACTTGATGGCTTCAGTGGCGACCATTCCGTCGGTTTGTTCCTCATCAGTCCCGTCAGCAGCAAGCCAACTGAGGGCACCGCTAATTTTGCGGTGCGGCTCGGCATTGAACACCAGTGCCTCGTCGGTCTTATCGCGACCTTTGGGATTGATCGTCTGCTGCCAGGACGGAGCGTCGTCGAAACCATTGGTGCCAATGCTGGCAGGCACATTGTAGTGATAGATTTTCCCCACTCGCGCGGCGAAGTAGCCCTCGGAGATGAAGCTTTGCGATAACGTGACCGCATCGGGAACCGCGTCGCGAAAGTGGGCATCGAGATCGTAGACTTTGATCTGATCGGGACGCAGGCCAGTCATGACCGAAGCACGACTGGGATTGCAAAGCGGCAGCTGGTTGTAAGCGCGATCGAAGCGCACTCCGCTTGCGGCGAGCTTATCAATGTAGGGTGTCTTTGCGATCAAGTCACCGTAGCAGGCGAGCGAGTTCGCAAGGTCATCGACGGCAATGAACAACACATTGGGGCGCTCTGGCGGCTTTGCAGAAACAGGCAGAGCAAGAATGCCGACCAGAATGGAAATGAGCGTGGACAGTGGGTTCATGGAAATCATAGGGATCGTTGACTCCGTGTTGTAGCGGAAAATCAACGGAAAGAAAACCATGGACAAAGAGCAGCGGACTGCGAGCCGCCTCATTTGCTATGAGCAGGGCAGTGAGAGAACGGGCGGATCGGAGTCCGCCTCTCCTTGTTCTCAAATCATTGCGATCAGTTACTTGTCAGCAGAATCGGATTTCGGGGCTTTGTCTGAATCTGGCTTTACCTTTTCTACTGCTTCTTTGAATTGGGCGCGCAGTGCTTTCATTTCCTCGCTCATCCCCGTCAGCTGACCTCGCAAGTCACTGACCTGTGATCGCAGTGTGTTCACTTCTTCAGGCACGCGTGGGCGCTGATCTTTGCGAATTTGATTGATGGCGGCCTGGGCGGCTTTTCCGTCAGCCGAATCGCTGTCAGCGGCGACGAAGGTTTCCATGACTGGAATCGCTTTGGCATCGTGGAGGTCTCCCAGCGCGCTCATTGCGGAGCGCGCGACGTTCCTCTTGAGATGATCCACTTGCTTGAGAAGAAAAAGCCGCACGGGCTCTTTGTTTTCCTCATTGCGGGCGAGGTATCCAAGGGCACGCAGCGCTGTCGAGAACCCGCCACTGGTGAATTCGGCCTCACTACTTTGCAGCTCGCGCAGCAATGGCTCGACGTAGAAGGGATCGTCCTGTTTCCGCATGGCTCCAATGGCAGAACTGGCGATGGCATGCTTGTAAGATGGAACACTCAGCTGCGACAACAGGTAGGTGCGCAGCTCTGGTTTCACGTATTGCCCGAGCGCGCTTAACGCGATGGTGCGAATGTCAGGATTTGTCTCGTTGTCGGCTACTCGTCGCAGAGCGGCAAACGCCTCGCCACTATGAAAGCGTGTCAATCCGCGAACCACGGCCTGACGGGCGCGCGCGTCGGGTTGATTCAAAGATTGGGAAAGCGCTTCGAAGGATTCAGGCGTGCGCATTTTTGCCAGACCATCCGCCGCAGCGGTGCGGACTGCAAAAAACGTATCCTTGTTCAACGCTTCCTTCAATGGGGCGATACTTTTCTTATCAGCGAGCAACTTGATGGCCTCGATACGACCAATCACGTCAGTAGTGTCGGCCAGTTGCTTCGCCAGCATTTCCTTGCTCAGCTTAAAGTTAAACTTCGCCAAAACGGTGACCTCGGGGTCAAGCCGAACCAGTTCTGGCGCCTTATCCAGCGAAACGTAAAAATCCTCTTTCTCCTTGGTAATGTCCAACTGCACTTCATGGCGCGAATCACCAATGGTGAAGCGCACAGGCAGTGGAAAATTGAACCACGGACGTTTTTCATTTGTCATCTGTACTTGTTTAACCGAGATCTTTGCCTGCCCGGTCAATTCGTTCCATTTGTAGTCGACATTCAGTTCCGGGTAGCCGGAAAGGTAGACCCACTGATCGAAAAATTGCTGCAGTGACCGGCCGCTGAGTTCCTGAAAGACGTCGATGAGATCCTGAGTTACGACGGTTTCGAACTGATGCCGCTCCAGGTAAGTTGCAACGCATTTGCGAAACAGATCGGGCCCCAGTTGCGAACGCAGCATGTGCAGAACCCAACCACCCTTCGGGTAAGCGCGAAAGCTAAACTGCTCCATCGGGTCGCTGTAGTCGCGATACACAATGGGAATGGTGTCCTTGCTGTTATTGAGTATTCCCCGAGAATTCCGGTAGAGCCCGTATTTGAAAAAATCATCGCCCAGCAGATTCTGATCGTAGAGCAGCGAATAATACGTCGCGAATCCTTCGTTCAACCACAGGTGACTCCAGTCTCTGCAGGTCACCAGATCGCCAAACCATTGATGCGCGATCTCGTGCGCATCAAGTGAACGACTACTGCGAAGATTCTCCTGCGCGTCGGTGAACAATGTCCCGACAGTGAGCGTGGTCAAACTCGTGTTCTCCATGCCACCGAACATGTAGTCGAGGGCACACGCATTGTAATACTTATCCCAGGGAAAGGCGACGCCGATTTCCTTTTCGAAGAATTGAAGAATCTTCTTCGTATCTTTGAAAGTGTTCGCTGCCTGGTCTTTTTCCGAAGGTGGCACGTAAAGCGCAATCGGCAGGTCGCCGTGCGTGTCTTCCAGTTTTTCGAAGTGGCCGGCCAGCAGCGTTACCAGGTAATTGACATGGACTTTATCCTGCAACCAGTGGAATGCGACGAGCCCGGTGTCTTCGTTCTTCTTCTCGGAAAGCAACCGTCCATTGGAAAGCGCTACCATGCCATCGGGAACGTGACAGATCATCTCCGTAGTGAACTTCTCGTTCGGATAGTCGTGACTCGGGAACCAGTGCCGATGGTCTTGCGGCTCGCCCTGGGTCCAAAGCTGCGTGTCGCCCGCTTTGTAGCCCATCTCGGCAGTGCGAAAAAATAGCCCCTTTTCAGGTGTGACCGTGTAATTGATCGTCACTTCACTCTTCTCGCCAGCTGGGATCGCTGTAGCGAATGTGATCTCGATCATGCTATCCGTCACCTGATGTGCCTGGATCTTGTGGCTGGACTCGATCGACTGCACCTGCAGCTCGACCGCGTTCAGCTTTAGCTGACGGAGCGGCATCGCCAATGGCAGAAACTGCATGGTTGCTTTTCCGCTCACCGTGCGAGCCTGAAAATCAGGAATCACTTCAAGCTTGAGATGCTTCACATCGACATGCCTGTCGGGCGCATATTTTCGGTTAGGCGCTTTGCTCGGATCCGCTTCCGCGGCCATCCACTGCGTTGCGAGTCGTTTGCAATGCGAGCAATGATAAGCCTCTTCGGCCCGCAAAGATGTGAGACCGAGGCATAAAATGATTATCTGAAAGAGAAGCTTTTGCATGTCGACCCAAACTTATCAGACGATCGATCAGAAAGCATCGAAATTGTTGGGGTGTTAGATCGCTTGATGTTTTACAAGTCTTAGCTTTTTACGTTGCTCAGTGAGCACGGTGCAATAAAAGTGGTTTGACATTTCTCACCACTGTCATAGTGTCCTATGACACTAATACTAATGCGGATTCAGATCAACTTCAAATCCGGTGTGCCAGTGTATTTGCAGATCGTGGAGCAAGTGAAGCATGCCGCTGCCTCTGGAGCACTCCGGGCTGGCGATGCGCTGCCGGGCATTCGGCCGCTTGCAGAAAATGTCCGTGTAAACCGCAACACAGTCGCGAAAGCGTATGCGGAACTGGAGAGCCAGGGAATCATCGAATCGCTGCCCGGGAAGGGATGCTTTCTCACGGAGAATCACTCTCCCTACAAAAAAAAGATCCGCGAGCAACTGCTCACCGAACTGATCGACGCAGCGATCGTCCAGGCGCACCATTTTCAAATCGAAGATGCGGAATTTCTGCGACTCACGGAACAACGCTTCCACGCCTTCGAAAAATTGAACGCAACCGCCGACAGCAGTCATCAACCGAGGAAAGAATAGCCATTAATGATTCACCACCAGCGATTCAGATAAGAAATCTCTGCCGTTCCTTTGGAAGAACGGATGCCGTAGATGGATTGAACATCACGGTGGAACGGGGGCTATGCTATGGATTCTTCGGTCGCAACGGTGCCGGCAAAACGACCACGATGAAGTGCCTGCTCAACCTGCTTCGTCCAAAATCGGGTAACGTAAGTGTTTTCGGTATGGATCCTCATCTACACGAAGTGAAGGTGAAATCTCGCATTTCCTACGTTCCCGACACAGTGAATTTCCACTCCTGGATGCGGGTGCACGATGTGCTTGGCTATGCCGCATCGTTTCGTAAGACTTGGAACCAGTCGCTGCAGAAGGAACTGATCGACAAGTTTCAACTCGACCCCGGAAAAAAGGCGAACGATCTTTCGAAAGGACAGAAGATGCAGCTCGCACTTATCGCTGCCACCTGCCCCGATCCTGACCTCTTGTTACTGGATGAGCCAACATCGGGGCTTGATCCCAGTGCAAGACGGGACTTCATCGAAAGTGTGATTGGTGCCTATCAGAATGCGGATCCGGACCAGCGCACGATTTTCGTATCCACCCATTTGATCACTGAGTTCGAAGGCTTGATCGACGCCTTTACAATCATCGATCGAGGAAAGGACATCCTGACGATGAACGCAGACGCTGCACGGAATCAGTTTACCAAAGTGCGTGCCCTCTTCGAAAACGACGTCCCCGAGGTGACGATCAATGGCGCCTATGAACATCGCCGTGCTGGCCGGGAATTGGAACTGATTCTCAGTAGAGATCGGGAGCGGATTCTTGCTCAGCTTCAGTTGCTCAATCCAACGACCATCGAAGAGGAGGCGCTCTCGCTTGAAGAAATTTTCCTGAATGCGGAGAAAATGGAGGGCCTCATTCAATGAACTTCAGGCTAAGGAAAGAAATTCGAGAGAACTGCTGGGTTTTGGTCGGCGCGGTGTTTGCAATGGTCATCGTAACGGTGGTGGTGGATGACTGGAGGCTAAGGACGTTTGCCAGAAGCATGCACTTCATAATTCTGATCGTTGCCGCAGGATTCTTCGGTGCCGTTCCATTTGCCCGCGAGTTCTCGGAAAGAACGATGGCATCTTTGTTAGTCCAGCCTGTTTCTCGATCGCAGATCTGGCTGGAAAAATGGTCTGTATCCTTTCTCTGCTGGCTCGTTCTTGCTGGCAGCTTCGCGATCTGTGCTCCGATCGTCGACGCAGGAAGTAATGATCGGACATCGATGAGCATAGTGGCCCCCATAAGCCTGCAGATATTCCTGGCCGGACCGTTTATGGCCTTGATCACGCGTAATGTTGTGCTGGCTGTACTGTTCTCCTGTTGCACTCCAGCCGTTACTGCATCCCTCTATTTCTATGTCTTTCCGACCGGGAACTTGTGGTTTAAATCGATGTCTGATTTCTGGATCGCGACTTCCTGCGGACTACCAATTCTGAGCTTTTTCTGGTTTCGGCGTCTCCAGGACAAGCCTGCACTACTGACCAACCCGCTTCGCCTGCCGACCTTCGCGCGTAGTAAATTCAACATTAGTCAGGCAGCAAATGGCAATATCAGTCACCCGTTGCACTCCTTAGTTCGAAAGGAACTTCGTCTCACTGTCCCATTCACAATCTATGCCGCGACAACGTCCATTCTAATGCTGGCGCTGATGTGGCGGACAGGAGCCACATGGGAAGCCCATCCATTATCTCTCTCCTTCTGGGCTCTTGTTCAGACTATCGTCATCCCTTCGTTGCTGGGCGTCAGCAGTGTTATGAAAGACCGCTCTCCGGGCCTGCGCGAGCACCAGTTGACATCACCCGTTGCCATGCGCGTTCAATGGATGATCAAACTGCTCGTCTGCGTGACAGTCACAATGACGACCACATTATCCCTGACGATTACCCCCTCGCTATTCGTAGAACATCTCAATTCTGTCGGGTATTGGAAAACGTTTCAGGCAATCGTCATTCCGATTTTAAGTTTGTACTTTGTTGTTCCATTCTTGATGAAATCACAAAGAAGCGTGCACTTCCTGATCGCTCTTCTGCTGACGTCATTACTTACCCCATTTGTGGCGATGATACCTCTTTTGGACATTATCTACGATAGCAAGGGAGACTTGCAAGGTTGCCTTAACGAAATAGTGGCTCCAACCGCTGCGGCTATCGGAGCGCTACTTGTTGGCCTCTACGCGGGTTCTTCTTGCCGGACGTCCGTCAGGGCCATATGCGCAGTTGCTGTGTTCATTCCGGCTGCTGGAGTGTTACTAGGGATTTTATGGTCACATTGGTCCACTTTCGTGGAATGGGATCCTGTAGCCACACAATTCACCTTCATGACACTGGCGCTTGCGGCCAGCTTCTTCATCGGCGGTCGCTGGTCCTACGGAAACATCCGGTTCTTCCGGACGTCGAAGGAGCTGAAGATGCAGAGAGTTCAAATAGGAGCCTTTGCGCTTGCTTTGATCATTCTTACGTGGCTGAAAAAGTAGCACTCCCGCTACGTCCCTATTCTCTACTTCGGAATCACAGAATAATGCCCATCTCTCAATCAGTTCAATCAAGGGCAAGGGGAAGTCTAGATCAGCAACCGAGTCTCTAATCCTTAAACCGCACACGATTCTCAGGCAGCGCATCCTTGTCTACTGTTGCCCACCAGGCCTGCCATTCTTCCTGCGATTGAAGTTCGTTCTCGCCCGACAATGCCTGGAGCACCTTTAGACAAGAAACATTGAGCGGGTTGCTCCACGACGGCATTGGCAAATGCATGTCATTGTAAATCGTCGACCTTGACCTGTGGTCATCGCCAAGATGAGCGATGAGCCATTCAAATCCTGTGGAATCTCCTAGATTGGCAAGCCCAATTGCCGCATGAAACGTTGCTCCCGATTCTTCGTGAACCAGCCATTCCAAAAATTCGCGCGCCTCAGGCACGTTCGCCCGCGCAAACGCAATTGCATAGTGATTCAACACATGACGTTCAGCAGTTCTGCCTCGAGGGACCATCTCTTCGACAAGACCGGGCGGTAGCCGGATAAAGGGAACCCAGGCTGTGCTTAATCCCAATTTATTGCGTCTAATGGTGTGTCGGGCATCGGCATCAGTCTCGAGCATCTTTCCAAGAATTCGAACACAACCAATCTCACTTTTCTGATCTCCCGACCGCCACTCATCCAGAACCGCCTTCCAATACCCGCTCATCCGCCCTTGTCCGGCAATTAGCTCAATAGCGGCATCGACGGGAGCCGCCTGGATCTTCTTTCCACCCTTTCCTGCGATGTATCGATGAAAGAGGGAATGGCTAAGCGGGTCACCGTAGTCGTCTGAGTTCTCTGGAATCCAGGAACGCCTTGCACGCGGCAGCAGTTTCTTGTCAGCCTCGTTCACCACCGCAGGTGCAGACTCAAGCTTGGGATCGGAAAACGTAAACCAGGAACCGCCAATCAAGACTCCCGACACCAGACACACCGCACCTGTGACAATACTCCCGTTCATAGCTGTTCAATTCCTTTCCACTGTAGAACGAAAGACCAGTCAGGAACAATAGTAATTTTCTGGCGACGCTGGAAGTAAATCCCTGAACACGGTTTTTTCCGTTGAGATCCATTTTTCTATTAAGGCGACAAAGGAGGCAGCGGAAACCAGTTGAAAGAATGAAGGGGAACGTGGACTGTCCATCTACCATGAAATCATTCCGCATCATCCCGGCGCTTGCTTTCGTGATATTTGGAGGGTGCAGCGGGAACGATTGCGACAACGAAGTAAGTCAGGAGCTGCGATCTCCGGACGGCTCAGTGAAAGTAGCATTGTTTAGCCGAAATTGTGGCGCAACGGCTGGATTCAATACACAAGCGACATTACTCAAGTCGGAAGAGGATCTTTCAGACGAGCCCGGTAACGTTTTCATCATCGATCAAGGAGAAGCTCAGATTGCTTGGGAAGATTCAACTACTCTACTTGTGAGAATTTCCCCCGGAGCACAAGTATTCAAGCAAGAGTCCAAGGTGCGCGGTATCAGCGTTAAATATGTGACCCTGCCGATTGAGGAACGGTGATGGCAACGTGCAGTTTTCCGGCAGTTCCTGGAGCGGAAACTTGTAGTTTCCGAAACCGCAGCTCAAGCCTTACGAAGATCAGCGAGTGCAACTCGCCGCTACAGCTACGCCCCCTCCTTTTGAGAGTCCGAGGAGTTCATCAAGTAAATTGGATTCTCCACAAAGCCTTTTATCACTCGACCGAAAATGCATCGTTCTACTCATTCTTCTTCGATCGAGTTTTATCGATTGTAAGATTGTAACCACGGTGAAAATGCATGCTTATCGAAAGACACCCAACTGCAAACGACAAGACATTGGAGAGCACTAACGTTACAGGCGCCTTCCCAAAGAAATATGTGGTGATCCACAAACTGCCGAGAAAAACTAGTGCGAAATCAATGACTAGCCAGATTCCTAATATGAACTTTTGCATAAATCATATTGATTGGTAGACGGGGCAGACGGTCAATTCCCCAATCAATCAAAAGTATGAATTTCGCACCAATACACGAAACGCAGCTATCGCTTTGAACAGAACCCGGCGATCACTGCAGCCAATAAGCTACGGTGCTGCCTGGGCCCACCCTTGGCTTGCACTAATGCGTTTGTATTCGCTGCGGAAAGCGGCGGCGAGTTGAGTGAGATAGGCTTCGCCCTGGGTGTTGACACCGATGCAGTGGAGCAGGGGCAATTTTTTCCCGTAGAGTTTAGTCGCCGCTTTGTAGACGACGTTGATGATCTCGTCTTTTGCGAGATTCTTGGAGATGCCGAACCAACGTTTCCTGGTGGTCGATGGTGTGCCATCGGTGACCAGATAAATGGTCGAAGCCTTTTGCTGGAAGGCGGCGACTAATGCCAGGTCGTAACGGGAACCACCGGCGGTGCCATTCATGTATGGGACGTCGTCTGGTTGGATAGGAATGTAGGTGGTTCCGAGGGCCTTTCCGGCACGGCCAAAGTCACCCGTACGCGACCGTTTGAATTTTCCTGTGAAGTAATCGACCATGAATTGCTTCGCTAATTGCCTTGTGGTCTCACTTGCGGGTCTGGGTTTGGCGAACAGGCCGTCCGCATTGTTGCCGAAGCAGATGACGTTAAACAGGCATTCTTCCGGCAAGTCTTCGATCGCCAACTGCAACTGATGTTTCAGTGCGATCACACCTTTGTCCCCAATCTGGCGCGGCATACTAGTGGAGACATCGATGACAAAGGCAACGCTGTTGCCGCCGGTCGGTGCACTGAAGACTTCCACTTTCTCGCCGTCCTCGAACAAATCGTCTTCAAAAATTTCGCCGAAGTCGGTTCCAATATCGAGCGCGTCCTCGTCGATCGCCAACAGCTTGGAGCCAGTGTCTGGCGGTGGAATGTAGACCGGCGACAGTGCAGGCATATCAAATGTCTGGTAGTCCAGTGTCTCGGCGCGCACAGGTGGCAGCGATTGATGAGTGATCTGCACTTCCTGCTTCTCTTTCTCGTTCTCTTCGTCGTAGACGGCTTGTTCTTCGCTAATGTTCACCGACAGCGGGCCATTGGCTGACTTCGGGATTCTATTCGATGCCACATACAGAAAGGCGGCGATGATCAGAACATGGATCACTATTGATACCGCCACGGCCGATACCTTTGCA
Organism: Verrucomicrobiales bacterium; assembly: GCA_051270635.1. GTDB lineage: Bacteria > Verrucomicrobiota > Verrucomicrobiia > Verrucomicrobiales > DEV007 > JAGROY01. The sequence goes on along the minus strand of JBNMNB010000109.1, from coordinate 7,392 downwards.
CGTCGACCTATCGTCCGGCGCGAGCGTTCCGCTGCACGCAGCAGTCGGTGAATCTCCAGCCGGCGCATCTTTACCATTATTTGATAAAGCGAATGGTCAGCGGATAGCGGTAAGCAATGCCTTCGTAAGCTTTCACTGCAGCGACGATGGTAAACACCAGATGAAAAATGCCGATCACGAACATCACCAGAAATCCGAGACCGAACACTGGTACCAGCAGCAGCGAACAGAGGATGTAGATGAAGTTGGAAATGTTAAAGTTCAGCGCCTCCTTGCCCTGATCATTGACCAGCGGCATCGTGTCACGCTTGATCAACCAGACGATTAACGGTCCGACAACGCCTCCGATGCCATTGCCCAGATAGCCGGTAAGTGAAGCGAGGTGCGCTGCCATGGCCCAGGTGCGTTGAGACTGGTCACTATTGGAAGAAACTGGCGGTGGACTGTGGTCAATACTGGGAGTCGTCATGATGGAAGCGTTTCAATTGCTGACTACCTATATCACTTAAAAACAGCGTGCTGGAAACTACAATGCCAGTGGCAGTTTGTAATCCTGCCTAGAAGCGGCACCGCTCGAACAATTTCGTTGGGAGTCGGTGAATAATTCTGATTGGCTGGCGGAATGCATCGATTGCCGTTATCTTTCCTCATTGCTTCACTTGCCTGCACTTCGACTCAGGGTCAGTCGCCATTCCCTGATCGTCAGTCGTTTGCGGCGCATTCCAGGGAGCTGGAACAAGTGCCGTATGAAGCCTTTGAGCTCGGCGAAGGCTTTTCCGAATCGCTAAAACTGGAGGTCTGGGCGCAATCGCCGCAGGTGTTTTCTCCGGTGGCGATGGACGTGGACGCGCAGGGTCGCATCTGGTGCACGGAAGGGATCGACTACAACGTCGGCAGCAGGATTGAGACTGGCCAGTCGATCATGGTGCTGACCGATACCGACAACGACGGCCGTGCCGATCAATCGCATGTGTTCGTGTCAGAGAAAGATGCCCGCAAGGCGCCGCTGGGAATCGCTGTGTTCGACAATAAGATTGTGCTCTCCGCTACGCCATCGATCACGGTCTATACGGATGTCGATCGCAATGCAGTCTTTGACCCGGCGATTGATTTGAAAGAAACGTTTCTGACGGGCTTTCAGAATAAACAACACGACCACACGCTGCATGCAGTCATCGGCGGACCGAATGGTCAGTGGTTCTTCAGCTTCGGAAATTGTGGTGCCGACATCAAGACCGTCGACGATCAGCATTTTCTCTCTGGCTGCTACTACGGGTATCCAGAGGCTATCGGTAAGCCCAGTTCCGATGGTCACGTCTATGTGGGTGGCGTGGCGATGCGTATCAATGCGGATGGCACGGGACTCACTCCCATTGGCCACAACATGCGCAACTCTCACGATATGTTTGTCAGCTCGTTAGGAGATGTGTTTCAAAGTGACAACGACGATCCTGCACATTGCCGATCGACCTGGCTCATGGAGTTCGGCAACATGGGCTATGCCGATCTACGTGACGGCAGTCGCTCATGGGAAGAAGTCGCCAAAACCTGGGAAGAACCACAGGGCTGGCACAGGGATCTACGTTTTTCGAAATCACACTGGCGGCAGAATTACCCTGGCACCACGCCTCCTGGATCCATCTATGGAGCGGGTTCGCCTACCGGCAATGTTTTCATCGAAGGCGATGATTTGGGAGCGCAATTTCGTGGCACCTACCTGGTCTGTGACATGGTGAGAAAGGAAGTGATGGCCTGCACACCACAGCTAATCGATGCCCAAATTGAGATGGGACCGCATCGGCCATTTCTGCGTTTGAAAGAAGGCTCGAAGGGTGAACACTTCCTGCCGACTGACGTCATCCTTGGAACCGATGGGGCACTCTACCTCAGCGACTTCCACAACGATACCAGCCGCCGCACCAACCAGGTATCGGGGACGATTTACCGTATCTCGCGAAAGTCAGAGAAGGCACCGGAACCATTGCCCGTGATCGATTTCGATTCCACTGCCGGATTGCTGGCGGCGCTGAAAAACCCCGCCGTGAACGTGCGCAATGAAGCAGTTCGCAAACTGGTGCAGAACGGGGATGCCGTCGCCTCAGATCTGACTGACTACTTCAATGAGGAATCGGCCAACCCTTACATTCAGGCAAGGGCTGTTTGGATCCTGGCGCAATCTGGTGACGCCGGCCGCACTGCCGTCGAGAAATTGCTGACATCCGACGACCAGCGCCTGCGCATTGTTGCCTGGCGTGCCCTGCGATTTGCAGATCCTGGGCACCTGCTTAAAAGAGCGGCAACACTGTTAGACGATCCCTCCCTGGCAGTGCTGCGCGAGGTCGCACTCGCCATGCGCGACTTCCCGCTGGCAGAGGCCTATCCTGTTCTGGCAAAGTTGTTCGCCCGCTATGATGGAAAAAACCGCTGGTATCTCGAAGCTCTCGGAACTGCGGCCACTGGAAAAGAACGTGGCCTCTATCTGGGCCTTGTCCGTGCGCAATTCCAGGAATCACCGCCCGCACAATGGGATGACGTTGCCATCAACCTTGCCTGGCGATTGCATACGCCGGAAGCGATCGAGGATTTGGACAGAGTGATCCGAAGTCGGTCACTCACACTGGAAGAATTCCGCCATCTGGCCATGGCCTACGCCAGCTTCCGCAATGACGACCAACGCGCAGAGCACGCTGTAAAACTTCAGGCACTGGCGCAACTGCCACAATTTGCTGGCGAAGCATTTCAAGTCACCGTTGCCGAGATCCTTGCCAAGGATCTGAATGATCTAAAGGGCGAATTCCTGCGCACCAGCTACCTGGTGCCAAAGACGTTTGCCACAGAAAAAACGGAGGTCTCTGACATCGCCACCATTGCTGCTCTCGACGGTCATGCCGATGCGGGCAAGGCCAGGGCGCAGACCTGCCTCATGTGCCATAAAATCCAGGGAGCCGGTGCCGCCTTTGGCCCGAACCTCAGCAACTGGGGACAAGCCCGCACCATCCCTGAGATCATCAAAGAAATCGTCGACCCCGCAACCAAACTTGCCCACGGCTACGACACCCCTGTCCGCCTCACCGCTGGTGAACACATCGGCGAAGGCATGCTCTCTAACTTTAGCTGGCACGCCGGCTCACTTAAACTCAAAATATTTGGCGGCCAGACAAAGAAGATCCTCTTCCGTCGTTCAGGAGCTCAAGTTGACCGCCTCGAAAACCACTCCTGGATGCCCTCCGCCGCAGAGATGGGCCTCACCGATCAAGATATACGGAACGTCGCAGAGTGGTTGAAGAATCTTTGAGAAAGTCGGCGGCTAGTGACTTTCCTGTTGATCTTTGTAGCCGAAATATCCCTGTGATTTGATAACTTCTGCGACTTCAGCTGGCACCATCGTTTCCCACAGGGAATCGCCGACTGCAATCATTCCGAGGACGTCACGTGAGAAAACGGAGAGGCATTCCTCATTGTAGTTATTGAGCTGCTCGACACATCCGCGATCAATCAGGTAGCCGAAAAGCTTCTTCAATTCATCGGCAACATTGAGATTTTCCACGGTTGTTAATTCTCCGGTCTACTGGTCTTTCAGTGGATAGATATAGAGCTTGATATCGTTTTTGAACAACCGCCCAAAGGATTCAAGAATGCCCCCATCGAGTTCGGTGTAATACTTCTCATCGAATAATTCAATCAGGCTGCCAATTCCCATGGAGATTCCGATCTTCGCCTTGGTGTAGCGACTGAGATAGGCGGCAAGCCTGTAGTAATGGAAGTAGTCGGAAATCAGGACGGTGAGACCACTTGCGACCAGCATGTCTGCCCGGGCAAGAAAATCACGGTAGTCGATCTGACCGCCGGCCATGAGATTACTCATTGTGATTTCCATGATCTGAATCACGGAGTCTTTGTCGACTCCAGGCTCTTCACAGAATCGCTCATGGGCACAACGCATGATGTCGATATTCGAAGTGCAGACCGGGCGAAAGCTACCGCGCTCGACGACGATGGCTTTTTTACGCAGAACTTCTGATGGCTGCAGGACTTTTCCTCCGGCACCGAACATGGCGGCGTTGGTCAATCCCAACTGCACCAGTTTCAAGCTCATCAAGCGGTTATCGACGTGACGGAATTCGATTCCCGTGAAGTCGATCATATCGATTTCGATTCGCGCTGTGCCGAGATTATCCACTAGAGAATCTACCAGCATGTCCGGGTTGTGATGATGCATGCATGCATGCCCCGTAGATGAGGTTGACACCCGCGATGCCGAGCGCCTCCTGTTGCAGGGCATTGGTTCTGTCGAGCATCCGAACATGAATAATGAGCTGGCTGCTTTCGTCTCTGGGATGGGCCTGAAAACGAACACCCAACCAGCCATGGCACTCATTTGTCCCATGGTAATTGCGTGCGGAAACGGTGTCTGCAAAGGTAAAGAAAGCAGTGGAGTCACCCCTTTCATTCCGTAGCCGTTCCATGTTCAAGTTCTGCTCATACTCGAGCATACTTTCCAGGCGCTCTCTGCAGACGTATCGCTGACACTCCCCATAGATGGCATCGCTGACCTTCATGTCATAGGCCGAGATACTCTTGGCGATCGTGCCCGCTGCTCCTCCAGCGCGAAAGAACCAGCGCACGACCTCCTGGCCCGCTCCTATTTCGGCAAATGTGCCATAGCGTCGTTGGTCAAGGTTCACTTGCAGTGCCTTGTCCAGAGTAGAGATTCTATCGGGGTTCACCATACAGTTGTTGTCAGCAGGAATCGTGCGCTCAAGGTGTATCAGATAACTTGGAAATAACAAGTACTGGGCGTAGTGGGCACGTTGTTAGTGTCCAATCATTACTGAATTCTACGAGCCTCAGCACTTACTCTTCCGCGTCAGGATCCGGGCGGAAAAATTCGCCGAATTCTTCCTGCATCAGACGGATGCGGCGTTTGAGTCCAATTTTTTCGGCAGTGCTGATGCGGTCGACGAAAAGGACACCGTTGAGGTGATCGGTTTCGTGCTGGATAGCTCTCGCAAGAAGGCCATCGGTTTCGATGACGATTTCTTCCCCATCGACGATGGACAAGGATGCTTTGATTTCGCTCGGTCTGCGCACATCGGCACGCATTTCGGGGAAGCTGAGGCAGCCTTCGGTGTCGTCCTCTCGATCGCCCTGAAGTTTGAGCACCGGATTCATAAAGATGAGTGGCATCCAGTCTTCCATGACGGCGTCTTCACCGTTCACTTTAAAATAACTGACGCATTCAGGATCGAACGAGACATCGACGACTGCCAACCGAATGGGAATCCCCACCTGAGGTGCGGCCAGGCCCACGCCATTGGCTGCCACCATCGTGTCCAGCATGTCCTCTACCAGCCCACGGATCTCATCGGTGATCTCCGTGACAGGTTTACACTTTTCTCTGAGAACAGGATTCCCGTAGATGACGATATCTCGAACCATTGCTTATTAACTGAAAGTGAGAGTCTCAACTGTCAACCGGATTCCGCCCTGGAGCGGAAGATCGTCAGGGCTTACGCATGAAGATTGATCAAATTAATGATTACTTCTGATGATCACAATTTAAAGCATTTTAACACGTAAGTCCTGCAAGATCGTGGCGATTTTGCAACTCGTTATTCGTAGCGCAGGGCGTCGATGGGATCAATATTCGCCGCCTTCACTGCCGGATAGGCGCCAAATACCACGCCTACGACGGTACAGATGACGAGGCCGTAGGTCATCCAGTCGAATGGAAAGACAACGGGCGTTTTAAAGAGGATCGACAGCACGTTTCCGCCGGCGACGCCCAGCAGCACACCGATCACGCCTCCCGCCAGGCACAAAATGACAGCTTCTTGAATGAACTGGGTGAGAATCATCCCTTTGCGCGCGCCAATTGCCCGGCGGACGCCGATCTCTTTAGTGCGTTCGGTGACGGAGATCAGCATGATATTCATGATGCCTACGCCTGCCGCCAGCAGGGAAATGGAGCTGACGATTGCTGCGCCAGCACGCACGGCGAAGGTGACTTCGTTGAACTGGTTCATCAGCGAATCATTGCTCATGACTTCGAAGTCGTCGTCCTCGCCTGGCGAGTTCTTGCGCAGGACTCGCAGCAGGCCGCGAACTTCATCCACGGTATCGTCATAAATTTCTGGCCCAGCTGCTTGCACCAGGATGGAAACGCTGACTCGATAGTTCGCATAGCGTTGCAGCCCGGTAGTGATGGGCACCAGCAGGAAATTATCCTGTTCCCCGCCCATCATATTTCCTTTCGACTCGAGAACGCCAACGACCCGATAAGCGAGTCCTTCGAAGGTGATCCGTTCGCCGACGGCTGAGCTATGCGGAAAAAGCTGCGTCGCCAGACTTCCCCCTAACACACACACCAAACGCGCACTGTCGACATCTGAATCCTGTAAAGCGCGCCCTTCCTCGATGTTCCAATTGCGTGCGGCAAAAACGCCAGGAGTGACTCCTTTGAGACCGACATCCGGGTTGGTTTCCTCATAGCGTGAGCGCACGGTTCCACTGGCGAACCCTTCTTCCAGCCCGATACTGACGGGCAGCAATGCTTTGCGCTCGACCTGCTGGCCTTGTTTGTAGGTGATGGGTTCGCGTTCCCATGGTCCCTTGCCGTCTTTTGGGGACTCAAATACAAACGCCGGGGTTCGCTTGATGGTGAATGTGTGCGGCCCGAGTTCTGATAGAATCGTTTCGGCATTTTTCTCCAAGGCGCGCAGTGCGGTCATCACCACGATGATGGAAAACACGCCGATCATGATGCCGAGCAATGTCAGACCCGAGCGCAGTTTATGCGAAGCAATGGATTCGAACGCCATCATCAGACTTTCCCAAAGTTCCACTCGCATCCGTGCGAAGCGACTGCGGTGAAAGAGTGCTGGGTCAGAAGGGTTCACGTGCTAGCGGAGTCTACGCCGCCGCTAGCGGGAAGCAACTGGCTAAGTTTTTTCGATAGTTAGTTAGAACTGCTCGCAGGCCTGCCAATTGCCCGGCTCAGGGCACGGAGCAGCGCAACGTCTGAACTTTAAGGAATCTTCAGTCTCCAGGGAATCTGAATGAATGTAGGCCGCGTTCTAAGAGTCTGAGGAAGGCTTCTCGTCTGCCTCAGGTATTGGCGAAGTTTCCTGTGCGGATTCATTTTCCGGAGGCGTGGGCGCTGGAGGCACAGGAGTGGGCACAGGTGCCGCTGGAGCCTCAGGAACAGGCTTTGGCGCTGGAGGAACCACTGTTGCAGGTGTCGGTTCAGTGGCTGGTGCCCGAGGGGCTTCAACAACTGGTGGACTTGCAACTGGTGGACTCGCAACCGGTGGACTCGCAACCGGTGGACTCGCAACCGGTGGACTCGCAACCGGTGGACTCGCAACCGGTGGACTCGCAACCGGTGGACTC
>JBNMNB010000108.1:0-24565 GCA_051270635.1 Verrucomicrobiales bacterium | reverse complement strand
CGCTGTCGGAGTTGGGATACAATGTGCAGTGCTTCTGCTACCAGGACAGTCCACGCCGGGCACATAGCATTGCTGCTCAGGGAGGTATCAATGCCGCCAAAAACTACCAAAACGACGGCGACAGCGTCTATCGTTTGTTCTACGACACGGTCAAAGGAGGCGATTTTCGCTCGCGAGAGGCCAATGTTTATCGCCTGGCTGAAGTCAGCGCCAATATCATCGATCAATGTGTCGCCCAGGGAGTGCCCTTCGCTCGCGAGTATGGCGGATTGTTAGGGAATCGTTCCTTTGGTGGAGCCCAAGTTTCGCGAACCTTCTATGCCCGCGGCCAGACTGGTCAGCAGCTTTTGCTAGGTGCCTACTCTGCCTTGTCGAAAGAGATTGCGCGTGGCGGTGTCGAGATGCACACGCGCACGGAGATGCTCGATCTGGTTGTCGTCAATGGTCACGCGAAGGGCATCGTTGTTCGTGACATGGTGACTGGAAAGATCAGCAGCCACGCTGCCGATTGCGTTATTCTTGCCACTGGCGGATACGGCAATGTCTTTTACCTTTCTACCAATGCCATGGGCTGCAACGTCACGGCAAACTGGCGGGCCCATAAGCGCGGTGCCTATTTTTCGAATCCCTGCTACACGCAGATCCACCCTACCTGTATTCCGGTCAGTGGCGACTACCAGTCCAAGTTGACGCTGATGTCGGAATCCCTGCGCAACGATGGTCGCGTCTGGGTTCCCAAGCGAAAGGAAGACTGCGACAAGGCTCCAATTGATATCCCTGAAGAGGATCGCGACTACTACCTCGAACGCAAATATCCCAGTTTCGGTAACCTCGCTCCGCGCGATATCTCATCGCGCGCTGCTAAAGAAGCGTGTGATGACGGCAGAGGCGTAGGCCCAAGTGGACTGGGCGTCTACCTTGATTTTGCCGACGCCATTAAGCGCACCAGCGAGCAAACGATCCGCGAGCGTTATGGAAATCTTTTCCAGATGTATGAGCAGATCACTGGTGAGAATGCTTACAAAACACCCATGCGCATCTTCCCCGCCGTCCACTACACAATGGGTGGTCTATGGGTGGACTACGACCTGATGAGCAATGTCCCCGGCCTGCACGTGCTGGGCGAAGCCAATTTCTCGGATCACGGCGCCAACCGACTCGGTGCCAGTGCATTGATGCAGGGGCTGGCAGACGGCTACTTTGTCATTCCCTCGACTCTCCCGAACTATCTGGCGCAGGAAAATCCCGGCAGCGTGACGACGGAACACCCTGAATTCAAACGAGTCGAAGAGGAAGTTAGAGAGCGCACCAACAAGCTGCTGTCGATCAAAGGCAAGCGCTCGGTATCCAGCTTCCATCGGGAACTGGGACTACTGGTGTGGGACAAATGCGGCATGGAGCGCACCAAGGCCGGGCTGGAGGAAGCGCTTCGCCGCATCCCTGAGCTGCGCAAAGAATTCTGGGAAAACGTCAACGTCACCGGTGATGCTGGCACCTTGAATCAACAACTGGAGAACGCAGGTCGCGTCGCTGACTTTTTCGAATTTGCCGAACTGCTGTGCAAAGATGCGCTGCACCGCGAAGAATCCTGCGGCGGTCACTTCCGCGGTGAGTACCAGACGGCTGATGGCGAAGCGATGCGTAACGACGACGACTTCGCATACGTTGCCGCCTGGGGCCCAGACACCGGCGATGGCCATCAGCTACACAAGGAATGGCTGGAATACGAAAACGTCCACTTTGCAACTCGATCATACAAGTAGGCTGACACTATGAATCTGACACTTAAAGTCTGGCGACAGAAAAGCCAGCACACGGATGGGCATATTGAAACCTATGAGGCTCTCGATATTCCGTCTTCGGCTTCGTTTCTGGAGATGCTGGACATCGTCAACGAGGGGCTGATCGAAACTGGCAAAGAACCGGTGGCATTTGATCACGATTGTCGTGAAGGCATTTGCGGCATGTGCTCGCTGGTCATCAATGGAGTTGCGCACGGCCCGAAGAAAGCGATAACAACCTGCCAGCTCCACATGCGATCGTTCAATGATGGCGAAACCATCTGGATCGAACCCTTCCGGGCAAACGCGTTCCCAGTGGTGAAGGATCTAGTCGTCGACCGTGGGGCTTTTGACAAAGTCATCCAGTCCGGTGGCTATGTTTCTGTTCGCACGGGTTCTGCTCAGGATGCCAATTGTCTGCCAATTTCAAAAGAAGATGCCGACGCCGCCTTTGACGCCGCTGCCTGCATTGGCTGTGGCGCTTGCGTCGCTGCTTGTAAAAATTCGTCCGCAATGCTCTTTGTTTCTGCCAAGATAGGGCATCTCAACCGGCTTCCCCAAGGCAAGCCAGAAAAGCACGCACGAGTTCTCGGCATGGTCAAAGCGATGGACGACGCAGGATTCGGCAATTGCACCAATCAATACGAATGTTCCGCGGTCTGTCCGAAGTCGATTGCCCCTGAGTTTATCACTCGCTTGAACCGCGATTACGCAATTGCTTCCGCAAATAACGCAGTCAGCTGACCTCTGCATTATCCCTTTAGTTTCAGCTGTTTGGGATCGTAGGGAGACTTCAAATGCGGTGTTGCTGCTAGCGACTTACCGTCGTTCAAGATGTGGAACTGTCCGTCAAGCAGCGCGCGGGCTGGTTCATTTGCTACGCAGGGAACATAGCCCAGCGCGATCCCAGCATCCAGCGTTGGGCTGAACGCTCCTGACGTCGTGTAGCCGGCTAGTTTCCCATTCATGTGGATGGGTTCCCCGCCCCACAGAGTCGACTCCGAGTCTTCCAGCACGAGGGCGATTAGGCGCTTGCGAATTCCAGTTTCCTTCTGCTTCAATAGAGCTTCTCTACCGTTGAAGGGAATCGTCCAGTCGATCGCAAAACCAAGGCCTGCCTCCAGCGGAGTCTCGTCTGTGGATAATTCATGTCCCCATGCGCGATACGCTTTTTCCAGTCTCATGGCATTGATGGCATAGGTGCCGGCATGCGTAATGGACAAGTCCGCTCCAGCATCGACAAGTGCTTGGTATACTTTGGGTATCACGGCAAATGGCGCGTGTAGCTCCCACCCTAACTCACCCACATAACTGATCCGAATCGCCCGCACGGAACAATCGTCGATGGTCAATTCCTGCGCTGTCGCAAACGGAAACGCCACATTTGAAACATCCGCGGAGGTGACGCGACTGAGCAAGTCACGCGCATTGGGCCCCATGATGCTGACAACTCCAATCGACGCCGTAATCTCGGTGAACTGAACATCTGCATTGCCAGGAATGTTCCGCTTGATCCAATCAAAATCCCGGACCGCCTGCGACGTTCCGCTAATGATGTAATATTCATCCTGCCCGAATCGCACCAGCGTAAGATCAGACTCGAACGTTCCACGCTCATTCAGGATACTGGTGTAAACCGTGCTGCCAATCGCTACGTCCACATTGGCACCACAGATCTGCTGCAGCACTTCTGTGGCATCGATTCCTTGCATTAAAAACTTGGAAAATGTCGACTGGTCAAAAATCGCAACATTTTCGCGACATCCCTTCACTTCCTCGGCCACAAACGGCGCCCAATTTTGTTTCCCAAACGAGTAGTTGACCACGGGCGTCACTCCCTCCGGTGCAAACCAGTTGGCGCGTTCCCATCCCATCGAGGAACCAAAGCAGGCGTTTCGAGCCATCAACTGCGCAAACAAGGGAGTTTGCCGGATGCCACGGGCGGTCTCCACTTCCCGATTTGGCCACGCCATCTGATAATGTAGTCCCAGAACTTCCGAGACCCGCTCGCGCAGGTAAGCTCGATCGTTTTGGAATGGAGCAAACCTGCGAATATCCACCGACCAGAGATCCATCGTTGGTGCCCCCTGCTGTAGCCATTCGGCGGCATATTTTCCTGCACCACCTGCCGATGCAATACCCACGGAATTAAAGCCAGCGAGAACAAACAATCCATCAAAACCTGCGGGCTCACCCATGATGAATTGATTATCTGGCGTGAAACTTTCAGGGCCATTGACGAACTTTGGAAAGGCGGCATTTTCCAAAGCAGGAATGCGGTGCTTTCCATCCGCCAGCGGTCCAGCAAAATGGCTCCAGTCGTCTTCTAGTAATCCACACGAGAAGTCGCTGGGAATGCGTTCGACCATCCACGGTTTTGATCTCGCTTGAAAAGCTCCCAGTTTGATGGAGCCATCGTCCAGCGTGCGAAAGTATATGGCGCGCTCAGGATCACGCGCACACGGCAGATCACGGTGCGCACCTTCAATCGGCTCACTCAACACGTAGTGGTGCTCGACGGGATACAGCGGAATATCGACATCGACTTGCAACGCGAGTTGTCGTGTCCACATCCCCCCAGTCAAAATCACAAGATCTGCTTGAATCTCTCCTTTGTTCGTACGAACGCCCGTGGCGCGTTGCCCGTTCATCAGGATCTCTTCGACCCTGGTTTGCTCTGCTACCACCACGCCACGTTTCGAGGCCTCGACAGCCATGGCCACCGCTGTGGCACCAGGAATCACACGTCCGTCATGAGGCAACCACACTCCGCCGGACACATCGTCACTTCTCATCAATGGCCATTTCTCTGCCGCTTCTTCACGATTCAGTAACGCTGCCTCAACTCCAAAAACTTCCGCCATTGCCGCCGTCCGCCGCAACTGGGACATTCGTTCTTCACAGGTTCCGATGATGAGACTCCCAACTTGCAGCCAGCCAATATCATGCCCCAGATCTTCCTGAAGGTGCTTGTAGAGCTCTACACTGTACTTGTTAATTTTGGTGAGACTGTTGCTTGTGCGTAGCTGCCCTACCATTCCCGCTGCGTGCCAGGTACTACCACTGCCAATGGTTCCTTGATCCAGCAGCACGATATTTTCCCAGCCCAATTGGCTCAAATGATAGGCCACACTGGCACCGACGATTCCTCCGCCGACAATGACGGCTCTGGCGGAAGTCGGCAACTCCGACTGCGGGAATGTGCTCTCTGGCTTAACGGGTGTGTTGGAGACGAGTGTTTTGATCACGGTAGGTATCTTTGATGATTCAGGACAATGCCAGCAACACACCATAAGATCAAATTAACAGGCAATATGGCCTATTTCGCAGTGACATTTCTGTAACGATGGTTCAAACTTCGCGCAAGCATGGGCACTCTACGCACAGTCGGGATCCGAACACCTCCCTGGGCTCGTTACACCCAGGAGATCTATGGGGGTGTTCTACGCTACATGCGTGAGCACGAGCCGTGGCTGATTCAAACTCCGATAGATTCGACCAATGAGATCGAACCCATTTGTATCAACAGCAGCTGGAAAGGAAACGGGTTAATCGTCTTTCGACTGACCGCTGCAGAGCTTCGCGCATTCCACAAGAGAGGTATTTCGGTGGTCAGTATCAGCGGCGAATCCCTTCCGCATGGGATCCCCGTCGTGCATCCAGACTACGAGGAATCCGGCCGCATCGTGGCGCGTTATTTTGCGGCACTCGGACTGTCAAATTTTGCTTACTGGGGGGATCCTTCCCGCTATTATTCGCGGTTGCGGGCACGTGGCTTTACTCAGGAACTCGAAAATGCGGGATTCCACTGTCATCAATTGGGTGTCGAAGTCGGGAAATTGGGCCGCATCAACGACCGCTGGGTTACACTGCGCCAATTCATGGATCCACAACTGCACGACTTGCCAAAACCCATTGGGATTCTGGCCAAGGATGACATTGCTGCTGCGACGCTGATCCAGGCTTGCCAGCGACTCGGCTATTCGGTTCCCGACGACATTGCAGTCGCAGGCGTGAATAATGATGAATTGTTCTGCCATACCACCTCGCCGCCCCTGACCGCAGTGCGCTATCCCGGGGAATCGATCGGCTACCAGGCAGCCGCGATCCTTGATCGAATGATGCAGGGTGAACCTCCCGCACAACTGCAAACCGTGGTTCCCGTGTTAGGATTGGTCGAAAGAGAATCGACGGATATCCTGCACATCGCGGATTCAACGATTGCCCAGGCAGTGAAACGCATTCGCTCAGAAGCAAAAACGTATCCGCTGCAGGTCAACGAACTAGTTTCATCCAGCCCGATTTCCCGCTCTGCCTTTAAACGGCGCTTCGTGCAGGCAATCGGTATTCCACCAAAAGCAGAAATTAAACGCATCCGCCTTTGTGAGTTGCAGGATTTGCTGCGCAACACCGACTGGCCAATCAAACGCATCGCCGATCAAATGGGTTTTGAATCCATGGAAGACCTGGGGAGATTCATGCGCAGGGAAGCGGGAACTACTGCCACGATGTTCCGAAATCGTTACAGACTAGATGGGACAAATTGCCAGGTCATCGGGCAATAACGTCCATTGTCTCAAAACGGGACGTCGCTTAGTAAATGGACATGACAAAGGATTCCGAGAATACGTGTGAAGTGAACGCTCGCACCTATCGGCTGCCAGACCAACCACTGGCGGTCATTTGTATCGACGGCTGCGCCGATGAATATCTATCCGTGTCGATGGCGCGTGGACGCATGCCGCGAACACTGGAGATGAGCCGCAAGGGATACCGCGGCATGGTGCGCGGCGCATTGCCCTCGTTCACCAATGTCAACAATGCTGCCATCGTTACCGGAACGACTCCTGCGGTCACTGGCATATGCGGCAATTTTTTCCTCAATCCTGACACTGGTGAGGAAGTGATGATGAACTCACCCGAGTTTCTGCGCTGCCCCACCCTGCTGACAACAGCAGCAAAAGCGGGACGCAAGGTGGCATTCATTACCGCTAAGGAAAAACTCCGCACCGTTCTTGGTGACGGCATCGTCGGCCTGGGGGGCATCGCCTTCTCGAGCGAAAAAGTGGATGAGGCAAAAGCTGCGACTCATGGCCTGGACGATGCAGAAAGTATCGTTGGAAAACCAAGACCTGAAATCTACTCTGGCGATGCTTCGGTCTACGTTCTCGAGGCTGGCGCGGCACTGGTCGAGCAAGGAAAGTCCGATTTTTTGTATTTATCGCTGACCGACTACATGCAGCACAAATATGCGCCGGAGGAAGAGGAATCGCTGGCATTCTATGCGGCGCTGGATGAGCAAATTGGCCGACTGCTTGATCTCAATTGCATCGTCGGGATTACGGCTGACCATGGCATGAATGCCAAAAATGCCGATGATGGGACACCGAACGTACTTTACATCGAGACTCTCCTGATGGAAAAATTTGGCGATCGCCTGCGAGTCATTTGTCCGATCACTGACCCGTATGTGGTGCACCACGGAGCGCTTGGGTCGCTGGTGATGGTGCACCTCGAAGAGCCCGATCAACAACAGGCCATCATGGATTACTTGATGAACCTGGATGGCATCACTGAGGTTTATGATCGAACGACTGCGGCGCAAAAACTTGAACTTGCGGAAGATCGCATCGGTGACATCACCGTGCTCTGTGGCCGCAATTTTGTGGTGGGGCGCACACCTGCAGAGCACGACCTGAGCGTAATCAAAGGAGGGTTACGATCGCATGGAGGACGCTATGAAGAAATGGTGCCCATGTTGCTGTCTCGGCCTCTGAATGATACGTATATCGCCAGAGCAGCTGGTGATCCTCGCAACTTCGACATCTTCGATTTCACCTGCAACGGAGGTTAATATGCCATTGGAACTACCCTCTTACATCGCTGGTCAGCCTGTAAAATCTGAGCAAAAGCTCAACGTCCACTACCCCTATGATGGCACTCTGGTCGGCACCGTCACCTGCGCGCAGGCGGCAGACTTGGAAAGGGCGCTCGCTATCGGCGCTGGAAAGCACGAATCGCTGACGCGCTTTCAACGAGCGGAAATTCTGCGCAACACTCGATCGCTGCTCGAACAGCGGAAGACAGAAATTGCGGACTTAATTCGAATGGAAACCGGCCTGTGCCAGCAGGATACGCTTTACGAAGTAGGCCGCACCATGGACGTCCTCGATTTCGCAGCAATGGAAGCACTACGCGATGATGGACAAATTTTCTCCTGTGACCTCACCCATCATGGAAAGGCCCGGAAGATCTTCACTCAGCGTGAGCCGGTGCAACTGATTGCGTCCATCACTCCCTTTAATCACCCACTTAATCAGGTCGCGCACAAGGTGAGTCCGGCAGTTGCCTGCGGCGCTCCCATGATTCTCAAGCCGTCAGATAAGACGCCACTCACCGCCGTTCGCTTTGTCGAAATGCTTTACGAAGCAGGGCTGCCTCAGTCGTTGCTCAGTGTTTTAGTAGGTGATGTGGATGAGGTCATCACACCGTTAATTTGCGACGATCGCGTAGAAATGGTCGCCTTTACTGGCAGTGTTAGTATCGGTAAACACATCGCGGGAATCGCTGGCTACAAGAAACTGTGCCTCGAGCTTGGCGGAAATTCGCCGCTCATTATCCTGGATGATGCAGATCTGGAACAGGCAGTGAAACTTGCTGCAGAAGGCAGTTTCCGCAACTCAGGTCAACGCTGCACTGCAGTCAAACGCCTTTTAGTTCACGAAGCCATTCTTCAACCATTTACCGAGCGCTTTGTGGCATTGGCCAGGGAATACACAAGTGGTGATCCCGCTGATCCGACCACGCGTGTGGGAACGGTGATCGACGAAGCGTCCGCGCAACGCTTGCATCGCGTCGTGCAGGAGGCCGTCGCCGATGGAGCTGAAATTCTGCTGGGTGGTGACTACAAAAGTGGCGCGCTCTACCCTCCTACTGTGATCGGAAATGTCCAACGTCACTCAACCATGGTGGTGGAAGAATCCTTCGGACCACTGGCACCAATCATGGCGATTCGGGATATCGATGATGCGATCGAACTGGCAAACAGCACGGCATTTGGCTTGTCCACCGGGATCGTCACAAACAATATGACACTTGCAATCAAGGCTATCAAAGGTATCCGCACAGGTACGGTTAACGTTAATGAAGTGCCGGGATTCCGCATTGAAAGCTCGCCTTTTGGGGGCATCAAAGACTCCGGCCTGGGGATCAAAGAAGGCGTCATCGACGCCATGAAGTTTATGACTAACACTAAGACATTTTCCCTGCCATGGTAATCGAAGACGAAAACCCTTATCTCCTGCTCACTCCAGGCCCACTGAGTACCACTCCCACCGTAAAGCGGGTGATGATGCGTGACTGGTGCACCTGGGACGATGACTACAATGTGGACGTCGTTCAGGTCATTCGCAAAACTCTGGTCGAACTTGCAGGAGGCGCACCTGAAACGCATACCGCAGTATTGATGCAGGGCAGCGGAACGTTCAGTGTTGAGTCGGTAATCGGCAGCGTGATCCCTCCAGACGGGAAATTGCTGGTGCTCGCCAACGGTGCCTACGGTCAGCGTCTGGCCAAAATCGCTGAGCGATTGAAAATTGCACTCGATGTGCAAGACAGTGGTGAATTGAGTCCTCCAGATGCTTCACTACTGGCGCAAAAACTGGCTGCCGACTCAACGATTACGCATGTCGCACTAGTCCACGGCGAGACAACGACAGGGATGCTCAATCCAATCGAAAAAATTGCCCCCGTGGTCAAAGCAGCAGGAAGAGTGCTGATTGTTGATGCAATGTGTACCTTCGGCGGCGTCCCACTCAACGTCACTGATCTGGGCATCGACTTTGTTATCAGCAGTGCCAACAAGTGTATCCAGGGAGTTCCCGGATTTGGTTTCATTGTCGCAAAGCGCACCGCACTTGAAGCAACCAAAGGATGGGCACGATCGCTATCACTGGATCTGTATGATCAGTGGAAGACAATGGAATCCGGCAATGGCGGTAAGTGGCGCTACACGTCTCCCACGCATACTGTGCGTGCATTCGCTCAGGCACTGGTAGAACTGGAGGACGAGGGCGGCATCGCCGCGCGACATGAGCGATACACCAGCAACCAGAAATTATTATCGGTTGGAATGGCGGGATACGGCTTTAAAAGCCTCCTTCCAGCCAATGTTCAATCACCGATCATCACCGCCTTTCACTTTCCTGAGCAAGAAGCATTCGAGTTTAAACAATTCTATGAGCTACTGAAGCAACGCGGTTTCGTTATCTATCCTGGTAAAGTGACCGATCGGGATACCTTCAGGATCGGCACGATTGGCAATGTCGATCCAATCAAGATTCAGCACCTTTTAGATGCAGTCGGTGAATGCCGCTATTGGATTAAATGAATCCGACTGAGATCGCAGCGACTCAAGCACGTCATACGATGCGGTGCTGGTCTGCACAGGCGGGCTATGCGCCAGTATCGGTTGCCCGGGCGGAAGGATGTTGGATCCACACGCACGATGGCCGTAAGATCTTCGATCTTCGTAGTGCCCACGAGTGCATCAACCTCGGATTTAATCATCCTCAAGTCCTGAGCGCTATGAAGGCGCAGATGGAACAAGTCCTCTACGTCACCGATGATTTTGCTACTGCTGCGACGGCTGAGTTGTCGCAAAAGCTGGCTGAGCTGACGCCGGGGACTTCGGAGAAAAAGGTGTATTTCTCGCAAAGCGGCGCGTCGGCAGTGGAAGCGGCGATCAAGGCGGCGCGGCTTTACCAATACAATCGCGTCTTTCATGAGGATGGGACAGTCGATGCACCGTCCCAGTATCCTTATCCGTATAAGATTATTTCACGCTACAATTCATGGCACGGAGCAACCTCTGGCGCTGCATCTGCGAGCGGCGACCCCAGACGCTGGTTCCAGGAACCGCTCACCGTTCCCGGTGTCGTATTTGCACCTGACGCGAATCCCTACCGCCCGCACTTTGAATCACTCGATCGTCATTTCGATTACTTAAACTTCCTGATTGAGCAGGAAGGAGGTCGCAACAAAGTAGCTGCTTTCCTGCTTGAACCGATCGTAGGCAGCAACGGCATCATCCTGCCACCAGATGGCTACCTTGAGCGAGTGCGTGAACTGTGCGATCACTGGGACTTGCTCATGATCGTTGACGAAACAATGACGGGAATGGGCCGAACCGGCAAATTTCTGGCCATTGAGCACTGGAATGTTGAGCCTGACATCATCGTCATGGGCAAAGCACTGGGAGCCTATTGTCCGCTGGCAGCTACCATCTTATCTGAAAAAGTCGCGAAGTCATTCGATCATCATTTATTCGGCCACGGCCAAAGCTATTCCGGACATGCACTCGCCTGCGCGGGGGCACTGGCAGCAATCAATGTGCTGCACGATGATGGATTGCTGGAACACGCGCAGAAGATGGGAAATCTTCTTGGCGAAGCGCTGCGCGCATTGGGGCAAAAGCATTCTAGCGTTGGCGATGTGCGAGGACTTGGGTTGTTCTGGACGATGGAATTGGTCGCAGACCAAATCACAAAAAAACCACTACGCAGGGCAACTGAAAAGTACGAGGATACCATTGTGAAGAGAGTCTCCGACTTTCTATTTCAAGAACGCCAAGTCTACGTACCCTCTGACAAATTTGGGCTATGGATCGTTCCGCCATTGATCGTCAATGAAGAAGAGATCGCCTTTCTACTTGCTGCCATTGACGATGCACTAACGCTCGCAGATTCGCTACTCTCCACGACTTAAAATCCATCCGCGCCAGAATATCCCAAACTAATCCATGTTCCAATCCGAAGGCGAATCCAATCTCAGCTCGCAACGCGAATCATGGAATTCGGCGCATCTTGACGCCGAGACGCGCGAGCTTCTGGCAGAGGATGCAAAGTACTTTCTTCACCAGTCGCTGTCGACTCCCTGCCTGACTGCGCTGGCGCAGACCCGTGGCAGCTACCTGACTGATCTGCAGGGCAAACGCTACCTGGACTTCCATGGCAATGCGGTGCACCAGGTAGGCTACGGACATCCCGATGTCATCGCCGCGATCAAGCAGCAGCTCGATTCAATGCCATTCTGTCCCCGTCGCTTCACAAATGCGCCTGCGGTCGCACTGGCAAAACGACTAACTGAGTTGGCACCGGGAGATTTGAACAAACTATTGTTCACGCCAGGTGGCACCGGCGCAATCGGAATGGCTTTGAAACTGGCACGCGCTGTCACCGGAAAATTTAAGACTATTTCGCTGTGGGAATCGTTCCATGGCGCATCGCTTGATGCCATCAGCGTCGGCGGAGAAGCCCTCTTTCGCAAAGGTGCAGGCCCCCTGCTTCCAGGCTGCGAACACGTGCCTCCGCCCGATCCACTGGAAGGCCCGTGGCCGGAAATGGAGGCCGATCAATGGGCAGATATGAGTGCGCGCTACATCGAGTATGTTCTCGAGCGAGAAGGTGGTGACGTCGGCGCAGTGATCGCAGAAACCATTCGCTGGACACCCTTTGTGCCCCCCGTCTCATATTGGAAAAAGATTCGCGCTGCCTGTGACAAGCATGGAGCCCTCTTGATCCTGGATGAAATTCCCAGTGGTCTGGGACGGTCAGGAAAGATGTTCGTGTGCGAACACTACGACATTGTTCCAGACATTCTCGTCATTGGAAAAGGGCTCGGCGGTGGTGTCTTTCCTTTAGCAGCCATCCTGACCCGCGAGGCCTACGATGTCGCGGCAGACCAGGCGCTCGGTCACTACACTCACGAGAAGAATCCTGTCGCCTGTGCTGCGGGACTGGCGACGCTGGACATTATCGATAAAGAACAACTGCTAGAGAATACCAACACACTCGGCGAGTATACCAGGCAACGTCTGGAATCCCTGAAATCCGCCATTCCGCTCATCAGTGAGATCCGGGGCATTGGTCTCATCTTCGGCATTGTCCTGCGAAGAGCAGACGGCAGCCGCGCCGAATCTGAGGCTGAGCAAATGCTCTATCAATCGCTCGCCAATGGCCTGAGCTTTAAAATCACCATGGGATCAATCCTCACACTGACACCACCGCTTACAGTTTCTCGTGCTGAACTCGACGAGGCGCTGGAAATTCTTGAGCAGGCATTCAAGCAGCTTTCTCCCGTTGAAATTCGCTAGTTTGCCTTAGCCCGCGGCTTCGACATCGCCTCAAGGTAGCAATTCTCCAGATTGGCGATTTGCTGGTCAAATCCGAATTGTGAACGCACGGATTCTGCGGCATTGCATGACAATCTGCTGAGCATCTCGGGATCTGACAGAAGTTCGATCAGCGCAGCAGCCAACTTGTCTGGCGATTTTTCGGGTACAAGGATGCCGTCGTGGCCATCGGTCACGGCTTCTGGGATGCCCCCGTGGTAGGTGGCGACGACTGGCAAGCCGTTGGCCATTGCCTCCAGCATCGAATTTGGAACACCTTCCTGATCGGACGATCGAGTGAACTCGCTCGGGTGCAGAAATACGTGGGATTCCTGGTAACGTTTCAGCAGTTCTTCCTGACTCTGCCAGCCAGCTAGCTCGACATGTTTCTCCAGCCCGGTAGCGAGAATACGGTTACGGAATTCACGTTCCTGCGGACCTTGTCCGCAGACGACAAACTTGAGATTCGGGAAGCGTTCAATGACGGCAGGAAGCGCCGCCAATGTTGTAAACAACCCTTTCTTTGCGATCAATCGGCAGGCTTGCACCAACTGCCAATGCTGGTTGTCTGGTGCCCGCCGCTGTTCGAACGGAATTGACTCCAGTGGAATGGGAGTTCGATTCAGGCGCAACTTGCATTCTGGACAACCGAGTTTCCGCAGGGCCTCCAGCAATGACTCGCTGCGCGCCAGAACGAGACTTGCCGCCGCAAAAACTTCGCGTAATTGATCCGCATACCCTTCCCTCTCAATGAATTTAATGACGTCAACACCGTGAAAAGAAACGAGCCACGGACCACCCCAGCGTTGCAACATCGGCAAGTATTTGACCGCTTTGTGACCGTAGTAGACGTGCGCCACATCCACGCCACGTGAAGTTAAAAGGTCATTCAGATTATAAGGATAGTATGGCCGCTCACTGGTGATCTTGCGTGGTGGTGGCCAGTGGTTGATGATGTGTTTATACCAGAACCGCAGCACAAAATTCCCGCGTGATTTCGGTCGCTTCTGCTTGGTCATTTTGACAACAGGACTAAACGGAAACAAATCTTTGTTCACCACTTGCTCGGCGAAAACCACGTTGCTGAATCGCTTGAGATTGGCGATCTGCCGATAGAGGCTTTGCATCTCTGGCTTCAAATAGGTGCCGCAGAGGCTTGCCACCAGCGGACGCTTTCCGCATGACGGATGCTGGGCGGGGCGCGATCCGTCACTCATCTTGTTGTCCTTGGCTGTAACGTGGCCACTGCCTCGTCATAAAAGCTTTCCAGTTTCTTTACTTGAGCGGATTGCTCAAAGTTCTGCCGCACATCGGCTGCTGCTGCCGTGCAGAATTTCTGCCAGAAATTTTCGCTTTCTGCAAAGCTCCGAAGCGCATGGGTCAGCCCCAACACGTCGCGCTCAGGAACGAGCAAGCCAGTCTCGCCATTGATCACCGCTTCCGGAATTCCACCGTGTAAGGTTGCGGCCACTGGCAACCCGGTCGCCATGGCTTCGAGCATCGCATTGGGCACGCCCTCCTGGTTCTGATCTTCGGTCAGTTGGCTGGGATGAACAAAAAGATGGGACGCACCGAAGAGTTCGCGAAGTTCATTCTCGCTCAAGAACCCTGGAAAATGCACCTTTTCAGAAATTCCAAGTTCCCCCGCCAGTGCCTGCATCTTTTGCAGTAGCGGTCCCTCGCCAGCAATGGTGAACGTTGCCAGAGGATAGTCTTTCGCAAACTCAGCGAATGCCTTCAATGCCACATCGAGTCCCTTTTTCTCAATCAGTCGGCAAGCCTGCACCAGCTTCCACGCGCCATCGCTGGGAAATGTGCGCTCCACTTTTGCAAACAGATCCATTGGAATCCCTGTGCGGTTGATGCGGATATTCTCGGCCGGACAGCCAAGATCGATCAATCGCTCACGCAAGGAATGCGAGCGCGCCAGTACCAGCGGAAGCGAACCGACCAGCTCACCGAGCTTCTCCACATACCCTGGCCGATCTGCTCGTGGCTGCACATCCATGCCGTGAAAAGATACAATCGTCGGCTTCGGCCATCGCTGAATGAATGGCAGCAAGTGGACGCCAGTGTGACCAAAGTAAACGTGCATGAGATCCGCTGAGCGAGAACTCAGAATCTTTTCCAGCACGCCATACTCGCCGCGATAAACGATCGGCGGCTCATGCTTGACATATTTCAGCCAGAATCGCCGGACAAAATTACTTGTTGGCTTACGCGTGATCTCAATGTCGTCGAAGGGAAATTTCTCCGCGCTCTGCCGCTGCTGCGCGATCACAAACGTGCGATAATTCTGCAGTCCTGTCACCTGCCGGTAGATGTGCAGCATCTCGGGCTTTAAAAATGTGGTGCAATAGCTGGCGACAGTGCGTTTGATAGGCAGAGATCGTTCAGTTTCGATCAGTCACGCTTAGTCCGGGCGATGGCTCACCAGTTCTCCGAGCCTGGTTTTCAGCTGATCGATGCCATCCCCAAGCATTGCCGAAATGGGCAATATTTCGACTTTCGGGAATCTCTGGCGGAATCGCGCCAGCAATTCCTCTGATTCAGGAAGATCCATCTTGTTGGCGACGACCAGCCACGATTGCTTGCCCAGGCTTTCATCATACATGGAAAGTTCTTTGCGCAGCGTCTCGACATCTTCGATAGGATCACGGGACTCGGATCCGGCCATGTCGACGACAAACAACAGCAACCTGCAGCGCATGATGTGGCGAAGAAAATCGTGCCCGAGCCCGACATTGCGATGCGCACCTTCGATCAAGCCAGGAATATCGGCGACGGTCGCACGTTTAAATCCCGCAAAATCGATCACGCCTACCTTTGGCTTTAACGTTGTGAACGGATAGGCGGCCACTTTGGGTTGCGCTGCCGATAGCTTGCCGACCAGTGTCGACTTGCCAGCATTTGGAAACCCTACCATTCCCACATCCGCAATCTGACGCAGCTCCAGGTAGTATTCGCCTTCCTCAGCATCCGTTCCGAGTTCAGATTCTGGTGCCTGATTGGTGCTCGACTTGAAGCGATAGTTTCCTCTGCCGCCTTTGCCGCCCTTACAAAGCACAAATTTTTGCCCAACCTCTGTGAGATCAGCGACTACTTCAAGGTCAACACCAGTCTCGCGGCTCATGCGCAGCGTGCGCGTGACCATGTCGAGTTGCACGTCTGAGTCGGCGGTCGTTTCGAGTTCTTCCGCATTCTTTATGACAGCTTCCGTGTCCAGTTTGGGCTCATCCACTTCTAAAAACTCGCCTTCCTCCTCAACATCGCTGGCAGTTTCGCGATAGACAATCGTCCCCAGCGGGACCTTCAATATCAAATCCTTGCCGGATTTTCCAGACTTCTGGTTCTCGCCGCCGCCATTTCCGTCGGGAGCTTTGACCCGGGAATTGAAGAAAAAGGTTTTCAAATTGTCCGTATGGTGATCCACCAACAGCACAACATCGCCTCCATTCCCGCCATCGCCGCCGTCAGGGCCACCCCTGGGCAAAAATTTCTTACGTCGAAAATGGGACGAGCCATTTCCGCCATCGCCGGCTTTCGCCTGGATCTTGATGTGATCGACAAACATAGGTGCATTTCCCCCCCGAACTCGGGCGGATTGCCACAGTGCAACCCATCCCGCCCTTCGTCAATCCAGCGGAAGCTTAAATCCGCACCAAAAAAATAGCAGCTTTAGCTAGCCTTCTGTCAGTTTGCCGCCCTCCAGCAGGAGGATTCGCCCCATTCGGGCAGCCAGAGCTTTGTCGTGCGTGACCATGACGACGCCCACGGCCTCTTCCTGATTGAGTTCCACAAGCAAATCGATCAAATTCCGCGCGTTTTCGGCGTCCAAGGCACCTGTCGGTTCGTCGGCGAGGAGCAGTTTTGGCTGATTGATCAAGGCGCGGACGACCGCGACTCGTTGCCGCTCGCCTCCGGACAATTGTGCCGGGCGCTTGTTCTCATGACCGTCAAGACCGACTCGTTTGAGCAGCTTGCGGGCACGTTCAGAGGACGCATTGCGGTCGCTTTTTCCCAACGCCAGTGTCGGCACCAGCACATTTTCCAGGACGCTGCATTGCGGAAGCAGGTGGTGCAGTTGAAAGATGAATCCAATCTCAGAACTTCGCAGCTTACTCAGCGCCGCGTCATCTGCGCCGGCGATGTTATTGCCGAAAAGTTGGACGGCTCCGGTATCCGCGAGATCCAGTGTGCCAATGATATTGAGCAACGTGCTCTTGCCACTGCCCGATGAACCGATGATCGCAACCGATTCTCCAGCATCAAGGCTGAAGTCGAGATCACTGAGAACGTCACGCGTCGGCCCTCCATCAGAATCTGCAAAGGTCTTACTCACTTGGGTGATTTCTACTATCATGGTTGCATGGGATTCATTGCTTTGGTGCTTCGGTGCGGGCCATTTTACTCTTCCTTTACCCAACGACGAGATTTGAATTCAAATCGCGGCAACCCGTCTTCGGCAATTTTCACTGGGATGCGCAAGCCAAAGGCATTTTTCAACGCAGTCTCAATGCTGGCGATCGCAGAATTGCGGTTGATGCCCTCAGCGATTTCAACATTGACCGTAACTTCCGCCATTTCATTGCATGTGCGCTCGACCACTTGGTATTCTACCACATTCTCGAATCTGCGGATGATCCCCTCGATGGCACTCGGGTAAAGATTGACGCCGCGCACAACGATCATGTCATCGACTCTCCCGAGAATCCCGCCTTCCAGGGCCAGAGCGCCATCAGAGCCTCGCGCTTTCTGCACAAGATCGCCCGTTCGATAGCGCAACAGTGGACATCCGATGCGACTCAGAGTCGTCAGGACGAGTTCTCCCCGGCCACCGTCAGTCACTTCAAACCCGGTCTCAAGATCCAGGATTTCTGCAAAGTAGGCATCTTCAATAACACAGAGCCGTCCCGGTTTCTCCGGATCTTCGTAGCTGACGGGGCCTACTTCAGTCAGCCCGTGATGATCGAAAACCCGCGCATCCGGCCACAAATTTTCGAGGCGCTGACGCGTTGCCGGAATGCTACCGCCCGGTTCTCCTGCGACAATGATCAAGCGTACCGTCGACGGTCTATCGCTTTCGGGAAGGGAGGCGCGAATCTCCCCGAGGCGCAGTGCATAGGTAGGAGTGCAGCACAGCACAGTCGCCTCATAGCGCCTGGCCATTTCCAGCCTTGCAGAACTGGACATTCCACCGCTGGGAAGAGTCAGTATTCCCATGCTGGAAGCAGCTTCGTAGGCTGTCCAGAACCCCAGAAACGGGCCAAACGAAAAAGCGAACAATGCGCGATCACGGCCAGCAATTACTCCCGCATTGTCATAAACCGTGCGCCAGCATTCTAACATTGCTGCCCAACTATCCTTTGTGTCCAACCAGGCCATGGGCACTCCCGTCGTCCCACTGGTCTGCACGAATCGCGAGTAAGCTTCGAGCGGATATGTTAAATTTGTTCCCCAGGGTGCATTCGCTACCCGGTCGGCAGCGAGCATTCCCTTGTCCGTAAAAGCGCAGGAAGAGGTGAACGCTTCAATGGATGTCACGTCAACATTTGCGAGTCGCGGTCGATAAAATGCATTACTGGACTGGATCTCAGCCACCAGGGCTTGAATCTTTCCCAGTTGCTCGGATGCAGACGCCATCTATCGATCAGCGGATGGTGTAGCCAGAATAGTCGATCGAGTTGGCCACAGCCTGTGACTCAACCACAGTTGCTGGCTTAGGAGGCGGGCCGTCCGCTGGTTTAAATTTAGTCACTAGAAAACCGCCGAGTGCGGCCATGACAATGCCAGCGAAAAACGGCCAGGGGATAGTTCCCCAGCCACCCTTCGGTGGATGCAGCATCAGGCTAATGATGGCATTGACGATCGGCGCTCCGGCAAAAATGATCGACATGACCACCGGCGGCGATCCTTTGGCTCCAAAGGCCAGAAGCACTCCAAAAGCACCCAATGCGCCAACGACGCCTGCGATCAAGCTCCACATGACGCCCTTGTCCGGCATGGAATACCAATTGCCCCCTTTGCTGATTAGCAAGACCAGCGGTGCCACGATGGCGACCAGAAAATAGGCCACGCCCACCCAGAGAAACGCTTTGTAGCGGCCGAGTACCGGATCTGACATCCCGAGGGCACCCTTGTGAAGAAAAATTCCATAAACGCCCCAGAAGGCAACTGTCATAAGGGCGTAGGATAACCACTGCATATTATTTTTGGCTGATTGAGGATTGCTCACGAAATGTGGAAAAGATGTGTCAGGATTACGTTCGGTGTGGCGGCAGAGAAACTGCCAACAGAAGAAAATCTGTTACCGAGCTTGTAATCCAGTAGAAAATCAATGGAAACTTCACGCAGTCGCAGCCTCGACGCAACTCTTATGCAATATCCCAAATTCTTTCGTCTCTTCCTGCTAGCCTCAGTCGTTGGCGGGTTTCAACTTCATGCTCAGGAATCGACTGACAGGCCGCTGACGAGTTCTGCGCCACTGGAGCAAGCACACGCGCACAACGACTACGAACACGACCGACCGCTTCTCGATGCTCTCGAATCTGGTTTTTGCAGTGTTGAGGCAGACATTTATCTAGTCGATGGAGCACTACTGGTCGCGCATGATCGGGACAAGGTGGATGCCAGCCGAACGCTACAGAAACTGTATCTGGATCCGCTTCAGTTACTGGTAGCAACCAGCGCGACCCAGTCTGTCTATCCAGGCAAAGACTCGCCAGCGTTTCATCTTCTGATCGATCTCAAGTCGGATGCCGAGCCAACATATCAGGCACTGCACTCGGTGCTGAGTTCCTACGACAACCTGTTCAGTGAGTATCACAAAGATGGTAAGGTCACGCAGCGCGCGGTGACAGTGATCATTTCAGGAAATCGACCGAAGCAAGTAATGCTCCAGCAACCGTTGCGATTCGCGGGATACGACGGGCGGTTGAGCGATCTAGGAAAAGGTGACACGCCTGCGTTGATGCCATGGATCAGCGACAATTTTCGTAACCACTTCGAGTGGCGTGGAACCGGCAAGATGCCGGAAGAAGAACAGCAGAAACTTAGCGATCTGGTTAAGCGCTCGCATGCAGAAGGGAAAAAATTGCGTCTATGGGCCACACCAGACGTGCCCGCAATGTGGGAAGCATTGCGGTTGGCTGGCGTTGACATGATCAACTCCGATCGACTTAAGGAATTGAGCGCCCACCTTCAGAAAACGAAGGAAAAAGCCGCCGAGTAGTCGCGCAGCATTTATCACTGTGTCGGTGCCAGTTTCAGAGGTGGTGGCGTTCGCTCTCGCGATGGCGGTCGGGCAATTTTCGCCGGGGCCGGACCTGCTGTTGATCATGAAAAACAGCATTGCCTGCTCGCGCCAGGCAGCATTGAGCACAGTGTTAGGCACCTCGACGGGAATTGTGCTGCACACAACGATCGTCATTACAGGGCTTGCTGCGTTCAGCGAGCAAATTCCCGGCGTGCTGAGTCTCGTCTGGCTGGCTGGCGCGTGTTATCTTGGCTGGCTGGGATTCCGGCTGGTAAAAAATGCACAACTCCAGCGTCCAGCGACTGATATCGGGCAGGATGTCATCGCTGGTGAGGCAGGAATAGGCTGTGGAAAGGCCTATATACAGGGACTTATCACCAATTTAACCAATCCGAAAGTCTTCTTGTTTTTCACTTCCATGATGGCCGCGACCTTGCCTCCCGGAGTGGGAAATGACCGCCGAATTCTGTTTGGCGGCATCCTCATTGCCGAGGCACTGGTGCTGTGGAGTCTGTTCGTTTTGTTTCTTCAGTGGCCCCCCGTTGCCCGGCTATACGCCAGATCGATCCGCTGGATCAATGCGGCATTTGGCATCCTGTTGTTGTGGATTGCGGCAACTGTTTTCTGGAGTTTGATCTGATCGGGACTTCGCTTGACGACCACCGCTTCCATGGGCAAACTTTCGCTATGGCCAATACCCCATCATCTACATGGAACGAGCAATTCCTTACACTCTTCGAAAAGTGCTGCACGCAGTATAAGAGCGGCAATGAGGATTTCACCACTTACTACGATGACAATGCCCAGGCGTTCCTTAAATCGATCGGACACAAGCCGCGTGAATTCTTCGATTTTGTGGAAGACTTCTGCGACGGCGAAGACATTGCACCATCGACCGCGTTATTGATTGCAGCTGTCCGCAGAGACTACTTGTTCACGGTGCTGAAAGGCGAACTGACCGCTGAAGAAATCCAGCCGTCGGATCTTCCTGCCAAAGACTCTGAAGTTGATGGCCTGGTCTGGTTTCCTAGAATTCTGATGAAGGCGCGCGGAAAATTGCGCGGTGCCCTGGATCCCAATATCATGTATTCCTGCGGCGGCGACCGTGCATTTCTCAAGCGTCATCAGCTGCATCCTGCAGATTTTCTCCGCGTCGTCTGGGCCGCAGGGGACGACGAGGCCCGTATTGCACGCTATGTGAAAACTCGCCAGTGGCAGTAGAACAGTATGGCTACTTGTGTAGCTGATAGTTGATCCGTAAAACCGCAATAACGAGCATCGCAGCAAGCACACCGAGAATGATCAGAATGGTCGGCTCAGGCTTAGAAGCTAAATCCAGTCGCTGAGCAATCTCTTCCGGGTCAAGAATCTCGGCCAGTTTGGTTGCCTCCTTTTTTTCTTCGTTATTGGATTTCGCTGCCCCAAAAAGAGCGGGATCGGAAACAGCAGAAATGGACAGGGGCGGGCTTTTTCCACTCTCTACAGATTCCATCCAGGCCATGCCAAGGGCTCCTCGAGGCACAACGAAATCAACCATGGATCTCATTCCCTGCCAATCTGGAGAAGAGAGTGCACGATGTAGATTGAAATAGCCCACCCTTTCTGTGATCTCCCTGCTAGATAGTTCATGGGGAAATATAAGTGTGCCAATTCCAACGTCCGGCCCACTGGGGCGATCGGTCACGATCACTGGCGGTCCACCCCTTAATTTCCAACGCATCAATGCTTCCAGCGAGTCGAATTGCATGGAAAAATGGTCTCCCGCAGCCAATGGACTGGCAATGACCCGCGTTTCTCCGACGCTATCTTCAATCTCGTAGTAGTGCACAGGATTGTGTCCCCAAACGGCATTCGGAAACGCGACGATTATACCCAATGCGTTACTGCTCAGCAGGATACACAATAGGGCTGCAAATACTCCACAGGAGAAAGGTAAATGCGAAGAAGTCTCAGGCACGGACGAAAACAGGAAGCGAAACCTGACCCAATGCACTGAATTGTAAAGAAAAACGAACTTCGCTTGGTCCACACCGCGAATGGAGACCAGTTCTTCCACAGGATTGTGAAAAATTTCTTAGCGATCGTGAGCAGAAACGTTTACCCTGCAGCGTGCGTCGCCTTTCTCCAAATCCCTCCCTTCCAAATCGCCTCCTCGCCGTGGCAGCGTTCGTAGCTTTCTACGTATTGCCGCTGAATGCTGAGACACCCGCAGACGGTAGCCCTGAAAAAGAAGCAAGAACCGCGGCAGCCGAGTATGAGAAATCTCAGGGACTTCGCCTGCGGCAAGACTTTTGGGATGGCTCACTCTCTGGAACCAAGGGCAAAGCGATCCGGCTGCAATTCTTTAAAGGACACACCTATCGCCTGTTCCTTGCGACAACAGCACTGGAGAATACAAAGGGCACACGCCTTCACCTCATGGTTGTTGACAAAAACGGCAATGTGCTAGGCGAAAGCAAAATCAGTGGGCCGGTGACAACCATTGAAGTGAAGCCACGGAAAACCGGTGCCTACATGGTTCTCATGCGCGCCGAACTGGCAAAAGGAAGTAAGGAAAGAGCGATACCCGCAGTGATGTTCTACGGGTATCGCTAGAGTCTGTTAGTGGTTAGCCTTCTCAACTAATTCCGGCGATTCGCAGCAGGTTCAGACGTTCCACGGGCCGCGGTAATCGCGAGTCAGCCACTTTGGATCACCGGTACCATCGGCGAATGCATTGGCTGCTGGATCCCACTTGATCGTCTCACCATGGTAGTAGGCCAGGTTCATCAAGTGACAGCAGATCGCCGTGCGCCCACCGACTCCTTCGTGGGTGATCGGCTTCTTCCGGGTTTCAACGCTGGTTAGAAAATCGCGCAGATGGTCGCTGCTTTGATAGAGCTGAACCTCAGGTTTCTCGCCGAGGAAATCTTTCTCTGCTTTCAACAGTTGAGAATCGAGTGACACGCGATCTTCGCGGCTCAGGAAGCGCGCCTTGGTTTCGCCATCACGGACAAAATGAAAGCGCCCGCGAGTCACTTCCACTTCTCCCTCGCTGCCGAAGAAATGCACACCGATTCCGCCACCATGTGTGACAGTGACTCCATTCGCGTAGACCAATGATGCGCCCCGCTTGGCACCTTTTTCCACAGGAGGTCGAATTTCAACAGGCCCGCTGGCATCCATGCCCAGTCCCCATTGGGCAATATCAAGATGATGCGCGCCCCAGTCGGTGACCATTCCACCTCCGAACTCGCGGTAGTTCCGCCAGTGAGGGAAATGATTGTGGAGGCCACGGGGGCTCAATGTGGAGTTGTAAGGGCGCTCGGCGGCGGGACCCAGCCACATCTTCCAATCGAGTCCAGCTTCCATTTCCTCTTCAGGAAGATCGCAGGGAATCCCAGGATCACCAAAGCTGCAAACAACTCGTTTCACCTCGCCTATATGACCGTTTAGAACCAACTCACAGGCAACTCTGAATTCTTTCATCGAACGCTGCATCGATCCTGTCTGCAGAACCCTCCCGTTCTCATCAACCGCCTTCATCACTTCAACGGCTTCGTGAATATTGTGAGTCAACGGTTTCTCGCAGTAAACGTCTTTTCCAGAACGCAGTGCAGCAAGTGTGATAATGGCATGCCAGTGATCCGGCGTCGCAATGCACACTGCGTCAATATCATCGCGATCGATCAATTGACGAAAATCGTTGTATGCCTCACATCCCGCCCAGCCTTCCGGGGCCCTACCATCTTCGGCGTAGTAGTCAGTCACCGACTTCAATGCGTTCTCGCGGCGCGTTGTATCGACATCGCACACGGCCACAACGCTGACGTCGGGCTGGCGAATAAAATTGCTCATCAAGCCACCATTTTGCTTGCCCATTCCGATGAATCCCATGGTCAATCGCTTGCCAGCATTCGCTTCCTGCGCGGAAGTGAATCCAGGAATAAAAATGGGCACCGCACCCGCCAGCGCGGTCGTGCGAAGGAACTGGCGACGGGACATCGCGCGACGGAGATTTGATAGCTTTTCTTGCATGCTGAAGGGACTAGCGAATCCAAAGCCTGACTGCAAGAACAACATTGCGACCTTGTAACCTTGTGATTACTGCCTTCACGTAACTCGAACAGTAACTATCCCCGATGACGTCAAACATTGTGCGCCTAAGCGTGCGCCTAAGCGAAGTGTTAAAAAAGCGCTGTCGAGATTATCGCACTCCAATGCGAAATGCTCTGACTAGCAAGCTGAGGATCTGATAGGGGTAGGGACGACGCATTGGTTTGCGCCGCCCCTCCCTCCGAACCGGGCATGCGGCTCTCCCGCACACGGCTCTCCAGTCAGCAAGTTGCTCCTCGTCGGAGACTCATCTGTTCCTCTCGG
>JBNMNB010000107.1:0-24775 GCA_051270635.1 Verrucomicrobiales bacterium | reverse complement strand
AGGCGAAACACTTCATAAATTCCACCCAGCAGGAACAATACAAGACAGGCGACAATGATCAGGGTTCCAGCCTTATTCATGCGTCTTTGATGCGTTCGTAGTTTTCAGAGAAGGCCTGCACCAACTTCTCAGTAGGATCGTGCATGCCATACCAAACGCACTCAAACATCTCCACATTGCCAGCAAAGGCCACCAGCAAGGGTTCCTGTCCACGCGCTCTCATGTTCAATTCGCGTCGATAATCGCGGTTCGATTTCGATTTCACGATTCGCAAATAATCGCGTCCCGCCAAGTGCGCGAGACTTGCCAGGAACAACGCTCGCACAGCCAGGCGAGGCTCCCCTTTTTCAACTTGTTCGCGCGCCAGTTTCAGCCACTCGTCTTCCGGCAGTTCGTCTGCCAGCAGCTCTTCACTTTCAAGATCTACTTCCCCTGTTGCGACGACGCCATCTTCTGATTCCGTCCGATCCCGATAGCGCCTTACCAGAAACAAGACTAACATTCCCAGAAGTGTTGCCACTAACACGATCAGCAAGGCATAGACCACTGTCTCCAAAGCACCCAGGCTCAACCCATCCCCCAGCGATGGGACGATCCCCGAGCCAGGTGGACGCAAATCAGGCGGATCAATCAAATCGCCTAGAGCCTCCAGCGCGTCGCTGATAAAGTCTCCAACCGCCCGTTGGGTGCCGATAATCCAATCTACCACCACATTTCCGCTCCCATCCGACTTATCACCACTCGTCTCCGCCCTGGGCATTCGCCACTCGAACTCTGGCCGCGCCATCACCTTGTCCAAGGTCTCGCGCGCCTGCTGCATTCGCGCTTCATCAGCAATGTCCTGCGCACCAGCGTGCGTGCCGAAACCTTGAAAAATCAAGAAGCCACAGATGAATGCCAGCAGCAGCGTCATTGCCCGCTTGCCTTTCCCCACCACATTTCCCACCACCGCAGATGCCAATTCCTGCTCGGCTTGTATCGTCTCCAACCGTGCGATCAAATCGGCACCACTCTTCTCTGAAACACCGTCAAAACAACGCACCACATAGATCGCCTTAGTGAACGGACTCAACACGAACCATGCACCAATCACGGTGATCGATAAAAACGTCGAATTCAGATAGGCCGCTTGCCAGCTATGGGTGAAAACACTTTCCACTCCCAGAAGAATTTTTGCCAGGTGCGGTAGTCCGGCGCAGATCAGAACAACATTCAACCAGATGAATATCCCAAATGCTTTCATCACCGCCAGCACCAGATGATTCTGCAGCGCAGCAAAATGACTCTGTTGAACGGACAATCCGCAGATTCCGCGCAGTGCCTTGCGGCCGAAGTCATAGGTGAACCCGAACACAGTAACATTCTGAAGAAAGGCAAAAATCCAACCGAACGGAAGCAGGAACAAAAGTCCAATCGCCAGCAAAATGGGGGCAAAGGAATGCACGACAATCTGCACCGCACCATAGCGCACCCAACGTGAAACTGTCATAGTCGGCAGCGCCCGCCCCGGACTCAAGTGCTGCCACAGTCGCCGACAGAATATCGACTGGCAGATTTTCATCCACAGATACACGAGCCCGATCCCAAGCGAGGCATTCATCAGATGCACTTCCGCATGGGCACCACGACTCATCTCAGTCAGAAAAAACAATAATCCAATCGCAAACGGAACCATCCCCAGATAGCACCAGCAGTGGGTAGACAGCGGGGCCGTGCGCAACAGGTGAAACGCCTGTTCAGTCAAGCCCAACGCGTTGCGCGAGCGATCGATATCCGTTGTGCGTTTGCGGGACAATGAGTAACTATTTTTTTACTAAAACGATGAATCTGATTCCCAAATTTTGCCATCATGCAGGTCTGCCGGGATAGTCACAAGGATTTCTCCGATCTGATAGTAAACCGTCCAGATGACAATCACACCAACGATGACATGCACCAGCGGCATCAAGGAAAAATGAATCTCACGCTTCGTTTTAGTTTTTTCCGCGCGCAGTTCCGCCAGGCAACCAGCACAGATCATTCGATAATCGTGCTCAGTGATGCACTCGCGACAGAACGACCGCTTACACGCCGGACACAACGCGGCGGCCTCTCGAGCCGGATGATTCAGGCATGTCTGTAGAAGGGTAGCGCTCACGGTGCTGGATTCACGTCTGGAGGGATCATCTCTGCACTGTCGTCTTGCGCAAGTTCCTCAAGTGGAGGAGGCGCGGCAACCGACGCTGGGACCGGGACAGAGGCCGTCGCCCCGGATTTGCGTAATGCAGTTGTTTGCGCCAATGCGATCTCCACCTGCATCGTCGACAGTATTTCCCTTGCCGATCGCCAGCGGGAAAGCGGCCGCACCGTCTCGGCGCGCACAGCAGTTTGAATTCGAACAACACAGGTGGGCCCCATGACAATGTTCACGGCGATCACCGCAAGACAGATCAGCGCAGCAATTCCTAACACACCAGCTAGGACGTAAAGTACCGGATCAGAGGGCGATCCATCCACTCCCGCCACACACGCTGCAGTGAGCGCTCCGCTGATGACAGCACCTACGCCGCACAGAATCGACCAGACGGTCCCGCCTGATGTGCGAGTGGCTGCGACAGACTGGATCTTCAGGAATTCAAAGCGGTGATATTCCTCTGAGAAAGGTAAAAGGAACCCGCTTCCCTTCACGTAAAGGTAGTGGCCATTGCCACGCCAGAAGCTGGAGCAACCAAAGAAGCCCCGAGCCAATCGAACGTATTCTCCAAATTTCGTCTTCATTCGATAAAAAAAACGGCCACTACAACACCAATCCAGCCAAGAATGAAGAGCGCACTCAATCCACCTGTTATCATCAATCTCGATTTTCCACGCGGCACGATCCCCCGCGAAGCATTACGATGACGAATCACCAGATACAATGCCACTGGTGCAGTGAACAACACCAGAAAGATGCCGTAAACAAGCGTCAGGAACGGCAAAATGAGCAACGCCAGTGCGACATTGTCATAAAGTGTGACTCTCGATTGAAATTCCCCCGAACCCTTCACCTCACGTTGAGTGTGAATGCACCCGAGACAAAGCGTCCGGCCCAGCCAGTCAGCCTGACAATTTGAACACAGGTAACGACCACATCCGTCGCACGCTACAATCGCGCGCATGGATTCGTGGTAAAAACAGGACGCCTCGCCAAGCATATTGACTGTTTCCGCAGGCTTGGCGATCTCGCCTGTCTCGGTCAAGCCGGCAGGAAACGTGTGCCCAGTACATTCTCTTCTGCAATTGGGACAGAATTCCGGAATGCCATGAGCATCGGACGGCAAGGGGATTTCACATTTTGCGCAGCAGATCATCGTAAATCAAGGACTCTACTTAAAAACCACACGGGTGCCACAAATGAAGTCATGCAGCGCCTTCTTCTGCTTAGTGTGTGCAGCAATCCACCACGGAAATGCAGCCGCATAGGCGATCACAATCCCCACTAATCCCATCCCTGCCCCGAGTATAGGAGATACATTCGGCTCATTGTTCGACATCGCACCCGCCGTCAAACCTAACATCACAATAATCATGATATTAAAACCATAGGAGACGCCGAAGAAAATAAATTTACTCAACACTTCCGATGCCCAGCGGGCGAACGATTTGCCGTAGGACAATTTCGTCCCATCCGCATTGACCACGCGAAAACGCAGCGCTAACTTGCCGACTGTGCCTCCATATTTCCCCACCATCCAGACTTCATACGCAAGACTGGAAAGGATCGTTGCGAGGAAAAGTAAAAGGTAGGCCACCAGCATCCCGACCATCACCCCAGCCACCGTGTCTGGGTCTGACTGGCCGCTGTCATTCGACAATTTTCTCATTGCGGGAATTGCGACTAACAAAAATGGAATCATAAACATCATATTGATCGCCCCCTTGATCAGTCCATCGATGATCGACGCCAGCACTCGCCACCAGAATCCTACGTAGCGCATTTCCCCTTTCAAGAGCTGATCGTCCAGCGTGCTGCCTTCATGCAGACTCTGCAAAAATGCGTCCTTGTGCTCGGCTGCGATCAAGTCGTCCCCATAGCCAATCATCTCCTCTCTTGGGCGCACTTCGCGTGAGTGCGCGCACACGCCGAACTCAGCCAGATTTTCGCCTCCCATTTCCACATCTACCTGTTCACGCACCGAGTCGAGAGTCTTCCATCCGGGCATCCCTTCCGCCCAGATATTCGAACTTCCCGTAAGCAGGCCTGAAGATTCCAGCACCAGCAAATCGCGGGCAGGAACCGGGCCTTTCTGCTTTCCTCTATAGGAGTAAAACCAACTCATCGTGCGCGAGCGTCGACGTTTCCCGCACGGGATGCAAAACAAAAATCCTTCCGCTCTCGCAGGCAGTGAGAACCCGATCAAATCTGGTTGGCTCGCCCGCCGAAAGCTGACAGGGTTATAGCGAATGCATCCCTATCCGAAGATCCACCATCTTGAGTTGTTTTACTACGTCGTCAGGCACGAGGGCATCACCCAGGCCGTGCGCAATATGCCATACGGAATTCAGCAACCTGCGGTCAGCGGTCAAGTGCTCCAACTTGAAAAGGATCTCGGGGTCAAATTATTCAACCGGAGACCCTTCGCCCTCACACCGGAAGGAGAAGAATTGTTCGCCGTCATCTCACCATTCTTTTCCCAGCTACCTGAAGTCGCCAGCCGCCTGCGTGGTGAAGAAAGTCAGCATCTGCGAATAGCAGCAGGTGGCACGGTGCTAGCCACACATTTGCCGGAAGTCTTCAACGACATGCGCACCAGCTTCCCAAACCTGCGCCTTACATTGC
The DNA here is from genome assembly GCA_051270635.1 of Verrucomicrobiales bacterium. Taxonomy (GTDB): domain Bacteria; phylum Verrucomicrobiota; class Verrucomicrobiia; order Verrucomicrobiales; family DEV007; genus JAGROY01. Next base: position 19,977 of record JBNMNB010000107.1, on the reverse strand, counting down.
GCGACACCACGGTTTCGCAATCAGGTGAATTACTCGCTTCGCAGGAAGTCGACATTGCCATCACGATCATTGACGGCACGCTGCCTCGCAGTGCGCGCTCTGTCGAGCTCCTACGGCTACCCATCGTCATGCTGGTCCCGGCGAACAGCCGCATCCGATCCTTTAAAGCTCTTTGTAAGGACAATGGCTCCGGGGAGATCGAAATAGCAGAGCCACTGATTTCTGTGGGAAATAAGGAACCCTTGTCTCAGCAATTTCAAGGGGAGCTGCGCAAGCGCGGCATTCGCTGGGATGCGCACATGGAAGTGTCGAACTTGAAACTGATCGAAAGCTATGTCGCCCAGGGATTCGGCGTTGGGGTCACGGTCGACATTCCAGGCGATCCAGTGCATCCTGACATTCGCAGAATTTCTTTACCCAAGTTCCCGCCTATCATTGCCGGACTCGCCTATACCGGGCAATTGAAACCGATCGCTGCCGCCTTTGTCAAAATCGTCAAACTCAGGGCCGCTGCACTCCGCAGGAAATAGGAATCCTGCTTGCTTCCTCAAATGAATTTCGCAATCCTCCCACCATGCTTAGAGGAATTTCTCCACTCATCAGTCCCGATCTTCTCGACGTCCTTTATCGAATGGGACACGGAGACGAAATCACACTCGCTGACGCCCATTTTCCCAGTGAATCCATGGGCAAGAGAGTTGTCCGTGCTGACGGCCTGCACATTCCAGATCTGCTCGATGCGATCCTGCCTCTTCTGGTGCTCGATACCTTTGTTGAGTCGCCGCTTTTCATGATGGCACCCGTCCCGGATGATACCTCCGACCCGAACGTCGTCAATTCATACCGCCAGGCAATCGCACGTCACTGCGATCCTGAACCAGCCATCACGGCACTCGAACGCTTTAGTTTCTACGACCGCGTAAAGAATCAAAGCTTCGCCGTCGTCGCCACTGGAGAGACTGCGAAGTACGGCAACATTATCCTTAAAAAAGGCATCACTCCTGTAGACTAAAAAAAAAAGCCCGGACGCGGCTAAATGCGCCCTTCTTCGATATCGTAGACATCGAACCACACGCGCACGATCTTTCCTGCCGGAATATTCTGCGGAATGTATCCTTCCAGGAATTGCTGTAGTTCGATCGGCATGGAACTGATCTGCTTGTCACGCATGTCGTTGTTCCATTGCACGATTTCATCAGCGGATCGCTCCCGCGCATTCGCGATGATCCACTCCGCCACAGCGACATCATCAGCCCCAGTGGCAACGAAATTTCTAAACGCATCGGCAGTAATCTCTACGAAGCTCAGAAACGTGTTATCCAGCGGACAGTCAAAATGATACTCACCATTGGTACCTGCAACAACTGCCCGACACTTGTCCAGCATCCTGCCCGCAACGACGTATCCTGCGAAAGTTTCACGCGGGCTACGAGGAAACTGGGTCGTGAGATCAAGGGAATCTATATTGTTCATGCCCATTTGAGTAGCACGGAATCCGAATATTCCAAATCCCAGTCGTTTTCTCTCAACCAGCACTCCGCGCATGGATTTGTTCTTTGCAAGCGACGTCACTGAGGCGACACATAAACATCTCTATCGCTATGAAAGAAAATCTCTTCGAATCGAGGTTTCGGCAGCAACGGCAGAAACTGGACACCTGGGTACCCTGTCCCAGAATGTGCGGCCTGCTCGTTCTATGGCTGGCGATAGCGGTCACAATTTTCCACAATGCCGAACCGCCATCATCTGTCGCGGACGAAATCGCGCGCCAACTGGCAGCGGGAAATGCACCCCACTGGAAACTTGACACGGTGGTAGGAATCTACTGGGGCGCTGCGGCTAATTGTACCATCGCAGGATTACTCATTATCACTATGCGCTGGTGGTGCCGTCAATCATCCGCTGCTGAGACTGATCCTCGATCATCTGTAAAATCGGGGCGATTCTTTCTTTTGGCACTCATTCTGATCGTGATTACGGCTGGAGCTGTGCGATGGAAACTAGCGAATGGAAGCCTCTGGTGGGATGAAATGTGGAACGTCAAAATGGCGACAGTCGGCGAATTTCGCACTGGCTCAAAGCACCCGGAAAGCTTGCGCTTTCATCCCACTGATTTTGCTCGCTGTGCCTGGTATTACCAGAAGCCTACCAATCATGTCCCCACTGCGCTAGCATCTAAGGTAAGCTACAACATCTGGTCTCAGTTGACGAATGCAAGAGTGGGTGAAATCAATGAATTCGTCATTCGACTGCCTGTTTTTCTGTCAGCGTTAGGCTCAGTGGCTCTCATTGGCCTATGCGTCCGACGCTGGACTGGACCAGGCCCGGGCCTGGTAGCTGCTGCCATTCTTGCAGTCCATCCATGGTTCATTCGCTATGGCATCGATGCCCGTGCGTACGGGCCGGTGGTATTCTCGATGCTGCTTTCGCTATGGTCGCTAAGCCAGGCGCTGTCCACTGACCGCTTCCGCTTCTGGCTCTTGTTTGGCTTCGCACAATTTCTGCTTATGTGGAGCAATCTACACACCATCTGGTTCTGCGCCAGCGCCACGATCGCGGCAGCACTTCTCATAGGAATCAGGCATTCCCCTGCGCACCGTTGGCCGCAAATGGGCAGACTCCTGGCGGCAAACGCGCTAGCCGCAGCTGCTTTCTTACAGGTCTTCATCCCGAATTTAATACAGTTGAGCCGATGGGCTTCGTCCGAAATGGATGACAGCCGTGTTGACTTCAGCATGTTGCGGACGACCGCCTCGCAACTCTTGTTTGGCATTGAACCCGAATGGCCGATCCATGGCATTGAGTCAGCCGGGCTGGTGACGTGGGCCAGCGAAACTGGCGGACACACCTGGCTGATGTGGGTTGCAATCCTGGCGGCACTGGCATTCATTATTTCAGGAATGCTTCATCTCAGCAAAAAGAATCGAGTAGCTGGAGCGCTGATCCTCGCGACCTTTCTTGCCGCCATCGTTTTCCTCACAGCTTCCTGGCTGTATGATTTCTATTTTTACCCTCGCTTCCTGATTGTGCTGCTTCCGAGTGTCGTCATCACACTGGCAACTGGCCTCTGGCAAGGCTGTCAATGGATCCACTGTCGCCTCTCCTTAGCCAGGCCGGGTGCCATTGCTGCACTAGGATTTTTCGGCTACTTGCTTATTTGCCTGCCTCAAATCAGCGTACTCCAGAAGCGCAGCTACGCTCCTATGCGGGAGGTTGCCCAATACATTCTAGCGCAGAAAAAATTGGATCCAGAAGTGCAGGCATTCGGCTACGGGCTCGGGAGTCGCATTCTCCGGCTCTATGATCCCGAGATTCGCTACACCATCACCCCTCCAGGTGAAAAGGATCTACGTAGTGCACTTGAGGAGGCGAAGAAGAATCAGCACCCCCTATACGTATTCTACGGCTACCCATTGTTCAATCGAATGACCATGCCTGGCGGATTCCCGATGCTGGAGGATCCCGATTTGTTCGAAGAAGTAGCCGCCTTTGGTGGTATCGAACCGGAATTCTATTTCCGCATTCTGAAGGCTAAGGAGCAAGCTTGGAACAAGTGAAAATACTGAAGAACGGCAACCGGCATTTACGTCTCACGTCTCCTTCGGTTGAAATTTGGGGAATCGCTTACTGATCTCTGTTTCTAATTCCGTCTTCTTTGCGACGAGACCTTTGCCCCGCTCCGTAGTCGTAGAGTTCTCACCCATTCTTGCCAGCTCACCATTGATGGCGCGCACTGTCTTCCAAAGGGCCAATGGCGTAATCTGCGGATCGTCAAAGGTCGTGGCAGGAACAATGAACAACTCTGCCGCCTCCTGATAATTCTTTTCTGCAAATTCGACATCGCCCAGCTGAAGAATAAGCATCGCACCGATCCGGCCTTCTTTCTGCCGGTTTGATCCCTCTCTCGCTGCGACACGCGCCTCGTCGTAATTGCCCTGGCCTGCGAGTGCCCGCGACTTCGTGAGGAGAGCCTTGGCTTCAGCCGCCGGAGATTTCGACATTGCAAACTGCTGCTCAGCGGCATCCAGAGCCAGGTCAAATTGATCAATTTCCTGACGCGCCACGCCCAGACGTTCCCATAATATCAGTTGCGAATCCTCTGGCTTCTCGGGAGTACTCGCCAGCGTCAAGTATTTGGCGGCATTGGCAAAGTCATCCTGATCAAACAATTTCATCCCCAACCAGAACAAAATTTCTCTGGGGATCATTTCTTCCGGCTTCTTCGCCAGGAAGAGGTTAATCTCACTAATCAACGGTGGAAGATAGTCATTCTTAGATGACGAAGTAACACTTTGCGCATTTCGATACTGTGCATGAACGATCGCTCTGGTCGCATTCTCAAAATAGGCTTCCTCATCCATCTTTCGGGCGATGGTGAGCGGTTCAATACACTCCTTATATTCCTTTTTACGGTATTTTCCGAATCCGATCCAGAATAGCGCCTGCGCCTTCGCCGATGTTGTCGGAAACTTCTCCAGCATCTCTTCAAAGGTAGCAACCATCGCATCATCATCACGACGCTGCCCGCTGATCAATCCTTTCTGTTGATACGACAACTCAGCAGGTTCGGAAGTGGGAAAATCGCGTATGATGCGATCAAAGTCTTTCAGGCAATTGGTGAAATCTTCAACCGCTTTGTAACTCATCGCCCGCTTTGCAAGCGCATTGGCAAAATAGACGCTTTCAGTGTCCTCGAGCATGAAACTCGACAGCGGTGAAATAGCTTGCGAGGGATTCCCAGCCTCAAATTCCGCCCAGCCATGCTTATAGTAAATCATGGAGTGGTATTTCTCGGGAATGTGTTTCAGCTTATCCCCAAGCGCTCGATAGGCATCAGCAGCATCGGCAAATTTCCCCTGTTTGAAGAGGATCTCACTCTTCAGGAAATTTGCCATATTGATAAACGGACTACTGGCATCACGCTGGCGTTGATCATCAATAAAACGATCGGCGTATCCAGGAAGACTGGGATCACCCAGCACAAATTGACAACGCAACTTTTGATAACCAGCTTCTTCCGCTTCAATCGATTCGGGGAACGCCCGCTCGATGAGCTGATAAGAATCGAATGCGTTCGAGAATTGCTCTAATTCATGGTACGACTTGGCCACCATTATCAGCATCTTCGGCTGAATATCCGGACCTAGCGTCTCCCCTGTTGCAGCAAAGGCTTTGATCACTTCCTCAAATTGGTCGAGGTCGTAGTGCAATCGGATCAATCCGTAACGGGCCAGTGCCTTCCAATCCGCAGCGCTGTCGAACTTCAACATCCGCCCATAAAGTTTGATCGCCTTGTCGGTCTCACCAGCTTCACTGTAGAGTAATCCGGCTTTGACAGTTGCCTCTCCCAGCGCCTCGATCAGGTCTTCCTGCTTCGAACCTGTCCAGTCAGAACTGCGAATTCCGCCGGACTGAACTGCTCCAACGATTTCCTCCAACTTTGGTTCCTCTGCCAGCATCGCGAACCACTTCAGCGCATCACTTTTCTTTTTTACAGCAGCGTCCATGCGTCCAAGTGCCAGCAGCGACTTATGCCAGAAGGCATTGTCCTCACGCACTTCGACTACTTCCTGATAGGCGGCATGCGCTGCCTTCTTTTGAGCATCCAACTCCAGGCATCGCGCGCGATAGTAGAGAGAGGTGATCTTTAATTTTGGCTGCGCCGCATTAGTTTCTGCGATTTTAAAGTAAGGCGCGGCATAGCCGAAACGTTGATCATTGTAGGCCAACGAGGCAATACGATAGGCGGAAGGCCCGGTGTACACGCCGCGTGAGTATACCTTTATCAATCGCTTGTAGTCGCGCAGTGCATTTTCTTTTAGATTCTGCTTCAGCGAGCACTCTGCTCTTCTGTAGAGTGCTGCCTCCGCATGCCGACCGTTGCTGTATGTCCTCAAGTAAGTTTCATACTTATCACTCGCAAGATCGAAGAATTTCTTTCCATACAATACTCCGGCATAGTCAAACAAGTCATCACCGGGTTCTCGTTTCGGCGGTGCTGGTTTAACCGGTTCGGCAGGTGCTTCCTGATCATCAAGCGAATCCTGTTCCGGCTTCACCGGCTGCGTATTCACCGGATCCTGTTCAGCCGCAGCAGGGACGCTCTCTGAGGATGGACGATCGATATCAGGAGCTTCTTCTTCTTCGTTTTCCGTATCTACAATTTCAGCCCGTCGGACGAGCACGCCATCGTCGCTCTTTTCCGGCACTGACTCATCTTGTCCACTGACAGGAAAGGTGAGCACTCCCCCGAACAACAATGCGCAAGCTGGCGCACAGAAAAACAGGGATGAAGTCATTTTGGAAAAACGTGTCATCGGCAATAGATTAAATCGGTCAATTGGCAACTGGATCAGGTTTGGGACGGTTAGTCGCGAAGGCTACGTTTCGAATCTTGGCACTGTAACAAATATCGAGCACATCAACGATTCGATCATAGGGGACTTCTCCATCCCCGCGTAAAATCACCGCCTGATTGTCGCGAAATCGCACAAGGCGATTCAATTTTTCCAGCAACTCAGCCTCGGTCAGTTTCACAGCGTTGACAATGATCTCGCCTGCGGCGTTCACATTGACAATAATCTCGCCGACCTGGCGCTCAGGCGATGCCCCCTGCTCCGCCGCGGGCACGCTAATGTCCAGCTCCGTCTCAAACCTTGCGTAGCTCCAGGTGATCAGGAAAAAGATGAGTAACAGGAAGACAATATCAATCATCGGAGCCAGTTGCAGCTCCGTCTTCTCAAGGCGTGTGGCAGCTCGAAATCGCATCAGTCAAGTTCAGGCCATCAGTCGTCCTGGTAGAGACCTCCGTTGTTGTCCGCTTTAGAGATCGCCCGTGCCGATGGGCGCGTACGCTGATTAGCGCGTGATGAGGTGACTAGCTTGTACTGCGCACCCAGCGTCGCCATGAGATGAGTGGTTGCTGCCTCAAGTTCCGAAATCAGTCGGTTTACTCGTCCCCGAAACAACGCGTAACAAATGAGGGCAGGAACCGCGATGACGAGACCACCAGCTGTCGTCACCAATGCTTCGGCGACGCCACCTGCCAGCTTCATTTGCGGCGCACCGACAATATTGGTGCCCTGCGAGATACTGTTGAACTCCTTAATCATGCCGATCACCGTACCCAGCAATCCAATCATGGGGGCAATCGCGCCGATATCTGCCAAGTACGAAACACGTTGAATGAGAATGCTAGTCTGCCGCGAACCCTCGGCTTCAGTGACTTCCTTCACTTCATCAAAAGTTGCCGTAGGATTGCGCGTCGCAAATTCGAGCGCCTTCTGCATTACTTTGGCGACCGCCTCCCCGCGCTTCTGGCAAACGTCCTGTAGACCGACATAATCCTGACGTCGAATTAGGTCTTCAGCTGTTTCTAAAAAGTAGCGGCTGGCGACAGTGTTCTGTCTTATAGTCAGCGCGTAAAGAATGATCAGCGCCACAGCTACTACGGAAAGTACTCCGAGCACGACCATCACCAGACCACCACTGCGGACGACCTCCAGCAGATCAACTGTAGCGTCCACGGGAGCTGGCCCATTAATCCCATCAGTCTGACCGTACGATACAACCATCCCGAAGGCCTGCATGAGCAGCAGACAGATCCAACACTTCATTTGGGTGGCGGTGGCTTGGTTCTTCATTCTTCCGTGTATCCGACAAAAGCGTCGCCGGAGGTGTTAATTTTTTACCACATATCGCGGCCAAAAGCATCCAGATAGTTTAAATAGGCAAACTATCAGCCAATTTACTACTTCAATGCGCCCTCCAGCGAGTTCGCGCTTTTAGACTCACTGCGGCCTGCAGAAGTCACAAGCTGACCGCTAAAATATGGCTAGGGTTGCAATTCTTAAAATTACAGATCCGATGACCAATGACTAGATCATCCCCATGCGCATTTTGCCCTCTTCGCTGATCATGTCCTGATTCCATGGTGGATCCCAGACTAGCTCGACTTGAGCGTCTTCGATTCCATTGATAGTCATGACTCGAGACTGGGCATCGGCGGCGATGGTGGGGCCCATTCCGCAGCCTGGTGCAGTCAGCGTCATTTTCACTGCAACAACCGTTTTGCCCTCATCGCCCGTCAAACTGCAGTCATAGACCAGACCTAGATCGACGATATTCACGGGAATTTCAGGATCGTAGACCTCCTTAAGCTGTCCCCAAACGGCCAATTCAAGAGCTTCGCCGGTCAAGGTTTCGCCGCTGGCAGCTCCAGAGGCGGCAGTCTCATCCTGCATTCCCAGTGCGTCCTTGTCGCGGGAGGAAATTCGCGCCAGTCCGGATTCTGTGGCGACCGTGTAAGTGCCCCCCAGCGACTGGGTGATGATCACCTTGGTGCCCGTCGGAATCTTAATGGTGTCTCCGCTGGGAATCTGAATTGCTTCAACTTCGCGCGTGACTTCAATTTCGCTTTGCATGAGAGACTCCTACACTTCGGATTCGGGTTGTTCAAAGACGATCTTTATCTTTCCAGCGCCTGGTTTTGTCGCCTGCAGGCTCTCGGCCAACATCGGCGCGTTCGGGTCGCTGACAGGCTCCACCATCGGCGAGGCTACAGTGCCAGAGTCTCTCTCTCCTGATGCATCCTGTTCCAGTGCAGCACGCAGCGCCCCTTCGACCATCTGACCGCAGTGAATCTTCATAGGCGGCAGAGATCCTAGAGGCTGGGACATGTCATCAGCGGTCATCGACATGGCATCTTCAACACTTTTTCCCTTCAGCATCTCCGTCGCGACACTGGCGACCGCAATCGCCGTCTGGCATCCGAAGCTCTGGAATGACGCACGATCAATCACCTTGCGTCCATCTTTCTCTGAAAATTTCAGCCACATCCGAATCATGTCACCACATTCAGGGCTGCCCACTGTCCCCATGGCATCGGCGTCTTCCATCTCTCCCAGATTGCTCGGGTTTGCGATGGCCTCCTGTAATTTTGCTTCGTCCATTTCGTCCATTTCGTTCAATTGATTCAATTTTCAAGCCATACTAATCCACTTCAACTCGATAGCGAGGGATCGACGAATCGACCTCTTTGCTATAACCATCAATGCCGCCGATCAGGCTCTTGGTGTTCGCGAACCCGTGGCCGAGCAAGTAGGCAGCCGCATCCATGCTGCGACTACCTGCGTGATCGTAAACCACCACAAGCGTTTCCTTTTCCCAAGTGCTGAAGATTTCCTGGAGCATGGTCTCTGACATCAATACCGATCCAGGCAGGCATACTGCCTCATGCTCTTCCCGGGTACGGACATCAAGGAGCTTCACCTCACCCTCTGCCAGCATCGCTGAGAGCTCTACGGCACTGACCTGAATCTTCGCATCAGCATCATGACTGTCCTTCACGTGAGCAATCACTTCATCGATCGGCAGATTCTCGTTTCGAACGCACACCTCTGACAGCGTCTCAGTCGGCTGAAACCCACAGCTCTGACAGCCACCGATGTGATAGCGCGCGAAAAGTGCCCGCTGTGCGCCAGGATAGGCTAAGAGTAGGTCTGCCATTGCAGTCGTTCCAGAAATTTCCGGAAGTTGCACAGACGTTGCGGTGGATGAGGCAGATCCCATAGTGTTTTCCCTCTACTAAAGCAGGCTAGTTCAGGCGGTCAAACCAATCAATTTCAGTGCACTTGACATCGGAGGATGATATTTCGTGCGAGATACCGGTAAAAACAGGGTTTAGTTGATTTTTCGTAATCTGGAGATGAAAACGATATTGATACTGTCTGGCCGGATTCGGCCCGGCCTGCTTTCATCCAATGCAGTAAGTGCAAGAGCCCGTGGTCAATCAGCTCCAGTGGTGCTTTTCGCGCCTGCTTGCGTGGGTCAGTCAGGATATTCGCGCCATTGCTGTCACCCTGGAAATCACCGTCCAAACCACTCTCAACGCTATCAGCGATTCGCCCCAAAGATTTTTCCCTCTGCTCCGGCTTATCCGTTTTGCAATCATTGTGAAGGTCTTGAGCCTATCAACACCAACTCACCAACTCACAAACTGGCAGTTGCCTGCATCACGGACACTAACGAGGCTGCCATTGTGGCAGCCGTGCTTGGGCCGATGGCAATGGACTGATTGACTTCAAGTTCCATTCCAATGTACTGAGAGGGTGAAAACATTTTTCGCAACGCCGCTGTGTGGCCGTCGGCGGTTCCGCGATAAGGATAGTTGCGGCGGAAACGGCCAAGTTTAGCGAGCGATTGTCCCCATTGAATCGCAAAGCTTTTTTCCAACGTGCGAGATGGGTCGTATAGGAGAGCAACCTCGGCGTTGCGTATTTCGCCGTTGAGTACTGGTGTAAATGTATGCACGGAGAGATGCAGCACCGTTTCTCCCTGATCTACGAGGAGATGAATAGTATCCGCCACAGCACCTCGGAACGGACGGTGCATAGTCTCGATCAATTCCTGCCTCTGCAGATCATTTGAAATCATCGAGAAGCAGCAGGGATGCGTTTCGGAACGGTTTAGATCAATCAGCAGGCGGGACCACTCGCCGCAGAACACCGCATCGGACATCGGCTCCAGTGCCCTTACCAGCGATGGTGCACCTATGTCCCAGCCCCGGTGGGAACTCAACAGGTCACCAGCTTCCGCAAAAGCACTTCGCCAGCGCGGCGGAATTTTCCTGGAAAAATGTTCACATGTCAGGATCAGGCGCATGCATCAGGGGAGGAATAGCTGATTTCCGGCAAGACACCGTACCAGTTCCCGGTAGACATCTGTCAATTGAAAGCGACTGGGGATGGGGCCCGCAGCTTGACGGATTCGCGCCGCCAGGGTGCCGCGGGAAAGAATGGTCGTGATAATTTGCAGCGAATCTTTCGGCAGTGACGCGGCCACATTGCCCAACAGCTTGCGCCAGACCATCACCGCGCTCGTCTCCTTTGCAAAGCCGCACAGATTTAGAATCGCGGGAGTTTTCACCAGCGCCTTGCCACCCTCGCGGGCAGTGTCCCATAGGAGAAGGGCCAATTCCTCAGTCGAAGCCAGCCGCAATTCCTCCTGGTTTCCGTTTTCTATCATCCAGCGCAAACTAGCCACGACCAGTTGGAGGATCGCCAGATCGGCAGCAGGACATTCCTGGATATCAATCACTCGAATCTCAATGGATCCACGATCAAAGCGTGCAATCGCGCCGCGCGAATTGAGAAAGTCCAGCTCCAGCACGCCGCCAGGATCCAGTTTCGACATGGCCTGTGCGATGGGCATATAGACTGCAGCGCGGTAATCCACTTCAGTGAATACCGCCTCGGGTATCACCATGCCCGCAATCTCAGGAACGCGTTTTTGGTTATCCCGATAATACTCCAGGCGCGAGTCCAGGGATCCAGTTAATTGGCCCTCAGCAATTGGAGAACTTGCGGCAATCGCTGGCAACAGCGGCAGGAGCACACGCACCGCAGCATGCAGCTGGCCAAACTCTTCATCGCCCGCGAACGAGAGGTTCAGATGTGTGCTCTGCACGTTCGCCCAGCCGTGCCCCTTGCAGCTGAAGATGCTGTCGTAAGCCTGGTAAATTTCGTTGTTTCCGTGAGGCCAAAGCCGCGTTTCATGCAACGGATTCATCCACGGATGCATTGCCGCAGGCAGGAGCGTACAGCCACGGCCAGCCGCGTGTTCACGAAACCACTTAATCTCAGCATGAAGACCACTTCCAATTCTCGCAATGTCGCTGATGGGGGTGGTTGTCTTCAATTCCACCACATGGTTCGTCAGTTCGTTAGACCAGGTAAACTCTCCGTGCGCCAAATCGCCGTCCATGTCACCTCCGGCCTCGAAAAGAAGTATATCGGCGACCGGAGCAACGTCCAGATTATCGTTCCTGACGAGCATGTATTCCAACTCAACTCCAAAACGTTCCAGCATGTGAAAAGCGTTCTTCATTGTCAGTGGGCCTCCATCCGACGATAAAAGGTTTCAGCAAGGCGATCCCAAAGTTCTTCACGCAGTAGTTTGTCCTCTACTCCCGCCTCCAGACTGGGATTATCATTCACCTCGATCACGACTGGCATACTGTCGATTTCTTTTAAATCGACGCCGTAAAAGCCTTTGCCGATGACATCGCAGGCGCGCACCGCAGTCTCTACGATTCCTTCGGGGACAATATCGAGCGGCACGCAATCGAAGTCACCGGACTGATCTCGCTTGGCAGGCGCTTTATTGTTGTAGATCTGCCAGTGGCCTCGGGCCATGTGGTATTGGCAGGCAAAGAGTGGCTTTCCATCGAGCACCCCAATGCGCCAGTCAAAGTCAGTCGGAACGAACTCCTGCGCGATAATCAGATCCGACGACACCTGCATTTTGACCACAGCTTCTTCCAGCTCCTCTTCTGAGCTAACCTTGCAGACACCTACTGAGAAAGCAGAATCGGGCAGCTTTAGAATGAGAGGTAATCCTAACTCATCCACAATGCTACGCCAGTTGTCCTGGTAAATAACACGAGTGCGTGGCGTTGGGATTCTGTGGCGATGAAGCAATTCGGCAAGGAAAACCTTGTTTGTGCAGCGCACGATCGACACCGGATCATCGATCACTGTCATCCCCCTCGCTTCTGCCTGTCTGGCAAAGCGGTAGGTATAGTGCTCGACACTCGTCGTCGCACGTATGAATAGACCGTCAAAAACACCCAGTCGTGACAAGTCATCGCGTGTGATAACCTCTGTCTCGATGCGCCATTTCCCCGCCGCTTCGGAGAATCGCCGTAGCGCGCGCTCATCCGATGGTGGTGTCGGCTCCGCAGGGTCAACCAGGATCGCCACAAAGAATTTTGGATTCTGCAGTGTAATTTGCCTCTGTGGTTTCTTAAAAAACTGCTGCGCTGACTCGATGACAAAGTCCCAGTGCGCGTCGGGAACATCGTCCGTGGGGATCACCGACAGACTGCTCAATTTCCACTCCCTGCTCTTCTTATCCCGCACAAAATTTGCCCGCACGAGTGGTGACGGGAACAACCCAGCCAGTCTTTTGGCCAGCCGTTCGTAACGCTTCGCCAAATTCCTCCCAAAATAGACCGATAAAATAAATTGATCACTAACAAGGACACTAAGCGAGGACTGAATTAACGTGTGCAAATTCTTCGACAGCGACCGCACCATGCCGCTTGATTTCATATCCTGGATGGTGGACACACTGGGAAATGGCATATGGCCGCGCGCCTCCGCCAGCAGCGACACATAATAGCCCGCACTTTGGTAGCGGTAGGAGCGGCATAGATTGTAGACGCGGACATGCTTCCCTCCAGCATACTTGAGATCCGTGAGATAGTCGTTGGCCGCGATAACTTCGGCGTCCATCACCTGGCTGATCCATTGTTCAGGCTGTTCGATTACGATCAGATTTCTTGGCATGGATCGGCCTTCGGTGAAAGCACCAGTAAGTTGGAATCGTAAGTGAGCACGCCCACTAGAATGGCGGTTATCAGCCGGGCCATGGGAACCTCATAGGAGGACGCAGCCTGCGGATTGCCCTCGTGCGGATCGGCCACAAGAAATGTTTTGCGCAGCGGATCATAGCCATTAATGACGACGAAGTGCCCGACTGGTTCGCCATTGAGATCGTCATAGTCACAAGTTTCAGGATGCTCGCGCATATGACGGTAGAGCCAGGTGGCAGATAGTCCGCACAATATGGGGTGCTCCTCACGCAGATGCTGGCTGAAGAGTCGCAGCGTCAAATCTTCCATTTCGATAGTGCCACCGAGCTGTAGAAATTCCAAGTAAGCCTTAGCGGCGATTTTGCGTTTTGGCGAACGCCGATGCATCATCTGATGTGCCAGCTTTTCCGTAAGCAGCGTCTCATTTTCAAACCACGTCGGGTCGAACAGGCGGAGATTAAAGGTGTAGATCTTCGCGTCGAACCCAGCCCTGAGAGCGTGAAGTCCCAGCATGACCTCTAGAGTACCACCGTTGTCCAGAGTTGGGATTTCCCCGATAATTTCTTCCAGTGTCACCTTATGCCTGTAGTAGCCGTAGATGGCCTTCAAGCAAGTCGGGCCGCAGGTATCATCCGTTGGCTGCCAGGGCATTTCCAGCGGGCAGTAGAAGCGTTCGCCAAATTTTTCCGCATTTGCCACGGAAGAGATCTTTCTGATCTCTCTAGACATCTGCGAGCAGGGAATTAGTGAAACAGAGGTGTGTTTTCAAGGTCGTGATCTACCACTCTATGAGTAAGCGATGGCCAAATTCCTGCAACAAAAATAATCTTTTGTGAGCCACTCCCCTACCCTCCTCTGAAGTGGTTGCGCGTGATGCATCCGTCTGGTGCGCGACGCTGGAGATAACTATTTCCGCGTGATGCCAAGCGAGGGAAGTGTGTCTTCAAGGATCGCTCGGATGGCCTCCTTTTCGCTCGGTGGGAGATACGTAAATGTTGGATCGGTGTTTTCTGTCTTGAGAACGTTGGCCATCCGCTCCTGGACGCGCGTCATGAGATGGGATGGCATGGCCTGAAAGAGGCGCGAATAGATCATATAGCTACAACGAAACTTGAACATTCGTGTATGAAGTTCGAGGTCGCGCAGGGCGGCACCATCCTGACTGGGGAGTCTTTTTGACAAAAATGCTTCCGCGTATGCAGGGTCTGACTGAACTCCTGACGGGGGAAATGCCGCTTCGTCCGCAAAAAGGAGGTAACGAACAATGATATCTGCTTGTTGGTCGAGAATTTTAGCCTGATTGCTCGTGAGAGGCGACGCACCATCATTGCTGTGCACGAATGCACGGGCGAGATAGGTTCCTTCAACCACTCGATTGACAAATCCGGCCTGATGTTCGTGCACAAGATGGGCGAGGATATCGCTCGTTGGGGTCAGGTATCTAGACCATTCGAAACGTTCGCCTGGATTCAATGGAGTCGTTGAAAGTTCGCCTTGCCACAGTTTGCCAATGAGGTTTCCCCAATGTTTTCCGATCCCTTCGCCTCCCGTGAGATGCCATCCACCAAAACGATCATGCAGAGGAATGGTGTGTCCGGTCTCGTTGACCCGAAACGCATCCAGACTACCACCTTGCGGACCGGGGACGACTGACTTAATCGTGACTCCTGGTACATCTCGCGTTTCCGTGGTTGCATGGCAATTCATGCAGCGGGTGGATCGCTCGATCTTTAGTGGACAGTCGTCGTCGCGGGGAACATCGAAGATGAAAAAGACGCAACCGAGTTCTGGATCGACCGCAGCAATCTCGATCCGACCTCCGGGAATCCAACCGATGTAAACGTCATCATTGAAGTATAGTGCCCGGGGATTGGACGGGGAAATGCGGCTGAGTTGCAGACTGGTCGTTGAGTAGACGAGCATCTGTGAGGAAACCGGCACATTCAAGGCATCGAGCAAGCTCTTAACAAAGGCGCGCTCGCTACTGCGGTTGAGCGCAACCTTACCGGCATTGACCGCCGCACGAAATTGTGTGAACGGATCGCGCAATGGCTGATCCCAGTAGCGATGGGCCGGGGAGTCGACATCAAGCAGGCTGGAGATATCGATTTCCTGAGGCTCCTTGTCATCGGCTCTGCTATCGGAAAAAATGGTCGTCCATACAAAAACGGACAATGCCCCGATAAAGAACCACGGAGGAAATGTGATGTGACGCAAACTATGCACAGTTGAATGGAAACGGCAGGCGTCTGATAGTCAGACCCCCGCCGTTCATTAAACGATTTTCAATTTGAGTTGGAGACCGAATGTCAAATTTCAGCTTTTCGCGGCATCTTTCGCCTTGGTCTTCATTTTTTCGGTGGCTTCACCAGCCTGCATCCAGCCAGAGATGCCTGCGGAAAGGTGTTTCACGTTGGTGTAGCCAAGCTTCTCAGCCGCAGTTGCCGCTTGTTTGTATGCACTGCAAGAAGGGCCGCCACAGTAAGCAACGACCAATGCCTTCTTGTCTTTTGGAAGCACTTTTGCCAAGTCTTTGGAGTTTGCAGTAAAGTCGACTGCTGATGGAATATGGCCCTTAGCAAAAGATTTGGAGCCATTGACGTCAATCACGACAACTTTCTTGTCGGCGATTGCCGTCTTCAGCTCTTTAATGCTGATGTCCGGATACTCGCCAGCGAAAGCGCAGGCAGCCATAGCGACAAGACAAGATACGGTAGCAACGATTTTGTTCATATTTTCTTTTTAGATATTGGTTCGTATTGTTTGCTTAGCTGAAGAACCCAAAAGTGGGTTATCAACTGCTGTGAGATGCGGCCCTCCGAGTCCGTATTCCAACAATATTGCAACCGAATCCAGCGATCACAGATCAGCAACATTTTGCCAATTGCACCAGACTTAGAGCAGCACCTGACATCGAGAAATCGGTGGTGGTGCCATTTTGCAGATGAGGCGGAATCATGTCCTAGTTTGAGCTTTCAATCCTTCTTACCACTAATTCTGATTCGCCCAGTGCGACGTCAACCATGCCGCTCTGTTTAAGGCGTACTGTTCCGCTCACCTGGTAGCCGTCGAACCTGTCGAATTCCCCTACGGCAATAAATTTCTCGTCTTCCTGGACGTAAATTTGACGCACTGGCCCATTTGCGCCACCGCCTGGATCGAAGTCGGTATTGAGTGATCCATCGCCGTTGATCTTGGCGATGTTAATGCGAACGACACCGGCATAAGTTTCGAAGCTGCCGCCAATCAACATGGTGCCGTCTGCCATCGGCAAAACCGCGTAGACGCTATCGCCTGCGCTGAGCCCGGAAGTGAATCCACTATCGACTGCGCCAGAAGCGGAGAGACAGACGATTCCTGGACTGCTGATGCCGCCAATCGACTGAAACGCGCCTGCTACCAGGGTTCCCCCGTTGCCGTCAACGCCAATGTATCGCACCGACTTTGAATCCGGTTGGGGAAGTGCAGCGCCAGGGGAGCCGTTTGGTTCGACCAGAGCCAGGCCTCCGGTAGTTGCCTGCCCGGCGTAGTTGGTGAAACTTCCGCCGACGACCACGCGACCGTCTGGCCGAATATCCAGTGCCCGAACGGTTCCGTCCGTGCCGGCGCCGGGATCGAAGCTTTCATCCAGTGCTCCACTGGACGTGAGTCGAGCAATATTTGGCCTGACGACTCCATGTGAGCGAACGAAGCTACCCCCGATCACAATGCGCCCAGCACCATCTTCTTTCATCGCCCAAACCGAAGGCAGTCCGGTCTTAGCGACAAATCCCTGATCCCAGTCAAGCTGAGTCTCGCCGGATGCTGTCATAGTAGTGATCGGCATCTTCGCTACAGTAACCAACCCGATTGAATCCGCGATTCCGTCGGAGTCTGTAGCAGCGGAAATGTTTCCGGCAAAGGAGAACGAATCGATCTTGAACTCCTCGCTTGAATCAGCGCGAATGACAACGTTGTAATCAGACGATGGCAGCGAAGACGGCGTGGTCAAACTGCCGCTTAGTTGGGTCCACGGTCCGCTGTTGTCGAAGCCCGGATCCACGGAAAAAACGAATTGATCCAGCAATGCGCCGCCATTGTAGAGTTCGATGTGTGCGACTTGGGTGGAATCTTTCATTTTCATGGCGAGCTGGACAGCATAGGTGACGCCCTCTCCCAGTCCGGTAGATGAAAATTGAATTCCATCATTGGCGTCACCACGATTTTTGACCCAAGCGTAGGTGTCTCCGTCATTTGGGGTATCAGCGCTATTGTCGTGTAGCTCAATGTCTGCGCCGCCGTATGGAGACCAGCCGGTCAATCCACTTTCAAAATCACCAGAGAGAGCCTCGTTCTCGCCAGCCGATGGCAACTGAGCCTGAGTAAGCGATGGCGTGAATCCGGCTGGTGCTTCCACCACCGCGTAGTAGTCTCCAGCACCCAGGTTGGTAAAAAGGTAGGCGCCGTCATTTGGCCCGTCGGCGGTGGTCAGTGTAAATTGCTCAAGAGTGTCGGTTGTCGTGTCCGGCACACCATCACCGTTGTCACGATAAAGTTCGACCCGAAGGCCATTGATTCCTGGTTCTCCAGCATCCTGAGCGCCGTTGTTGTTCAGATCATCCCACACGAAGTCACCGTACGAGGCTCCCGTGGGTGGTTCCACCTCAATGCCAACCTTGACTGGTTCTGATGGTAGCAATTGCACACCATTGTCGGTTCGGACACCAGTATATCCGAACGAATTCCATGCGATCTCGCCCGTTCGGGGGGCACTGACGGGCGCGCGCATCGGCCAACCTATGATGACTTCTTCCATGGGCACGATGATATTTCCATTGAATTCGAACTTCAGCGACTTCACGTCCTCTATGCTTCCCGGGCTGCTTGTCCATTGTGGATCCTCACAGCCAGAAGGAAGTCCAGGTGTGAGCTCATCCCTGCATGGATTCTTCGACGTGCTGTAAGATACCGACACGCCAGCGGGAGCAGCCACTTCAGCGACGAGGAACGGTTCCCATTCGGACCCTCGGGCACTCGGATCGATCACACCCTTGTCACCGACGTGTGGTAGAATGTCGATGACCACAACGTTGCTGATTGCAACATCTCCAGTGTTGGTGACGCGCAACTCGTAATCCGCCTCACCAGCAGGGGTTGTTTTTCCAGAATCAGGATAGCGTGACCAATCGGTGTCGAGAGCGCCTTTGACCCACATCACAGAATCGAGTGCTGCGGTTGAGTTGCCGGAATCAACCGCAAACGCTCGGGCCACCCGTGCCACCTGGTCGGAACTCAATCCATCGCCATCGATGTCCGTGCTGTCCGTGATGAAGTATCCATTGAGTCCCTCACTTTCCGGTATCCAGGAGCCGTAGACTTCGTTGGTATATGAACCGTTGGGCGTCCCATCCTCGGCTTTCAGGTCAACTTCGAGATAGGCATGGTGATATCCACCGGTGGGGATGATGGACAGTGCATTAAAATTGTAGCGAATCAACTGCCTGCCAGTGCCCGCGAAGTCGTCGATGACTGCGACCGTAGGAGCAGGGGAGCCAGCATCAATGTAACCCGAGCCAGCATAGGTTTCGTTGCCGACATATTCAAATTTCTGGGCAAGCAGGTAGCTGATCACCGGACTGGTCATGTTCTTTCCGCTTTCAGGATCGACGCCGTAGGTGATGCCAACCCGAAAGGTTTCACCCGGCAAATAGGGGTCGCTGGTCGCTTCCCACTGGTAGAGGGTGAAGTCTGCCACGGCTCCGATGGTGTTGATCGTAGCGCAGTCACTTGAGCCGGCGGCGTTGCCATTGAGCGTCGCGTAGGTCGCAGCGCAGTTCGTCACCGGAGCGCCTGCCGTCCACGTGGCGGGATCGACGATCTTCATCCACATGTCCACATCGCTCTGCCCCGAAGCATTCGGGTGGTAGCCGCCACCACCTGGAAGATTTCCGTACACTAACTGAAATCCAGTCACATATTCTCCTGCACTCAGGGAGAAACTGGACTCGCCCAGCCATTGTTCAACATTTGACGAGAAAGAGCCCGAGTATGCGGTCCAGGATGGGGTCAGGTTGGTGCGGTAGTTCACCTGAATCGGGATAGCGGGACCAGGAAACTTGCCTGTATTGAACGATTCGAACTTCACCCCGGATGGGGCGATCTGTTCGAGCATGTAGCCCACAAGATCCGATCCTGCGCCACCTGTGTTTCCATGATCGAGTTCAAAGCCGAGTGATTGTAATGGTGACATGCTGGTGTCGTCCGCCCACTTGTCTATATAACTGCCATCCGCAAACGATACGCTTCCGTAGTTGCTGGTAAGAGTGGTTTCTTTGCAGTCGGTGTCAGTATAGCCACCACCATTCACTGAAGCGCAGTTATTAATAGTATTTCCGATCGCCCACGCTGCGGGGTCGGCTAGTTTCACTTTGAGACGGATCGCAGTGTTCCCCGGTGTCGCAGGATGGAACGCACCACCGCTGGGAACGGTTCCCAGGTCGAAACGGATGGCCGAAACGTAGTCGCCTGCAGGGGTGTGAATGAAAGCGGTGGTCAGGCAGCTTTCTCCTGCCAGAAGGTTCGCCACTCATTGTTCGCGCGCATCACGCGGAGCTGGGCCATGT
>JBNMNB010000106.1:0-25025 GCA_051270635.1 Verrucomicrobiales bacterium | reverse complement strand
TTGGTGCAATTCTGTCTGCATCTGGTCGGCGTTGATCCCAGTAGTCGAGCAGTGGAAAGTGCCCGCCTGCATAACAGCCATCCGCAGATTGACTATGATGAGGCATCTGCGGAAGCGCTGCCCTTCGGGGATAGCGAATTCGGTGCCGCTTTGTTCGTGCTATCGCTGCACCACATTCCAGCCGGGATGATGCGTCAGTCGATCAGTGAGGCTATTCGGGTAGTGCAGAAAGATGCACCGATCATTTTTATTGAGCCAGGCTTTCGTGGATCATTCTTTGAATTAGATGCGGCGCTTGGTGCCTGCGACGGAGATGAGCGTCTGCAAAAAGCGCAGGCCTATGCGGCAATTCTTTCGCACCCGGAGCTGGAGGAGGTCGAAGAATTCTGGGATACGACCCGCTACAGTCTCGATTCGACGCAGGATTTCATCGATGAATTCGAAATACCTCAGGAAAACCATGCAGCAGTGGGCCAATGGTTGACCAGAACCGGGCATCAACTGGATGGTGAACGCAGGGTGAATATCTGTCGCAGGCGAGCATGAAATCTCGTTGAGTCAGTGTCACAGTTGGGCGACACTCCCGGATGCCCAGCCAATTCACCATGTCCCGCCGTGTAGCGTTCTCAGAAACCGATCTCGCGGGGATCGTGCACTTCTCGAACTTCTATCGCTACATGGAAGATGCGGAGCACGCATTCTATCGTTCGCTTGGGTTTTCGGTGCATCCTGCTGAGTCGAAGATCGGCTGGCCGCGGGTCAAAGCATCATGCGACTTTCGTCTGCCATTGCGCTTCGAGGAAGAGTTTGATGTTGAGTTGTTAGTCGAAGAAGTGCGCAGCAAGGCGGTGCGGTATCGCTTTAGAATCTGGAAGAATGCGCCTCGTGCTATCGCCGCGATCGGTGAAATGGTCGTGGTATGTGTCGATCTCAGTGGCGAGAAAATGCGCGCCATCACAATCCCTGAAGCATGGCGGACGCAGTTGGAGCCCGCGACGAACGAGATGCTTGAATCTCATTCAGATTGATGCAGCCACTCATCAGAATCTTGGGATCAAGTGGGGTGCTTTGTCTCATGAGTGTGCTTTCGATTGCGGAAACCTACCACGTCTCCACGTCTGGGGCGGACAGTGACAGCGGAACGCAATCGCAGCCCTGGAGGACACTCGGAAAGGCCGCTGGATCAGTGGTCGCGGGAGATGTCATTCTGGTCGGTGGTGGTGTATACAACGAAGTTTTAAGCCCGACCCGTTCGGGCACAGAAGGTCAGTGGATCGAGTTCTCTGCAAAGCCGGGCGAGACCCCGGTGATTGATGGCGAAGGCTTGCAATTGAATAGCTCCAGAAAGGGGCTGGTATTCTTCAGCAACACTGTCGCCTATGTCAGAGTCCGTGGATTCGAAATTCGAAACACCGACAACCGAACGAGCACTTCTCGCGATCCAATCGGTATCGCGTTTCGCAACAATGTGCACGATATTGAGATTATTGACTGCCAGGTGCACGATATTTCAACGCATCTCGAAGACAAAACTCCCAAGGGAATCTCAATTGAGGGAATGGCGCGAAGTATTACGATTCAAGGCGGTTCGGTGGCAGATGTAAGAACGACTCATGCCGATGGGAATGCGCATGCCATTGCCGTCTATGGCGAGGAAACGGTGCCGATTGATCAGGTGGTGATCGAAAATGTTGTGATGTCAGGATTCACGCTTGGCACCAGCGAGACTCTTGTATTCAATGGCAATGTCACGCGATTCCAAGCGATTGGTAACACCCTTTATGACAGCAATAACATTGGAATTGATGTGATTGGCTTTGAGGGCGTTGGCCCTGCAGGACTCGATCAAGCAAGGGATGGAGTGATTGCAGGCAACACTATTTACAATATCAGCACACGAAATAACCCGGCGTATGACGATTACACGGCAGCTGGGATCTATGTCGACGGTGGCCGCGATCTGGTGATTGATAGGAATCGTGTCTATAACTGCGATATCGGAATTGAGCTGGCGAGCGAGGATTCTGCTGGGATCACGAGTGGTGTGATTGTGCGCAATAATGTCGTCTGGCATAACTCCATCGGAGGACTTCTGCTGGGGGGCTACGATCGGCGGCGCGGTGCGACGGAAGGATGCATGATTGTGAACAATACCTTTTTTGAGAACGACACGCGTCGCTTTCAGATCGGTGAAGTGAATATTCGCTACAGTACGAACAACAACACGTTTCAGAATAATCTCTTTGTAGCGGGCGAGCAGGGATACTTAGTCACTTTTCCTGAAGAATTTGCGGATAGCAGTGGCAATAGTTTCGACAACAACGGCTACTATACGTCCGGTAGAACGACCGGCTGGGAATGGCAGGGCCGCTGGGCATCGTCTTGGTCGAGCTTCAAGCAGATCAGCGGACAAGAGGCATCGGGTGTCTTTGCAGATCCTAAGTTTACTGGTGGTGTGGACGAAATTGCGGGACTTTCACTTACCGCAGGATCGCCGATGATCGACGCAGGATTCGAGCAAGCGGATGCCGACTCTCGAACCGATGTGGCTGGCAATCCAAGGCTTGCTGGACTTGCGATTGATATTGGAGCTTTCGAATATGGCAGTGTAACTCAGTCAGCTTTAAGGTTCGCCACACTGGATATTGATGCTGTGACTGGCGAAAGGTTGATCACCTTGCTGCCGCGCGATGTCAGTCCCGCCGTGGCGCGAGTAGAGTTTTCCAGCGACGGTCAAAATTGGTCGACTATCGCATCCCTTGCGGAAAACGACGATGGCTGGACGACGGGAGATGGCGTGCAGGTTGAAGCCCTGGCACTGAGCGTTCAGCTGCGCGATACGAGATCGATCGAAGCGGGATTCTACAGGGCAGTGCAGTAGAGGAAGTTAGTTGTTGTAGCCAACTTCACCATGATCCGCGAGATCGAGTCCTTCGTTTTCTTCGCGTTCGGAGACGCGGAGTCCGACGACAGCGCCAATCACTTTCAGCAAGACGTAGCTGACGATCGCAGTATAAACCGCCGTAATGGCACAGGCGGCAGCTTGCGTGCCAAGTTGTTTGCCTATCGAGTAGCCTTCACCTTCCTGGCCGCCAAGCGCGCTGGCTGCAAACACAGCAACCAGCAGGCTGCCGACGAGGCCACCGATGCCGTGAACTCCAAACACGTCCAGCGAATCATCATACCCGAAGCGCTGCTTAATACGTGCTGAGAAAAACCAGCACAGAAGACCTGAGCAGGCACCGATCACCATCGCGCCTGCCGGGCCGACATCTCCCGATGCGGGAGTGATGGCAGCGAGACCGGCGACAGCGCCAGTCGCGATTCCCAGCACACTGGGGCGCTTGTGTAGAATCCATTCAATTGCCATCCACACCAGTGCCCCAGTGGCTGCAGATGTGTGAGTGACAATCAGTGTCATCGAGGCATCGCCATTGGCAGCGAGCCCGCTTCCAGCATTGAATCCGAACCATCCCACCCAAAGCATTCCCGTTCCCGCGACCGTCAACGGCAAGTCGTGCGGAGGCATCTGCGACTGCGGAAATCCCTTGCGCGGGCCGACAACGATAGCGGCGACCAATGCTCCAATGCCAGCGGTGACGTGGACAACGATTCCACCCGCGTGATCTTTTATTCCCTCCAGCCCGAACATGCTGCCGCCACCCCACACCATATGGCACACGGGAACATAGACCAGCAATGCCCACAATGTAGTGAAGAGGAGCATTGCTGAAAATTTCATACGTTCGACAAATGCCCCTACCATGAGCGCCGGGGTGATGATGAAGAATGTCATCTGAAAGGCGAAGAACGTGAGCTCCGGGATCGATTGCCCCTCTGCATAGGGAACGTCGAATTCAACACCACTGAGGAAGGCTCGGCTGAGGCCCCCATAAAAATCGTTCCCTGCTGTGAATGAGAGAGAATAGGCGCAAACAAGCCAGAGAAGACTCATGACGCAGGTAATGACGAAGCAATGCATCAGAACTGACAGAACGTTCCTCCGTCTCACCAGGCCAGCATAGAACAATGACAGGCCGGGTAGGGTCATGAACAAAACCAAGGCAGTGGCTACAGTGATCCAGGCGGTGTCGCCGCTATTGATAGGGGAAGCGGTAGTGTCTTGAGCGTGGGCGGACGCTGCCAGCAGCATCAGTAATCCAGCCAGAAGTAGCGAAGTTTTCAGTATATTTCTCATAGTGCAGGAGATCCAGAGTCCATCTGACACGGCCTCGACAGTCAAACCTTCTCTGGGAAGAAATTTCGACTGGAAGCCCTAAGTCATTTGTTATCAGCTTATAAGCGACCAGTTGGCAAGGGCGGGAAGTGCCTTGAAATTCTATCTATGAAAGATTCTAAAGAATCTTAATTTTTTAATAGACAAAATAATTAGAAGAGCTGTATTAACCACAGAGTTCTATCCCGAATGGTTTCGACAGCAACACCGACTGATGTACTTTTCCAATGTCCCTCCTGTGGCACGGAAATGTGCGTTGCTGCCGAGTATTTGACGGTGTCAGGGCCTTGTATTTGCTGTGCGAATGTAACATCGGCCCAGCAGGCATTGATCCACGCTGCCCAGCAGCGGCTTATGGCTAGTATGCCCGATGCTCCTGAGGAGGAGTTTAGTTCCGAGGCATTCAATCGGGGAACAAGTGCGATGGTGGAGCCCGAATCTGACGATTCGCTGCTAACGAACAATTTTGAAACAGGCGATTCCTGGCTTTTGCCGAATCCTGTAGAAGTGACGCCGTCCGCACCAGAGACTGTGAGTTTTCAGGATACTGCGGGCGCGTTTCAGACTGCAGGACCCACAGCTGAACCAATTGCGGAAGATCCGGATTTTGAGCCATGGCTCGAGGCTCCTTCTCCCGCCTTTGAAAATGCCGTTCCAAAGCCTGAACATGAGCCTACTCTATCCCTTGCGCCGAGAGGCGCTGGCGCAGCTTCCTTTGGCGAACTTTCTCTCATCGATACCGACTTTCTGGGTGATCAGAGTGGGACGACGAAATTGCCGCCAACTAGAGGGCAGGGCCCACCAAGGTCGAAGCATGAGGATGCCGATTCGCCATTTGTCCCCAACCGTGTCATTGCAGCGACAGGAGAGGCGGATTCAAGTTGGAAAGAAAAGCATCGCCGCAAGAGTCGGGGACATCGCAGGCGCCGGAGCGCGGAGAAGAAGGTCGATCGATTCGCAGACAATTCGAATTGGAAAGTGATACGTGGCGTGTTGTCAATCGCAGCAGTGGTTGTCCTCTTCTCGACCTTGATTTTTGGTTATAAGACCGACTGGGGCGACTCAGATAACCTGGATCGTGTGAGTGCAGAGCGTGAGCAGAGGGATCTGCTGCTTGAAAGATCAGCCAATGAACTGATCCCCGAGCAGGCATTGAGCGTTGATCGATCAGTCAACAGAGATCCATTGGCCGATTTGGATACACCTGACGCTGACAGCCAGGGGGAATTTTCCGGTTTTTCCGAGAACTTGGACTACGGAAATTAAGCTGGTCGAGCCTGGCCTTGGGGAGATTTATTCGTTTCGATAGTGAGATCGTCGAAGTAATCGAGATAGGTCATTCTTTCGATGTAGTGGATTCCACTGCGCGGAAGAACTAAAACTAAACTAGTCAAAAAGTTAGGGACGTTGCCGGCCGAGCCTGCGCTACATCTCAACGTAGTCGCTCATTTCGTAGAGTTTGGGATCCCTATCAGGTGTTCTGGTGCGGCTACCCTTCGCGGCTGTGAAAGCTGCCAGCATTTCATCGTCGTCGAATGCGTCACTGAACTCCGCCTCCAATGCGTCCGGGTCTTCTCCTTTCTCCAGTCGGCTGATCATTTCCTGCATCGCGTCAGGCACTTTGCCGCCCATTGCCCCGGCCATCTTCTTCATGAATCCAGCGAGCTGGCGGGGATCGGGATTGTCTTGATCCATTCCTGACATTTCTTTTTCCATTTCCATCATCATGGATTCCATTTTCGATTCATCGAGTCCTGCCAGCAGATCGTCCTCTGGGCCGGATTCTGCGTCGCCGCTGCTCTTGGTGACTGCGAAGCGCGATACGCGTTTCTCCATTCGTAGTGTCGCGTCGTCCGGGCAGCGTGGGACTCGATCTCTCATCGCCAGGCTTCGGGCGAAGAATGAGTAGAGCTTGTTGTTGTCAGGACAGTAGTATTCGTAAATCGGCATAAATGGGCACTCTTTCGGAAAACGATGCCCCATCAAGTGACTATTCTCAACCTTCAGATGTCAAACCGTATGGTGCGTCGGACGAACCTCGGATTCCTCGGTTGCGCACACTTGCAGAGCCTATAGAATGCTTTCGATTTAACCCTTCTTTGTCAAAATGATCCGATTTATTGTTCCATTTCTTTCAGTGATCGCAATTGCGCTGACTTCGGGCTGCCTCAGCACGGGCGGGATTCCAATGCTGGGTGGAGGTTCTGCGGCTTCCGGTGTCAGCTATCTAGTGCTGGATGCACACAGTGATCACATCCTTCTCGCAAGCAATTTCAGTGGGCGCCGTCCCGTTGCCAGTCTGACAAAGATCGCCACGGCAAAGGTCGTGCTTGACTGGGCAGCGGCTACCAACACGCCAATGTCGACGATTGCGATTGTGCCTCCTTCCGCTGGAAGAATTGGCGGCCCGAACCCAATCGGCCTGGAACCGGGGGATCGCATTTCGCTGCGGAATGCGATGTCCAGCTCGATGATGGCGTCCGACAATCGTGCCGCAGAAACGTTAGCGGCATTCGTGGGGGGGGACTTGCTGAGGCGCAGTGGACGAGGTGGTGACCCCGTTGCGGAGTTTGTGTCACAGATGAATTCGCTGGCCAGTCGCAAGGGGATGTCGAATACAAGCTTTGTCAATGCCCATGGAATGGATAGCCCGTCCGGAATTGACGCTGCAAGCGCGGAGGACCTTGCCCGGTTGTGTCTCTATGCCCTGGAAGATCCCTCGTTTACTTTTTACACCTCACTGACCAGTCGCCGGGTTTCGTATGAAAGTCAGGGGCAGGCGCAATCGTTCACTTTGAAGAACACTAACACTCTGGTGGGCAGAAAGGGGATCGACGGCATCAAAACCGGCAGTTCACCTGCTGCTGGTGGCTGCGTGATCATTACTGCGGATCGTCCGAATACGGTTCGGGACATGGGCGACGGGCGCAAATACGTTAAACCCAACCGTCTATTGGTGGTTGTGTTAGGATCTGGGAATCGCTTTGGCGAAGCAGAGAGCCTTCTCGGTCAGGGCTGGCAGGCATATGACAATTGGGTCAATGCTGGGTCACCTCAAGTCGCAAGTGATAAGGTGCTGAAGACATACTAGTAACGCCAATGTTAAAGCTGATCATTTGCCAATACAGAATGATCCGAAGATCACACCCAGCAGTTCTTCAACGTCGACTTTCCCGACCACTTCACCGACAGCATCCAGCGCAGATCGGATTTCGAGCGCAGTGAATTCAGGCGATTCTCCTGCCTCCATCGCTTTCACTGCTGCGATTAGATAATCCCGCGAGCGCATCATGCATGACTGGTGGCGTGCATTGATTGCAACCATGCTGGATGAGCTTTCACCAACATCGCTGGCCAACAACGTGAACACCCGGTCAGCCAGTGCGTCCAGGCCGTCCCGCGTTGTGCAGGATAGCGCGATGCCCTGATCGACGTTCTTCTTCCAGTCGTCATGGAAGCCCAAATCCGCTTTATTGAGAACGAGTAGGTGTTTGCTATTAGAGTTGTCGGGCAGTGTGATGCGGCCGCTGTTCGCCTGATGAGCGTCGACCACCTCAATGACTAGATCGGCGGTGTCCAGTTGCTTTTGAGTGCGCTGAATGCCTTCTTTCTCTATGGCATCAGACGCATCATGCACGCCAGCAGTATCGACCAATCGCAGGGGAAGGCCTTGCACTTGAATAGTCTCTTCAATGGTGTCACGCGTCGTGCCCGGGACATCGCTGACAATCGCACGCTCGAAACCAAGTAAAACGTTCAGTAGACTCGATTTGCCAACATTCGGGGCGCCGCAGATCACTGTGCGAATGCCTTCCCGCAAGATGCGACCACGATTGGCAGTGGCCAGCAAGCCATCGAGCAAAATGATCACCGTCTGAAGTCGCGCCGTCAGCTCTGTGCTTGTCTCAGGAGCAATGTCCTCTTCAGGAAAATCGATGTAGGCCTCGACATGCGCCAGGACATTAAGCAAATCCTCGCGCGCGTCGTCCATCCTCTTGCCAAGGTGACCTTCCAGTTGTTCGTTCGCAGAGCGCAGAGCCAGAGATGTCTGTGCGGAAATCAGATCCATCACTGCTTCCGCCTGTGTTAGATCCATCTTACCGTTGAGAAATGCCCGCTGGGTGAATTCGCCTGGCTCAGCAGGGCGTGCTCCGGCAGCGAACAAGATGTCCAATATCTGCCGTGTGACCAAAACGCCGCCATGACAGCCGATTTCGACAAGATCCTCGCCGGTGTAGCTGGCGGGCGCTCGGAAAACCGTCATCAACACCTGATCAACCGTGACACCAGATTGATCGACAATACTGCCAAAGTACTGCATGCGAGGCGTCGCATTCTCAGGCGACGTGTGGCCTTTGAAGGCCTTAGTCGCTATGGCGACGGCGTTGTTTCCCGAGACACGGAGAAGTGCTACAGCGCCCAGGCCTGGAGCCGTTGAGATCGCGGCGACGGTATCATTGACATAGCTCATCGAATTCAGGCTGGTAGCGTCGCCATCTCTTCGCGAAAGACTTCGAGGAAGCGTGCATTTTCTACCGGAGTCCCCACGGAAACACGAATCCACTCCGGTAGTTTGTAAGCGCGCATGGCACGGACGATCACTCCTTTTTTGAGCATATTAGAGAACAAGGTATCGCCGTCGCCGACCTTAACCATAACAAAGTTTGCGTAGCTGGGCACATATTCCAAGCCCATTTCTCTGAACGTTTTTTCGAACAATGCGCGGCCTTCGTCAGTGATGTTCTTCGTCTTATCCTGATGGGCGGTGTCCTTAAGGCCAGCGATCGCACCCGCCTGTGCCATCGAATTCGCATTGAACGGTTGCCGGGTCTTCTGCAGCAATTCGGCCAGCGGTTTTGGGGCAAGTCCATAACCTATGCGCAGGCCCGCCAATCCTTGGATCTTCGAGAATGTGCGCATGATAATAACATTGCGACCCTCTTTTACAAATTTCAGTGTGTCTGGGGGAGTGTCGAGGAATTCGTAGTAGGCTTCATCGAAGATCACGACTACGTGATCCGGTACTTTATCCATAAAGCGGTCGATCTCTTCCTGTCCAACCAGCGTTCCTGTCGGATTGTTAGGATTAGCAATGAACACTTCTCGGGTATCTTCTGTAATCGCAGCGGCCATCGCATCCAGATCATGGACGAAGCCTGGATCTGGCACCTCAATCGTCTTCGCGCCGAACAGCGTCGCCATCAGCTTGTAAACGACAAAAGCATGTTCTGCTGTGACGATTTCAGCTCCGGGGTGGAGGAATGCGTGACCCGTCAGCTCGATGATTTCATTGGAACCATTGCCCAGCACGACGTTGCCAATCTCCAGCTCGAATTTCTCTGCAATGGCGGAACGTAATCGGTATCCGCCACCATCCGGATAGATATTGACGTGCTCTGCTGCCGCCTTCATCGCATCCACTGCAGCCGGTGACGGGCCCAGCGGATTCTCATTGGATGCCAGTTTGACGATGTCGGCAGGATCGAGTCCCAACTCCCGGGCGACGTCCTCAATCGGCTTGCCGGGCTCATAGGGAATCAGGCCCTGCAACTGGGAATTGGCGAAATCTGTGATGCTTTTGCTCATTCGGTGCCAGAATAGCACAACTTGGCAACTGCGATACTTTGGAGTCCGAAAACTGTGTACTTGATTCGGCTTCCTTCGCTGCGATCTATACAGGATGCGCGTATTTACCATTCTTTGCGTTCTTTTACTGTTGGCTCTGGCGGGCGGAATTGCCTGGCTGCATGCTACGGAGAGTTTTGCCAGCACCGTCGCGACGGCGATGGGGGTGGTCATCGGTCTTGTGATAATCGCCTTGTGGGCAGTTTTTCGTTTCGGCGGGAGTGCCAAATCTAAGATCCTGACGCTCATTGTCGGTGTGATTGCCGTGGCAGCGACTACGCAGTTGTTCCGCTACAATGGATCATTCGATGGCTCGTCCCTGCCTCAGTTCACCTGGCGCTGGGCTCCTGAGAAGGGACAGGGGCTCGACGACCTTTCCGGATTGGCGCCGCAGAATGAAGCAGAAATCGATGATTGGGTGCCCGCTGGTGTTTATCAGGATTTCCCAGGTTATTTAGGCGCTGATCGCACCGGGATTGTTCGAGGTGTAACGCTTGAAACTGATTGGGAGGCGAATCCTCCAGAAGAGTTGTGGCGCATACCAATGGGGCTTGGCTGGTCAGGATTCGCGGTGAAAGGCCGCTATGCGATCACCCAGGAACAACGGGATGATCAGGAACTGGTCACTTGTTACAATTTTGCAACCGGCGAGGCCATTTGGGCGCATCGCAATACCGCCCGATTCTCTGAAGGCATGGGAGGCGATGGCCCGCGGGCAACACCTCAGATCGAAGGAAACCTCGTTTACGCCCTGGGGGCGACAGGAATTCTCGACTGTCTTGAGCTGGCAACGGGAAAGCTAGTGTGGTCGCGCCAGGTGCTGGAGGAGAATAGTGCTGAGAACCCAATGTATGGAAAGTCTGGATCACCCCTTATGACAGGCGCGCATGTCGTCGTTACTGGAGGAAACTCTGGCCCGCTGTTGATCGCATACGACAAGCTGACTGGTGAGCCGGCCTGGACGAATGGTTCAGATGCGGCCGGGTTCGCGTCGCCTGTTCTCGTAACTCTTGCGGGGCGTTCGCAAATTGTCAGTGTGAATGCGAAGTCTGTAACCGGCCATGATCCTGATTCTGGTGACGAAATCTGGCGCTGGCAGTGGCCCGGCTCAATGCCCAAACCTGCTCAACCGCAAATCATTGATGGTGAGCAAGTGCTGCTCACTGCCAGTTATGGACTGGGCTGCCACCTTCTGCATATCCGGCCAGCTGATGTCGATGCCAGCAAGTGTACTGTGGAGGTAATATGGGAATCCAACCGCTTGAAAACAAAGTTCAGCAACGCCTGCGTTTACAAGGGATTTGCTTATGGATTGGATGAGGGACGTTTTGCTTGCATCAGCCTTGAAGACGGTGAACGGCAATGGAAGGACGGGCGATACGGATATGGCCAGAACTTGCTGGTGGGTGATGTTTTTCTTGTGCAAGCGGAGCGGGGGAACGTCATTCTGGTCAATGCGAACCCGGAAAAACACGAGGAGTTAGCAACGCTAGAGGCGCTGGCTTCGAATACAAAATCGTGGAACACGCCGACTCTGGCAGGAAGTTATCTGCTGGTGCGCAATGATGTCGAAGCTGCCTGCTATCGCTTACCAGTGAAGGATTCGAAAAAATCTGCTGAGTAGGCGTTTCGCTATGTCGCAATCGGGGAAAGGAATCGTCATCGTGGGTGGCGGGGTGATCGGTCTTTCGATTGCCTATCAATGTCTAAAACGCGGGCATGGTGTCACCTTGCTCGAGCGGGGCTCTGACACGCGCGACTGTTGTTCGCTGGGAAATGCAGGAATGGTCGTGCCCAGTCATTTTATTCCGCTAGCTGCGCCGGGAATGATGGCGAAGGGGCTGCGCTGGATGCTGGATCCAGGAAGCCCTTTCTATGTTCGCCCCCGGATCAACTGGGATTTGCTTGCCTGGGGCTGGCGGTTTTATCGTGCGTCAACTCCTGAACGCGTGCGCGCCGCAGCACCCGTACTGCGCGACTTGAGCCTGAGAAGTCGACAGCTTTTTGTGGAGCTCGACGGGCAGCCTGAGTTCGATTTTGAGCTCGTGAAACGCGGGCTCCTGATGCTTTGCAAGACCCCCGAAATGTTGGAGGAAGAGGCGGATGTGGTAGCCCAGGCGAATGCGCTGGGAGTTGAAGCGAAAGTGTTAGAGTCAAGGGAACTGGCGGCTCTTGATCCAGGCATTGAGATGAAAGTGGAGGGTGCCGTGCATTTTCCCCAGGATTGCCATTTGTCTCCCAATCGATTTGTCGCCAATCTTCAAAATGCCATCGAGCAAATGGGCGGCCGGATTATGTGGAATTCAGAAGTGACTGCTTTCGATTGCGATAAGCAGGGGCATGTCTCCGCAGTGGTGACCAAGGAGGCACGCTATCCCGTTGATGAATGTGTGATCGCGACCGGAGCCTGGTCAGCGGGAGTCGCCAGACTATTGCCTGGGTTGCGCCTCTCAGTTCAGGCCGGAAAGGGATACAGTGTTACCTTGAAACAACCAGCAGCTCTGCCGGAACTCTGCTCGATTCTGTGTGAGGCAAAAGTGGCAGTCACTCCCATGGGTGACACGCTTCGTTTTGGCGGAACTATGGAAATCGCAGGGCTCGACCAATCAATCAATCGCCGTCGAGTAGCGGGGATCTTGCAGGCGATTCCTCGCTTCTTTCCTCAGTTCGAAGGAAGCGATTTTTCACTGGAGCCGGTGTGGAGCGGTCTTCGCCCATGCTCACCGGATGGATTGCCTTACATTGGCCGAAGTCAGGCGCATGGAAACGTGCTGGTCGCTGCCGGCCACGGCATGCTTGGCCTCAGTCTGGCACCAGTGACGGGGGAAACAATCGCCGCGCTCGTTTCGGACGAAGAGCCAGTATGCGATCTGCAGTTGCTCTCGCCGGATCGTTATTAAGGGCTTGTTCGGGAATTAACTGTGCGAAGATGCGCAGGAGTTTTTGTCAGCACCAAGGCGGATTTCAGCGATGATAGCGAGCTATCTGAGTTGAAATCCAACGCGGGTGATGGCAAAAAAGGCAAGCAGATTTGTGCAGGTTATTTCCGAACAGGCCCTAAGCAGAAAATTGCAACTCAGCCAGCATCCGATACACGCCAGCTTCTTTTGCACTGAGTTCGGTGTGGGTGCCTGACTCAGCGATTTCGCCATTCTTGAGAACGATGATCCGATCGGCATCTCGCACGGTGGCAAGTCGATGGGC
Source organism: Verrucomicrobiales bacterium (assembly GCA_051270635.1). GTDB lineage: Bacteria > Verrucomicrobiota > Verrucomicrobiia > Verrucomicrobiales > DEV007 > JAGROY01. Next base: position 11,959 of record JBNMNB010000106.1, on the reverse strand, counting down.
AATAATGATCGACGTGCGATTCTGCATCAGTTTGTCGAGCGCCTCCTGCACCAGTTGCTCGCTTTCCGAATCCAGCGAGCTAGTCGCTTCATCTAAAATGAGCACGGCCGGATCTGCAAGGATGGCTCGTGCGATGGCGATACGCTGGCGTTGACCTCCGGATAGTCTGATGCCTCGATCACCGACAACGGTGTCATAGCCTTCAGGGAAGGATTCGATAAAGCTGTGCGCATTGCCCTGACGTGCGGCTTCTGCGATTTCGTCATCGGAAGCGCCGGGCTTTCCGTAAGCGATGTTCTCGCGAATGCTGCCGCCGAACAGCAGCACTTCTTGTGGAACGATGGCAATCTGCGATCGCAGAAACTCAAGTGGCAACGAGCGCGAGTCTTTCTCGTCGTAGAGGACGGCACCCGTATCAGCGTCGTAGAATGCCAGCAGAAGCTGAATGATGGTCGATTTCCCAGCACCACTGGGGCCAACAAGGGCAATGCGTTCGCCGGCACTTGCGCGAAAGCTAATCCCTTTTAATACTTCAAGGTCTGGTCGTGATGGGTAACTGAAGCGGACGTCTTTCAGTTCTACCGCTCCCGTAAGGCGGGCGAGTTGGCCGTTGTCAGGGTTTGCTGGTCGATCTTCTCCCTCTGGGGCCGTGTCTAGAATTTCTCGCACTCGCTGAGTCGCTCCCAGCGAATTTTGCAATTGGCTGACAATTTCCGGCAGTGATCCCAGCGCTGCGCCGACAAACACACTGAATAGAACGAAGCGTGTGAATTCTTCTGAAGTGATCGCGCCTTCCTGCAGCATGCCCGCGCCAAACCAGACGACCAGCGTGATCGTGCCGAACAGGACGAAGATAATAAATGATATGAAGAATGCACGCGCGCCAGCAGCCTTAAGCGTAGCGGAAAGGAAGCCATCGATGGTTTTGCTATAGCGGTTGGTCTCGTGCGCTTCGTTGGTAAACGATTTCACATCGCTGATGGCCTGCAGCGTCTCTTCGACAACGACGCTGGACTCGGCAAGCCGATCCTGCGCATCCCGACTGTATCCACGAATTTTTCTGCCGACAATCGCCACCGTCAAGATCACCACTGGCAATGTTCCCAGCATGAACAGCGACAATTTCCAACTGGACATCAAAACAAATGTCAGACCGCCGAGCAACATGACACTTTGGCGAATGATTTGCGGCACGGTCATAATGAGAGTGTCGCGCATTTGCGTGAGATCGGAAGCCAGTCGACTCGAAAGTTCGCCGACACGGTGCTCAGAGAAATACGCCATCGGCAAGCGGATGATGCGATTATAGGTCTCGCGTCGAATATCTGCCAGCGCCCGTTCTCCTGCTCTGGCGAACCAGCGCACCCTCCAGTAGGCGATGAATGCCTGCAGCGCCAGTGCACCGGCCAGAATCATCGCGGTGCGATTGATGCCATCCGTGATGGCTGAGACATCAGCGGAATCACCACCTTGCGCAGCACTCATCGACCCGCCCACCAATTGTCCCATCATGTAAGGGAATACTAGGGCCAGGCCGCTGGTGACAAAAAGGCAGATGAGCGCCGGATAAAAGAATCCCCGATACGGACGCAAATAGCGAAAGATCCAGCTGGCACCGAGAAGGGATTCACGGTTCAGCTTTGATTTTGGGGCCTCAGAGGCATCGGTGTTTTCCTGACTACTGCGGGATCGCATGGGTGTCTTCTCCGATAGCAGGTGTCCCAAGTCAACCTTCCGTTATCGCAGAAAATGATTGCACTGGGCCTGTGACACATTTTCTCACCCAGATTCATGCAGTTCGACTGCAGTGCAGAAGAATTGGCATCGGCGTCTCTCCGATCGCAAAGCCTGAGTTCTATAATGAAGTCGTGGCCATGAACGAAAGGAATCCCAATGACAAAATTGACCAATCACCAATCAGATAGTAAGGGATTTGCTTCTCCGCCGTGTATGATGCATGAAATCGACCCGAGTTATTTGGGCCTGGGCTCAAGTCCAGTAGCCCCCTGAATGGGGCTCGCTTTTTAGGTTCTGTATTCAATCATCCATGTCGGAGATAAAGGAATCAACACAGATTCGTTTCTAAAGGAACCACTTATTGTCGTATCGTCGATGACGTGTTCCCCTTAAAAATCGTCTACTCGGCAACCTTAAGAATTCCGTTCATGGTTCCGAAGTGGCCCGGATAGGTGCAGACAAAGACATAGTCGCCAGGAGTCTCCGGGGCCATGAGCGTCAGAATTTCAGACTTGCCACTGCCGATGACTGCGGTGCCTGCAATGACGGATGGGAGATCTGGAATGTAGTTCTTCTTTAATCCAAGTTCGTCTGGCAAGGTAATCATTTGAGTGGCTGCGGCGCCGATTTCCTGTAGCGAATCAGGAGTGCCGATCACCAGGTTGTGATCGAGGCTATCTGGATTTTCAAAGGTAATGATCAGCGGCTGCCCAGCTTTCACTGAGATCTCTTTCTTGTCGAACAACAGAGATGACTGCACCGCCTTGATGCGGATGGATCTCAGCTCAAATGGCTTCAAGGCTTCTGGCCACTCTTCCTGTGGGATAAGGTTCAATGCCTCTATGGCAGCAAATCGTCGCGCTGATTGATGCCGAGCATCAAGAATGTTTTTGCTCAACAATTTGAGTGTAGCGTTCCGTTGAAAGGGGATATGCGCGAGCGCAAGATAGGCTGCTCGCCGAGTAGCGTCATCCAGGTAGCTAAGTGTGGCTTGTTTGATTGGCCGATAGCAGGCTTGTAAGGTTTTCTCATCTTCAACCAATAGCAGGGAGTGGTAGAGGTCGAGCTGAGACTGGCCGCTGGTAACTGCAGCCATCAAGTTGCCCTCGGCTACAGTCAGCGTCGCTAGAATCAGTCGGCGAATGTCATCAGTTGGAGCTGAACTGGCGAATTGCGTCAGCTGCAACAGGTGGGCTTGAAGGTCGGCGCTGTCAGACTTTAGCACGAGTTGTCTCAGTGTCGCTACAGCGCCGTTCTCATCGGCCTTCAGATTGCCAATAGTATCGACCAGAATGCGCGCGCGGCTAACGCTTTTCTCCTTCATAGCGGCGGCAATGGCCTTTTCTTTCTCTTCAATTGAGGAATCACTGCGGCGCAGAATTGCCTCCGCTACCATGGCATCCATCGGCAGTTTCAGGAGCTCCTCAAGTGGAAGAATTTTGAGCGAGAAGCTTCGGCCAAGATCAGAGGTTGGGGCTCCGTGTTTCTCTAGAGCTTTCAGTGTTTGTCGCAAGGCCGACTTCAGATTGCTATCCATTGGCAGAGTGGATGCGTAGACCGCTAGCTCGCTGGCTTCTGGCGCTTTTAAGAAACCTGATGCCGTCACCGCTTCCAGACGCACACGCATGTCGACATCCACAATGTGATTGCCAAGCAACTTGATGCCCTCATCATCGCTGATGTGGCCCGCGACCAGCCAGTGGCGGATAACTCGGACAGCCGCAGCACGGGCCATCGGTTCGTCCAGCGCCAGAACCACTTTGAGCAGTTCTTTGTTCACAACGTTGCGGCCTTCATGAACCCACAAGGCTTCGGTAAGAAGGTGCGCGTAGCCGGGCGCGGTCTTGTCGAGAGCGGCAATCCATTTGTCCAATGCCGGCATGACATCATCTGCCGGCCCATTTTGTAAAAAGCGCCGCGCCCAGTGGCGGACGTGATTCTCGTGTGCGCTCAACAACTCTAACAATCGTTCAGGAGATTCGCCGCGGATTACTGGCATCTCAAGAAGTGGTCGATCATTGGCCGTGATACGCCAAATCCGACCGTGCGAGTAGTCACGCTCAGGCTCATCCCTTGTGAAGTACATGTGCCCGATGCGTGGGTTGCAAAAGTCGAGAATGTAGAGCGCACCATCCGGGCCGATGGCGGATGCAACCGGGCGAAATGAGACATCTGTGGACTGGATCAAGTCTGGCAATGCCTCAGTGCGCCAGCCGGAACCTTCCGCAATAAAGCGATCCCAGCGGGTGCCTTGAAAGCCAAGGCTCTGGTTGTTCAGGTGGGTGCCTTGCACATCGTCAGGGAAGTGACCGCTGGAAACGATGACGTTTCCGGCCATCGGACGACCGCGCTTCAACATTGAATCTGCTGCAACGATTTTCTCAGGATAGTCGAACGCCGAAATCACTGCGGCAAAATTGTAGTGGTTGCCACTGGAAGCATCGGAAATTACCGCTTGGCCCCAGCGATCAAACGCGATTCCCCAGGGATTACTGTAAGCGTGGTGCGACATCACATTGAACCGCTGCGTGCTTGGCTTGTAGCGGTGGACACCCGCATCACGCGATCTCTGTGGCCCGTAGGGAGTTTCCACCTGGGTGTGAAGAAACACACCTTCGCAAAAGTAGAACGAGCCGTCCGGCCCCCATGAGAAGGCGGATGTAGAGTGATGGCTGTCCTCCACTGAGAACCCCTGCAGCACGACTTCTTTGCTATCGGCTTTGCCATCGCCATCGGTGTCCTTCACAAACCAGATGTTCGGTTGTTGTGCCAGGTAGACGCCGTCAGTATCAAGAGCAAATCCAGTTGGGATTAACAGATCGTCGAGGAAGACAGTATGCTTATCAGCTGCGCCGTCTTTGTCGGTATCTTCAAAATAGAGCAGCTTGTCCTGCGGATCTTTGCCGGGTGCCAGATGAGGATAAGTCGGAGAAGTGATCACCCACAGGCGACCCTGCTCATCGAAGGCCATCCCCATTGGATTGTGCAGAGGTGAGTCGACCTCGGATGCGTATAGGTTCACCTCATAACCTGCCGCTAGAGAAAAATTCTCCAGTTGCTCCTGTGGCGGAGGGATTCTATCGGTCGCTTCTGCCTCGGCATCGTCCGCGAGGGCAGTCGTCAGGCAGGCTGCCACCAGAACAAGCGTCGACAAGCAGGCTTTCGTTGTTGGAGTGTCAGAAAATGTGATCTGCTTCATGAATCAGTTGTATAAAGTGACTACTGGCTGCTGAAGATGTGAGTCCAATTCAGCAGGTGTAAAGTGGAAATGCTTCAGGGTTTTGGTCTGGCACCATTGCGCCGCACGTAATCCAGTGGCGGCGTTGTCCCTTTCTCTGGGAAGTCTGCGGCATCGCTTTTGACCGGTTCCTCCCAAAGTTCGGATCCCTGAGGAAGTGATCCCCACCCTGCTGCGGTCGCTGGTTTCTCAGATTTCCAAATCGCCGCGTCCATTTTTACCACCACAGCAGCGATTTGTTCAAGTTCTTCCATCGGCGTATCGTCTTTCCAGCACCATGCGCGACCGCCCCAGATGTAGTAAGGATTCAATGGGCGCCACACGAGATGGTAGAGGTAGTTTTTCTCATGGACTGCGCGCCGGAGTTGTTCAGCGTTTTCGGTGGATGGTTCTGCAGCATCGACCAGTCCCAACGATTCAGCAAGGATCCGGCTGGCGTGGAAATAACCGAGTTCATTCAAGTGAATACCGTTCAACGTGAGGTGCCTTTTCGGTGCTTGCTCCGTCGCCATTTGCACTTTCATCGGCTCAAACAAATCGGCAAATAAGATGCTCTCTTCCTTTGCTACGTCTGCCATCACTTTCGTGTAGGCCAGCAATAAAGCGTTGCGGTCTTCCACGGCTTTGCCAGTCGGCATTGGAGCCCCGAGGTCTTCATGGGAGATCGGAGAAACGAGCACCAGCTTCGGCGCTGAGTTCCCATTGAATTTCTGTGATTTCAGACCGCGCACAAACTTTTGCAAACGCGTCCGCCATTGCTCCACTCCCTCCATGCCAGCAAAAGATTCATTCATTCCGAAGCAAAGCAGTACCACGTCCGCCTTGTGCCAGCGAAGATTCTCTTCAAACGATCCCGTGTTGTCCGCCCGCGGCATCAGATCCACCTCATCACCTGACCATCCAAGATTGCGCACCGTCAGATTGTGCTCCGGATAGGCACAATAAAGCGCCGTTTCAAAGTAACCGTAAAGCGCCATGCGCTCCGCAAAAGCATTGCCCGTGATCACTACACTCTGCTCAGGATCCAGTTGCAGGCGATCTTCCGCGAGAGCCGATGACGCCTGTAGTAGACAAAATCCGCGGCAAAGCCACACTGCCATGCAAGCCCGAAAGGCTGGCAGGAATTTCCGTCCAGATCGATTAATAGGGGGATTCATCAAAATCTCTAAATTGTCGTGTTTGGTTAAGTGAAAAAGCGTCAATGACTAGCACGACAGTGTGGGAAACTGCGGCAATTATCCAGATTTCGCAAGTCTGGAGGGACTTCCGTTGGAGAGCATTACTTGCAACGAAAACCATCAAAGTGATCGAGGTTGTGACCGCTTACTTTGTAAAACACGAGGAAGAAGCTGGCAGGCGTATGTCTCTGGCGACGTGGGCACCTGAAGATGCTACTGCGTCACTTCCAATTGGTGAATCGAATTGTGAATTTCGCCTTCGAAGGGCTCTCGACTTGCGGAATTTAACTGGTAGCGGATGGACATTCCCCATGTTGGGGCAAGTGCCGGTATGGTCAAAGTTACTTGGGTGCCGTCATCTGTTACCTTGATGTCTTCGATCGCCAATTCTCGTTCGTTGTAGTGTTTCGAGCCGTAATTTTCGGTGCGCTTAAGATCCCAGGTCTTCAATTCGAAATTTTCGCTGTTGCTGGCGGTGGCCTTTTCGACTGGGCCGGAAAACGTCAGTGTCAGGAATTTTCCTCGTGCTGTGATATGAGTTGGCAGGTGCACAGGCTTGTCGGTGTAGCGAATGCGATAGAAGCCGCCGGGCTTCTGCTGGCTACCTGCCCATGAGAACAGGCCGCAGGTGTAGAGTTGGCCATCTGCAGGAGAAAAACGACCGCGCATTATGCCGGTTTCATTGCGCGGAATGGGAAGGGCACACATGCCGCCCTGCGCCTGTCCGTTGATGATCTCGTGTGGGACGACGTAAACTTGGCCGTAACCGTAGGAAAGATTCAGGAGGTTGCCTGCGAGTGGTTTCCAAGCCGAGTCTTGTGGTACCCAGAGTAACTCGGCTGGTGATCGATCGAAGCTGTTTGTGATCCAGCAAAGCGGTTGCTGCATTGCCTCGTTGGAGGAATCGGTGACGTCGTGGTAGCCGAACATGTTGCCATAGAATCCACCGCGCTTGACGTAGTTAATGCGATTTTTAGGATTCCAGTGGCCTTCCTGATCAGTAACGATAAAGGATCCGTCCGGATTCAGGCAGACGCCATTTGCAGCGCGAAAGCCGCTGGCGAGAATTTCAGTCTTGATGCCATCTCGTGTCACTTTGAGGAGCGTTCCGTGATGCGGGACGAGCGCCGTCTTCGCGTGCCGTGCGGACTTTGCATAGTAAAAGTTTCCTTCCTCGTCGGTCTGCAGGCCCATCGCAAATTCGTGGAAGTGCTCGGTGACTTGATGATCATTGTTGAACGATTCGATGTAGTCGGTTTCGCCATCGCCATTGAGATCATGAATGCGCACCAGTTGGTCACGGCAGGTGACGAAAATTTCGCCATCTCGGTATTTCAAGCCAAGCGGTTGAAACATTCCAGATGCGATACGTTTCCATTTCAATTCTGCTGGAGGCGTGGCACTGATGCCTTCTACAATCCAGACGTCGCCCAGCCAGGTGCAGATAGCGGCTTTGTCAGGATTATTGGGATGAAAGTCAAAGCCACCCATCTGCATGTGAGCATTCCATGGGTTCTCGTCTGGGACTGTAAGGCAATCGACGGCGAAGGGGCCGTCTTCATCAAAATTGACCGTCGATTCGGTAGTGACGGATTCCGGCCAATGTGCGGGCCCTCCCTGAGTATGCGGTTGCAGATCGGCGAAGGTAGCATTGGAGATTCCGACCAGCTGGTCAGCTTTTGCTTTTGTTAGGAAAACGGTAATATTCGCCGGAGTCGCGGCAGCTGGCACCTGCAGAACGGCATGCCCGTCTGTTTCGATGATGCTCGCCTGATCGTTACCGGAGGTAGTGATCGTAAGTCCGGATGCAGTCGGCGCTAGTCGCCAGTGAATATCCTCATTGGATTTCCCAATATTCAATGTGCGGGAAAATATTGGCGTCTCGCCGAAGTCAGTGAAGCCCGGAGACTCAAGCACTTCGGTGGTGCCAATTGTGTAGCGCAAAACCACTTTGTCGCCATCGATGAAGAGTCCCTTATAGTGCGCCCAGTCGCGCGGCAGGGGACCATAGGGTTTTTCGTCGCGGCCGAGCATGCGCGGATCCTTCCAGCTTCCATCAGTCGGTTGCGCCACTCCCGGGCCGACCGGATTGACGAATAATTTCTCGCCCACGATCGACGTATGCGTTCCATGCGATCCATCAAACGCGATGCCGCGCCAGTCGACAAATTGATCGCCTGTGTAGGCTGCCGCCACGCGCATCGTGTCGTGATCGTAGATCATCCATGCCCGGCCTTTGGACACGCCACCCGGGCCCGGATCGAGTCGCACCGCGAGCGCTTTATAGGCGATATTGTCATCGTCGACTTGATACGTCCAAAAAAGATACGGCCCGAAGTCCATGCGCTTGTAGTGTGGATCTTCGTCATCGCCGAATAACACTGTAGCTTCCGGGCCAGTGCCGAATCCTACCGGAACAGTAGCGAGGTAAGCGCCGTCGACGTCGGACAGTTGAGACTCATTGTGCTCTTTGAGGAAAGTCTCACGGATGTAGTGAATGACATCGTATTTCTGCTGCGGCGTCATCCACGTTTGCGCCACCATTTGCCCAAATCCCTTCGAGATCGTGTCAAACATGCGGAAGGGATCCTTGCCGTTTTTAAACTCTCCAGAGTGAAAGCGCATCGCAGTGGGAAGCGTTCCTTCATTCTCGATGTTGCCGTGACAGGTGATGCAGAGGCTGTTGTAAATCGTGGCACCACGATCGAGTGCGTTGTGATCCCAGCTGGAGATCAATTCACGATGGCTGACAGCGGCCAGCGGTTCAACCGTCAGCTTCTCGATGCGCTGCTTGCCGCTGAGAACCTCAACACGATGTGCGATGAAGCCTTCAACCACTTTGGAGACAGCGGAATCTTGCTTTGGAGTTTCGTCATCCTTCCAATTCAACAGTGGTGTGTTCGTTTCTGCCGCATGCCCAGCAGTGAGTTGGGCGATTTCCTCCTTATCCAATGATCGTCGCCAAAAGCGGACATTGTCGATATCGCCCACATAGTCGTGGCCGAAGTCGTGATTCGCCGCGCCAATTTTGAATACAAAATCCTCAGGGTCAGGCCTGTTGAAATCGTCTTCCCGGGCGATCTCGGATCCGTCGAAGATCAACCTGGCCACGCCATCCGCGACGGTCAGGACGACGTTGTGCCAGTCGCCATCATTCACCTTGGGCTCACCAGTCACCGCGCCCCGCCAGCCAATATCATAGACCAGACGGCCATTTCGAATGAAAAGGGCTTTCGCGTCCGGTGCCCATTTCCCCTCGCGTGCGCACCTTGAAAACAACGTTCCCTGACCTCCATCCGAGCGGAAACGTGCATACGCCGTGAAATCGCCATTCATCCTCAGAGAGGTGTTCGACTGCTGCTTCGAAGCAACAAAACGTGCGCCTGAATTCGGGGCGTTCTTCGGTGCCGATGCCTCGCCAAATGCAGTTTCTTCCAGTAGGACAGCAGCATTGAGCCAGGCTGCAATTTGACCTCGCTCACCAACTGGCTGTCGACAGGCAACCCGTAACACGCCCGCCTCGTTTCCTGAAAGAGCGAGTTCCGTTCCAGCAATCGCAAGCGTCAGTGCATCCGCAACATCCGCCGACGCCGCGATTTTAGCCGTTAAAAGGAAATTAGCACGCGCCCGCGACGTTCCATCCGTCTCTAGCTCCGGCAGAATATCCACCACCTGGGCAGACGTCGGTCGAGTGAGCGCACAACAAATAGTCATCCAGGAGATCGTCACTCCCAATAATCGAAATAGCATGGGGTAACTCTAACGGGATACACAATCCAGAAGCCAGCCGATTATTTGAATCAAAATCGCCAGAATCGCGAATGGCACGCGACGGAAGCGGAATGATTTCAGCTTCGAGATCACGGAAGCGAGGAAATTCTACCGACTCAAGCCGGATGCGAGAGAATAAGCGACCAGTTAGATGCCCCTTCCGCCCGCATTCCCTGCACGTTGACATCGAGAATCCATTCCATCCAGATTGACTCTAAGGAAGCTGCTGCCGACTCCGGACTCGCAACAGCCCGGGACTTGCTCGGCGATTTCTACCGCGACGGCGTTGGTGTCACCGCCAGCAATACCGATGCTGTGAATTGGTGGATGAAGGCGGTCAAAAGTCCACTCAACCACGAACTTTCGGAATTACCATACCAATACCATGGTTTAGGGGTGATTCCTGAACTTCGCCAAGTTTGCTTGCCAACAATGCGGATCAGCGCATAGTAGCTGTCTATCGATGCCAGAAGTGAGCAACACAGCGCAAATACTCCACAATTCGCCACGATCATTACATGATGGTGGCGGACTTGGATCGTTTTCCTGTGGCTCTCGAGAGCGCAGTGCGCAATCGGTGAGCGTTAACTCAGCAAGTGTATTCGAGAAAGCCGGCGTGGCGGAATGGTAGACGCGACGGATTCAAAATCCGTTGTCCTTTGGACGTGCCGGTTCGAGTCCGGCCGCCGGTATTATTGATCATTAAAGAGTTACGGAGGAAAAGGAAAAGAAGGGCAATCTGTTCAATTGAACTGAAAAGCCCCAAACTACCCTATGTTACTCCAGAAAAACTGCCCCATTTCTGCCCCGGGTGTTGCGACACTTTTCTACCTCGCGCTCGTCCATCAGTGGAGGGCTATCCAAGCCTTCGGCATGAATCAGACGCGGCGCGCAGAACCTCATGGATCGAATCCGGCGGCGATTTCCCATCGGTTTAAAAGTGGCCAGAGCACAAATGCAGTGGCGCTTTCGCAATGGTTATGCGGACATCGCCATCGGGCTGTGGTCAGAGGTAGGCGACTGGGCAGCTGGCCAGGTCCGCGTGCTTTCCGGAGCCCTCTTCACCGATCCTCTCTTTGTCAGCCCCCCGATCGATATCGACTCTGAGAAGGCGCTAGAGTTCACTCTGTGGATCGTTGACGGAAAGTCAGGAGAAACCATCCATCTGGGCACAGAATCGCTCGGCCAGGGGCTCAACGCCTTGGGCGACGTCAACGGTGACAACATTCCCGATCTCGGCGTCGGCACCGGCGTCCTCGACGATGCCATCGTTCTTTCCAGTGCTGACGGCACGCGGCTGCACGAATGGACATCGGACGACCTGAACCTCTTCCAACTCGTGGTCGAAACCGCTGGGATCGGCGACGTCAATGGTGACGGCTTTCGCGACGTGGTCGTGGGACGCAAGGGTTCCGTGCGGTTGATGTCCGGTGGTGATGGAACACTCCTTGCCGAGGTGCTCGAGTCAGAGCGCTGCGGCGATCTGGGCGAAGAGATCGCTGCCATCGGCGACCTCTTCGGCGACGGCATTTCCGAGGTACTGGCCGGTGGCCCCGGTCGCGACTATGCGCTGGTGATCTCATTTGCACCCATCGTGCAACTCGAAATTACCCTGGAGGATGGGCACCCGGTCATCTCATGGCCAGCCGGGCTCACCGTTGGTCTCCTTGAGAGTTCCCAGAATCTGCTGAACTGGGAGCCAGTCGTCGAGATCGACGAGGTGGGGGAATCGCGCTACCCAATTTCGATAGGAGCCGACGGGCGGGCGTGCTGCCGCTTTCCACTCACTGGTAATGTGGTTGTTCAATGAAACCAGGAGGAACGTGCGCAGCTTGCCCTTGCCCCCGTCCACATGCTGCAACCCGTCGCGCGAGAACAAGCCCGCAAAGAATCCTTGGATCAGATCTTTGGCATCCTCCGCGCGGTGACCTCGGTAGCGGGCGTATGCATACAAGGGTTGCCAGTAAGCGCGGCAGAGGGATTCCAGCGCCTCCTGCCGCACCGCTGGATCAGCCCTCTGCGCTTCGAGGAGCAA
>JBNMNB010000105.1:0-25045 GCA_051270635.1 Verrucomicrobiales bacterium | reverse complement strand
CGCAGCCGACATGGCCCAGCTCCGCGTGATGCGCGCGAACAATGAGTGGCGAACCTTCTGGCAGGAGAAAGCCGCCTGACCACCGCTTTCATTCACACCCGGTTCTGCCAGTTCTTTCTGCGCCAGAGCCTCGATCAGATTGAGTTAATGTTAGGGCTCATCTCGCCGTTCGAACTTCAAGACAGGATCGAGAGCTACTTTCGCTTCGTGAGAACTGACCTCGATGCTAAGTTGCGGGAGAGGTTTACGCGTCTTGTGAAGGCTCTTTGCATGAATGGCCGGATGTCCCGAGGTGAAGTCCCGGGCGTATTGGGGTTGAAGGGAACGGCAGCGAGAGAGGTCGTCCGCAAGGCTCTCGATGAAGGAATTATCAGATCTTCCAGCGAAAAGGCCGAGCTGAGGATCGCCTTTCCCAACAAAGTGGTGGAGTACTACTTCCCCCAGCTGTTCACGGATCTAGCCGTTGATTTTTAGCAGGTATTGTTCTGCGCCATGTGGAAAGGAAGTGGAAGACAACGTTGCAGGCCCAGCTCGGTCATCCCGCAGCCCTCTGCGGCAATGTGCTCCGGCTGCCTGGTCATTCATCCTTGTTCCATTTCAGGGTGTAGAGATCCTTGCGGCGCTGCTGTAGATTGCGGACGCTGCCGTGACTGTGCAGATTCTTGAGATCATCGAGGTCGACATCGACGATGAGCGTCATCTCTGTGTTGGCAGTGGCCTCGGAGACGACTGCGCCATTGGGGAAGGCGAAATCGGATGGCGAAAGCACGCAGGACTGGGCATACTGGATGTCCATGTTCACGACATTAGGCAGGTTGCCGACGCTGCCGGAAATGGCCACGTAGCACTCGTTTTCGATCGCGCGTGCCTGCGCGCAGTGGCGCACGCGGTAGTAGCCGGTTGAGGTGTCGGTGCAGAAGGGGACAAAGAGAATTTGCACACCTCGATCGGCCAGTAGCCGGCCGAGCTCTGGGAATTCGACATCGTAGCAAATGAGGATCGCCACTTTTCCGCAGTCTGTATTGAATACCTTCAGCTTGTCGCCGCCGATCATTCCCCAGTCGTCTTCTTCGCTGGGGGTGATGTGAATTTTGTATTGGCTGTCCCAGGTGCCATCGCGGCGACAAAGGTAAGCGACATTGTAGAGCCGCCCATCCAGGTAAAGGGGCATGGATCCAGAGATGATGTTGATGTTATACTCTACCGCTTTATGCGTGAAGTACTCCCGAATTTCTTCTGAGAGTTCAGCCAGTTTGCGAATGGATGCCGCCGGGCCCAGGTCATTGAAGGGGGCCATCAATGGTGCTGTTATGTACTCGGGGAAGATACAGAAGTCGGCTTTGTAGCCGCTGACGGCATCGATAAAAAATTCGGCGTTATCGAAGAAAGCTGCCATGTCTTTGGTGCTGCGCATCTGTGCCTGGACGATGCCGAGTCTGGCTGAGGTGCGCTTGACGCCTACTAGTTTCGGTTTCCGATCGTAGTAGATGTTGTCCCATTGGAGCAGGGTGGCATACGACTTGGATTCGGTGTCGTAGGTCAAATAGTCGGTCAGCACTTTCTTGACGTGGAATCCATTGCTCAGTTGAAACGACAAGACGGGATCGAAGACTTCCTTGCGACTGACCAGATCAATGTATGCGCGAGGCGACATCTCATGCTCGTAATTGTTGTAGTTTGGCATGCGTCCACCGGCAACGATTGCCCGCAGGTTCAGGCTTTCGCAGAGTTCTTTGCGCGCGTCATACAGGCGGCGCCCGAGGCGCAGCCCCTGGTAGGCAGGATCAACGCACACTTCGATTCCATAGAGGACGTCGCCTTCCGGATCGTGGGTGTGGAAGGTGAAGTCACCGGTGATCTGCATGTAGGTGTGCTTGTCACCATAGTTGACGTAATCGATGATCAGCGAGCAGGCGAATGCGACGATTTTTCCGTTGTCCTCAACGCCCAGTTGTCCATCGGGAAAAATTTCGATCAACCGTCGGAATTGCGATTCCGTCCAGGAAGCACCAATCTTCTTATAGACGGCTTCAGAGACTCGGGCGACTTCTACGGCGTCCTCTGGACGCAGCATTCTGGCCAGAATCTGGTGGTCGCCTTCTCCTTCGATTGCCAGAGAAACAGGTGCTGTAGGTTGATCCATGAGACGTCGATATTAGACGCGGGAATGCTTGCTCTCAAATGATCAATTGAGCAGCCGCAAAAAATGTGGCGGCACGCGGCACAGCCGTGAACACGTCATGAACAATTGCGCAGACGAGCGGGGCGCGGCAAATGGTGGAGTTGCTGACGAGCACCGAGGGCACCGCGATCAGCGAGACGTTTTTCTCCGCCGCCGTTACTTGGGAGGAGAGGCTTCGCTGTCCTCGCTGTCACTGCCCTCACCGGTATTGTCTTCACCAGGTTCTTTGCTCAGGCCGAGGATGAATTTTCTCAGCACTTGTTCGGGACATTTGCGGAAGTTGCGGTGTCCTTCCTTGCGAAAGAACGACCCGAGCTCGGCTTTGGTGACGACAAAGTCGGCATTCTTGAAAACAGCATTCATGTCGACATCGCGCAGATCGAGTGCGATTCGGAGTTTTTTGAGGACTTCGTTATTTGAGAGGAATGGGAGAGGTTCAGGAATAGAGCCGTCGGAGCGCGCGCCACGTTTCTCAATGATCAGGCCGTCTAGAAAACTGCAAAGCTCGGCGTCTGAGATTTCGGCGAAGCCCACTTCTCCCTCGTGTTTGAGCCAGCTTTCCACCTGGGCAAGTCCGGTTTCTTTTCCGGTTCTTGAGATGGTTCTAGCCATCTCAGCACCATTGAGGTTCAAAGCATAGCGCAGGCGGCGCAAAGTGTCGTTGTTGGTCATGAATGGGGATTCGTGTGTCGCCCTGGTTAGCGGAATAACCGCTGGCGGTGAATTACCGCAATTAAGGAGAATTGAGATCTGTGCTCATCCTTATTTATCCTGAAGCAATGGTGCGATTTCCCCTGGGTTGGGGAAGCGTCCGGTTTCTGATTTGGCATAGACAGTGGTGCCTTCGACGCGGACGTCGAAAATACCACCTTTTCCTGCGATCAGTTTGGTGGCGACTCCGTGAGATTCCAGGATTTCAGCTGCTACACGAGCAGCTTCAGGCTGGTAGTTTCACATTGCACAGTATTCGATTTCTACGTTCATGAACGATAAGGTGTGGATTGCCGGGGTTAGCCGCCCTGCTGTAGGACGACTTCTTCGTAGGGTTGAACTACCACGAATCCGTCACCTTTGAATTCCATCTGGATCGACTCTCCGCTGCCGCGGCCGATAAAGGTTTTCAACGACACATCTTTCTTGAACGCGGGTTCCAGATTTCCTGACCATGCGATGGTGGCATTGGGATCTGTGATGACGGGATTGTCGGGTGTGACGTGCAGTGTCATCGGGTCATAGTGCGAAGTGATCGCGATGAGCCCAGTGCCTTCCAGCCTGACATTGAACAAACCACCTGCCATCATGGCGGTGACTTTCTTCATCATCTTGATCGTATTGGTGATCGATGTTTCGAATGCAAGAACGTCATTGCCATTGACGACGATGGCTTCGTTTTCGAGTCCGATGATGATGACCTTCTTGCCAGAGTCGGCCAGGTAGACCTTGCCGGCGCCTTCTGCTTTTGTCAGGCGCGTGCCTTCGCCGCTGACGGCTTTTTTTAAAAGATTGCCGAGGCCCTGTTCCAGCACGCCTTCACGAGTGAACTTGACGCTGCCGCGGTAGGCGACCATCGATCCCATTTTTGTCCACACGCTGCCATTGAGATTGACCTCGAGCAGACGCTCCGTCTCCAGCTCGAACAGCCCCTGGCCATGGTCACGTTGCGCCGTTTTTTCGACAAACTGGCTGAGTGAGTAGCGTGCAAGGTCATTGCCAGAGGGAATTGGAGGTGGTGCATCCATGGGCGCACGGTATCAGCTCAATGGGGCGTGAACAACCTGAATATGGACAGGAGAATCGATCAGGGCTTGCTCACGAAGCTTTGCCGACATAGGGATCCTGATTGCGAACTGATCGCAAACCGATGAGTGATGAATCTCCGAGATTGAAAGCGCTATTCGTGGATGGTCACAGTATCATCTTCGCCTGGGATGACCTCCGTGCATTGCATGCGCGGAACACCAGCATGGCGCGAGACGAGCTGTGCCGCAGGATGACGACTTATCAGGATTGCATGCAGCAGCGAGTGGTGATCGTTTTTGACGGCAAGGGGGAGAAAACGCAGGCAGTCGACAGATCCAGCGACGACATTCAGGTGATTTATTCGGGCAAAGGAAAGACGGCTGATGATGTGATCGAGCGCCTGGTTGCGCAGTATTCTGAGCGCTACGATCTGACTGTGGCGACCGCAGATCGGGCGGAAATGGACACCGTGATGGCGTTCGGGGCGTTCTGTATCACGCCGCGCACGCTGCTGGAATATCTCGATCGAGCGGAGTCGCAGATGGCGTCGGCCCTTGTCAGGTTGCGAAAACGGTAGTTCCAGCAGTTCCAGCAGTTCCAGACTTCCGGTCAGCGAGAACTTGACTCCAGGCGTGCGTGAGCGGAAAGTCTCCCACTTAGATCCTTGGAGTAATCTGGAATTGATCAGGAAACAAGAAGGGAGAATCTGTTGAATTTAGACAGCAATGAACTTCCCCACGTCATCGTGGGAGCCTGCATGGAGGTGCATCATCACCTTGGTCCAGGCCTGGTACCCGATGCCTACAAGGGATGTCTTGCACTTGAGTTGCGGATGAAGGAAATGGTCTTCAAACAAGATCAGCCAGTTCAGGTATCCTATAAAGATCACTGGATCGATTGTGGGTTCACGCTCGATTTCGTCATTGAGGATCTCATTGTCGTCAGTGTGTTCTCGGTCGAAGAATTTCGGCCAATTCACAAAGAAACGATGAAAAATTACCTCCGGCTGACGGGCTATGAGACAGGATTGCTGATCAACTTCAATGTGAAGGATATGCGCTCCGGCGTGAAACGAATCATCGTCAGTGGTTCTGAGCCAAAAGTGCGGTATAAGGAGTGACGCGGCGGCCTGGCGCATCTACGATCCTGCGATCTCCCTGCCAGCTCACCCAGACGCACATACCAGCGCAGCATGACGGGTTCTGCTCCAGAATTCCAGTAGCTGAAGCTTTGCTACGCGGACGATTCCGTAGGCAGGATCCATGACCAGGTACTCGTCTTCGCTGACACCGCAGACGACGAGATAGTGCGCCTTCCAGCGTTGCCCGACATTCCAGACGGAACGGCTGTCAAAGGACTCGATGACCGGCACGGGTTTGCCAAAATAACGACCGTACGGGCACTCGACGGCGATGATGACGGGCCGCCCTTTGTTCAGTTGCGCGTTCAGCTTTTCGACTGGCTGCTCACCGATCGTTTGGGCGAATGCCAGCAATCCCTCTTTCTGCGCCATGCTGCGCAACTGTAGGATGGGGTAACCGATGCTTCCCTGCATGGGATAGCGTTCAACCAGTTCCTGCGCGCTGACCGGCTTTTCCCAATACTGCAGCACGCATGCTAGAGCTGCCGCGCCGCAGGAGCGCTCAGAAATCTGGCGCACGGCATCCACTTCCACGTAGGAAAAGTCCTTGCCGTAGCGCCGCTCGAAAGCTGTTCCTGTGGTGGTCTTCATACTGCCCAGTCCGGCGCAGCCCGTCAGGCTGCAGGCCGCCAGGAGGGTGATGACCAGTAATTTAACTTTGCGGGCAATTGGATTAGTCATAGTTGTTATGATTATTTGACTAAATGGAATATTTATTGTAAGCTATTTTAATTATCTACATGTCATGAGAACTTCGTCATTTGCGACCGCTGAGTCAAACGGGACATTTTCACACGCAGCTATCACATCTTTTTATGGTGCCGAGATTTCTCCTCCGCTGGAGTTGAGAGTCACCTATGAAATGCACCGGGGCCGACCGGTTTTTCGCTCAGCGATTGATCGGCGCGGTATCTCGCACGAAATCGAATTGTTGAGCCAGAGTGAGTTGCGCCAGAGCTTCGAGCACGCGACCACGGGCACGGCCACGAAGGTAAGCGCACAAGTGCTGACGGCCGAATAACACGAATAACCGGACGCTGAAAATTTGCAGTGAGTCGGACAGCGGCTACGCTTTCAGCGATGAGCGCTAACGACCCGAAAGAATTTGCCCATTTTGGCAGTGAGCCGCCGGTCGTTGCACTGGCGATCATGGTAAAGGCATTTTCAGAGACGGTCTATCAACTGCGATTGCCCAATGGAAAGCTGGCGCATGGCCATGTGCCTCGTCGTCTCGCAGCCAGTCTCTTACCATTGCAGCCGGGAGACGCGCTGCGGGTAGAAATGACTCCATACGACTTCGAAAGGGCGCGGATTACCGCAAAAGTGGACACCTCCAGTGAGGCTTTTAGTTCGCAGTAAGTGTGGTATCCTACGGCATGCGGCACGGATTGGGCAGATCACTCATCGTCCTGGCGGTATTCGCCGTGGCGTTTCTCGTGTTCGGCGTTTTTCTCGCCGATCGCGACAGCCAGGCTGGATTGATCGGGCTGATCCGCAAGCTGCATGGTTCGGTGCCGACTGCGGCCGAAGGAAATGCGCCGCAGGAAACGTTCACACTGGCGTCTCCGCGCAACAATGATCATTCCGACAGCATCCTGGTGCAGATTGATAAGGCGACCAGTGCCCTGGTGGAAAGTGTGATGCCGTCCGTGGTGCGGATCGATACCACACGCAAAGTCAATTCGTCGCGGATGGACGCGATCAATGAGGCGCAGGCGATTGGCCGCCCCTACGACGAGCCGGGCTTAGGTTCAGGTGTGTTCATTTCCGTTGAGGGACACGTGATGACCAATTATCACGTCGTGGCTGGTGTCGACGAGATTGCCGTGACCACTTGGAGTGGTTCCGAACTCCTGGCGACGCTGATGGGCTTTGATGCGGACATGGACGTTGCCCTGCTGAAAGTCGAAAATCCGCACGGCATCCGCTATCAGCCGCTTCCGTTTGGGGATTCGGATGATCCAGATACGGTCGATGTTGGTTATATGGTGATGGCAGTGGGCAGTCCCATGGGGCTGACGAACAGTGTGACCACAGGCATTGTCAGCGGGCGCTACAGCCAGCAGGACGAGACGACCATTTCGCTATTCGTGACCACGGCGATCATCAATCCCGGCAGTTCAGGTGGCCCATTGATCAACAGTAAAGGCGAGTTAGTCGGCATCAACACAGCATTGTACGCCGTGGATCCTGCAAAAAGGAGCAGCTGGCAGGGTATCGGTCTGGCAACACCAAGCAATGAGGCGCTCAATGTTTTCTACAAGATCCGCCAGGCAGGCCATCAGGTTGGCTACATTGGTGTCCGTGCGCGGGATCTTCCCGCCGCGCCCATTACGCGTTTTGGCGCAGAGCCACAATCCGTCGTGATGGTGACGGTTGTGACCAAAGGGTCGCCGGCCGAGAGCGCTGGCGTTCTTCCGGGAGACGTAGTGCTTTCCTTTGCTGCCAGGCAGATTCATTCGACCAATCAGTTATTTCCACTGGTGCGTGAGCATGCAGTCGGGGAATCCGTTTCGCTCGTCGTTTTTCGGGGAAATGAGGAGGTGACCCTTGAGGTCGTTGTGGCCTCACAGGAGGAATTCCGCAACAAACGCACACTCGGGGAGATGGATCGGGTCGGGCGCATGGCAGCAGGGCCACAGGACTTCTGCGAAGCCATGGGCGTGCATGTGGGCGATTTCACATCAGGGATGCGCAGGGACCTGCAAATCCTGCCGGACAGTCCGGGAATTCTAGTCAAAGAGGTCGATCGCGAGTCGCAGCTAGCTGGAGAACTGCAACGCGGCGACATCATAGAGCGATTAGACCAATCTTTCATTTTCCGCGCCCACGATTTTCACGAAAAGATTAATAACATAGAATCAGGCGTCCCGCTGACCCTCTGGTTTAAGCGTGACGGTGATGACAAAAGCGTTACTATACGTCGCATTGAGTGAGTCGTCATCGTGTCCTGATGCTGGTTTTTTACATGAAAATTGGCTGAAATCTGCCTCTTTTCACCACTCTGGGCACTTTCCCGTTTAGAATACTAAGAATAGTTCTTGTATGTTGTTTGTGAATACGCATACACTCTCCTTTAACTTCGGAATACTGCCGTTATGAAACAAACACGCAAAACCACCAATACCTCCGCTTTTAAGAAGCAGGACGAGAAAGGGGTCGCAATCATCACTGTTTTGTCAGTTCTCATGCTGATGACCGTGATGGTGATTTCCTTCTTCACCATGGCGACCAATGAACTCAGTGCCTCCCGTAGTACCGCGGAAGGCTTGAGGGCAGTGTCTGCCAAGGACGTCGCGATCAATCTGGCGATTGCCCAGATTCGTGAAGCCACCACCCGTGAGGGCACCACTTGGATCAGCCAGCCTGGAGCCATTCGCGTTTATGGTTCCCGCACTCGAACTGGTCGAGCTTCATCGATCTACAAGCTGTATTCAGCGAGTTCGATGATTGGCGGCAGTATGACAGATATTCGTAAAGATCTGGCTGGCGACTGGAATCAGAATCCAGAGCAGTATGTGGATTTGAATCGTCCAGTGATCAGTCCGGATCCGACCGATCCAGAGAACGTCGCCCGCGCCGATATCCATTTTCCAATCGTTGATCCCCGCGCATTCAAAGGGGAGGGGCAGGTAGGTTCCATCGAAGGTTTCAGCTACCAGACTGCAGCCATTCCAGGAATTGTCGGCGGTGGCGCTGACTATCTGAAGCGGTTGCCCATGCCTGTGCAGTGGCTCTACATTCTCGCGGATGGCTCAGTTGGCTATCTCGATAAAGGCAATCGATTCGTTGGATCGATTCAACCGACAGAAGAGAATCCGATGACGAGTCGGATCGCATTCTGGACCGATGACGAGTCTTGCAAAGTGAATGTGAATACTGCCTCTGAGGGTGTGTATTGGGATACACCGCGTGTTGATACAGACCAGGATCGTGAACTGGCGACCAATCAGCCTGCGACTGGTGAATACCAGCGATATCCAGGACACCCGGCGCAGACTTGTCTCAGCACAGTACTTTTTCCGAACGAAGGAAAGCTGGAGGGCGGCCGATTGGATCCAGAGAGAGATATTTCGAAATTCGAGGCGCTCTGGACCATTGCTCCTGGGATTGGCACGGGCGGTTCCAAAGGTGGAACCGAGAAAACCAAAGAAATCGACGGCGAAGGAATTTCCGCAGTGCCAGAAGAATTTCACCTCTATACTTCACCAGATGAAATTCTCTTTAGAAGTGACCTCCGCGGAGGTCAGCGCATGGTGCATCAACAGATCACCAAGGAAAAACTCGAAACAGCAAAGTTTTTCCTGACTGCGCGTAGTCGGTCACCTGAAGCGACCATGCTGGGGTACCCGAGGGTTTCGATGTGGCCGCTGTCGAATAACGCGCGCCAGCAGACGCCGTTTGACAAGGTAATTGCTTTCTGCAGCACGATTAAGAGGCAGGAATACTTCTTCCAACGGCAGGACGCCTACTCGCGTCACTGGGAGTTTTATATTAACTCAGGAGCTCAGAATGAGCGCCTTTATGAGTCTTTGAAAACGCTGACCAGTGACCCAATTCCCGGTTACGGCTCCAGCTTTGGTGCGAAGTATGGTGAAGGCAGATTTGACGACCGTGACAATCTTCTTGCTGAGACATTGGACTACTTCCGTGGAACGAATATTTACGATCCGTCCAATAAGCAGGCTAACCAGTATACGAGAGGAAATGGCAAGAATTTCGATAAGACGGTTGGACATGGTCAGATTTCTGGCATTTGCCTCTGCGGTGGATCGAGTGACCACGGTGCACGCTGGCACAATGCGCGACTGCCGCTGCCAAAGGGATTCGGCCGTATGTTTGGCATAAGTGAAATTGCCTTCGTGTTGGTGCTTCGGGCAGAGTGGACGCCACAAACTTTGAATGATGATGGAACGGAAGCCACGCCTGCTGTTTTCATCGGAGATGAAAGAGATAAGGATGAATATGAGATGGCGGACGGTGAGCAACTGATTCAAATGGGATTTCTTGTAGAAGGATTTGCGCCAGCGCATGGCTGGACGTCCCTGCAGCCTCTGGGCGGAATTTCCCTTGGAAGTGGCACTGGCAACAGAGATGATGATATTCCTGCCTCGATTACTCTCGGTGGGGTGCCATTAGAGAGAGTTAAAAGAGATCGTGAAATTGCCTGGGCAACGAAGTATTCCAGTCGTCGACCAGAGCACTGGATTGCCTGGGGCGGTTACGGCGGTGTCCGGATGTTTGATAACTTTATCAGTTTTGAGCCCATTAAGTCTTCAACCACTCAAAAGGAAATCACTTTTTCGGGATCGGAGGGAAGAGGCGAGCCACTGCGTATCATCCTTTATGAGAACACGTTTGATTACAATGAGGGCGCGCCACAGACAGGGAGTTTGATTCAATCCTATCAATTTGCATTCCCGAAAGTCACGATGCCCAAACCCACGTGGTGGAATCCGATCAAACCGGGTAAGAAAGAGTGGTACAGCTTCCGCGATCGGATGACTAAGGCCTCTTCTGAAGGCGTGGAAGGATTCTTATTCCATGAGACTCACGACGTCGTTAAGTCACTGGTGCCTTCCCATGGGGACTATCGCTTGACGACCAGTAAGCGTGTTGTGGAGCCGGAAAGCTTTGTTCCTCACCCCGAGTATAGCAAGGCGAACAATAATATGGCCCATTCATTGACGGACTACACCAATGAGTCTGATAATGGTGTGCGGTTGCTTCCCGGTGGTACCTTTGGCAAATCGTTCCTGGGTCTTGACTATGCAGAGGGAACTGAGCCGGACTTTCCGATCGGGCCAGATAATAGCGATCAGTGGGCCAATGATGTCGGTCGTGATGGACGTGAACGCGAGCCTTATGACCCAGAGATTACCGGCGACTTTGATCAAGGGGTCGGCAATGCTCCTGATGGCCCTTACATTAACCGCCCAGACGACGGTGATACTCGTGGTTTGCCGTCCGGTGACCCATATTTCGACGAAAACCGAGAGGTGCGTCAGACAGCGTCGGCAACGTTCTCGCCTAATCGGGTAATCCCGAGTCCTGGTATGTTGGGTTCACTTTCTACAGGAGTGCAGAGTAATGTGCCATGGCAGACGCTGCTGTTCCGTCCGGCCATCGAGAAAAACCACTTTGGAGCGCGAGGCGGGATCCCGGATCACGTATGGATGGACTACTTCTGGATGCCTGTCGTGCAGCCTTATGTGATCAGCGAGCCGTTCTCCACAGCAGGTAAGGTCAATTTGAATTACCAGATTGTGCCTTTCACGTATATTAAGAGAGCCACTGGACTTCATGCGGTGATGAAAGCGGAGAAGATGCTGGCGATTCCTAACAACCAGTCAAAGAAGTATAAGACTAACGGAGGAAATGCGGAATGGCGCCATTTCATCGATATCGAGGAAACGCTGGAACAATGGGAAAAGAAGTTTGAGGATGGCGACACCTTCCGTTCCGCCTCCGAAGTCTGCGAGATGTACCTGGTACCAGAAGGGGAGAAGTGGAGATCCGAGAGTGCCATGGAGAACTACTGGTCGAACCATAAGCTGACCGGAGACAATTCCAAGGAACGTCCCTACACGAACATGTATCCTCGCCTTACGGTGCGATCCAATACCTTCAAAGTGCATCTGGTGGCGCAGTCACTGATCAAGGTGAAAGGCACGGAAGTTACCACATTCGATACTCTGCGCGACAGAGTTGCGGGTGAGTATCGCGGATCAGCCATCATCGAGCGCTCAATCTCGCCGAGTGATCCCGACTTGCCAAACTATACTGGCGAGCTGTCGAAGGGATCAAAGCCAGAATCGCTCGATCTGTTCTACACCTATCGCATCGTCAATGAGAAGCGCTTCGCGCCTTGATCTGACGCACTAGCGAAAAGAAATCCTTTGGATTGACGAACGGAGCCCTAGTTGGGGCTCCGTTTTTCGTTGGTGCGTTCGATTTTACGCCCCGATCCCACTCACCAAACGCTTTGTGGCAGGTGTCCAGAGTGCATTCCCGAAGTTTTTTGTCCAGATTGGCTTCCAAAAGCGGTCGTAAATTGCTCCAGTATGCACCAGATTAACCTGCCACAGCCGCTACTACATTAATGACCAGCACCGACTCATTCGAACAGGACAAAGAAACCGTTGAAGTGCTCACGCACTCGAAAGCAAAAATCAAAGCCGAGCTGGCCAAGGTCATTGTCGGCATGGAAGAGCCGATCGATCAGCTGCTGGTGTCGTTATTTGCAGGTGGTCACTGCCTCCTGACGGGTGCCCCGGGACTGGCTAAGACCCTTCTGGTGAATACCGTCGCCGACGTCTTCAGTCTCAAATTCTCCCGTGTCCAGTTTACCCCGGATCTGATGCCCTCGGATGTGACCGGAACAGAAATTCTGCAGGAAACGGACTCGGGAAGGCAGATGAAATTTGTGAAGGGCCCGATCTTTGCCAACATGTTGCTGGCGGACGAGATCAACCGAACGCCTCCCAAGACTCAGGCTGCGCTGCTGGAGGCGATGCAGGAACACCAGGTCACAGCGGCGGGAACAGTTTATAAACTGGAGCAACCCTTCTACGTCCTGGCAACCCAGAACCCGATCGAAATGGATGGCACCTATCCATTGCCGGAGGCGCAACTCGATCGATTCATGTTCAATGTCATCATCGACTACCTTCCTGAAGCCGACGAAATTGCAGTCGTCGGCAAGACAACGCAACTGGATGACTCGAAACCAGAATCCCTGTTCAGTGGTGCCGACCTGATCCGCTTCCAGCAGATCGTGCGAAAAGTCCCTGTAGCTGAGGAAATGGTGCGCTTTGCTGTGCGACTGGCCACCAACTCGCGACCAAAGAACGAATCTGCTCCAGACTTTGTGAACCAATATGTTAGCTGGGGTGCTGGATTGCGTGCCGGTCAGAACATGATTCTGGGCGGTAAAGCGAGAGCACTCCTGGAAGGGCGATCGCACGTAACTAAGGAGGACATCATTGCCCTCGCCGGTCCGGTCATGCGCCATCGTGTTCTGCTCAACTACCGTGCCGAAGCCGATAGCGTCAGCGTGGAAGACATCATCACGAAGCTGATCGATCATGTGAAATAGAGTTCTTTCGTTCGCTCTCACTCTAAACAAGGTTCGTGTCCACTCCCACTGTCACTATTCCAAAGAACCGACTCGATGCAGGAACACTCCTGCGAATCAAGTCGATGGAACTGCGGGCGCGAATCATTGTCGATGGATTCATGCAGGGCCAGCACCGCAGCCCATTGCACGGCACATCAGTGGAGTTTGCGGAATACCGCGAATACGTTCCGGGAGACGATCCACGCTTTCTTGACTGGAAGCTTTACGCCCGCAGTGACCGCTATTGCATCAAAAAATTTCATGCGGATACCAGCCTGAGTGCACAGCTTCTGGTAGATCTCAGTGGGTCAATGTTCTATGGCACGCTGGACTATACCAAGGCGGACTACGCCAAAACGCTGGCGGCAACTTTTGCGCAATTTCTTCTCGGACAAGGTGATTCTGCCGGGCTCATCACCTTCACTGACGAGGTAAAAGAGATGGTGCCCTCACTGCGTAGGCGCGGTCAGATGCACTCGATCATTGTCGGCCTCGAAAAGTCTCCCAGCACTGCTGCTGAGAGCGTGACAGACATGCGCAAATCGCTGCGTGAGATTGCGCCACTGCTCAAACGCAAAGGTGTGACGATCCTGTTCAGTGACTTGCTGGCTCCTGCGGAAGACATCAAGTCGCAACTCAGCTACATTCGATCGTGCGGCCACGACCTCGTCGTGTTCAATATCCTCGATCCTGCTGAAATTGATTTCCCATTCGAGAATCTCTCACGCTTTGAGGACGTCGAAACAGGTCGGCGCCTGTATCTCGATCCGCGTTCCGCCAGGGAAACCTACCAGAAGCGCTTCAGTGAACACTTTGATGACATCGAAAAGTTCTCCAAAAGTCTGGGGATCGATTTCTATCGTATCTCGACTGCGGATCCTTTTGATCTGCCACTCAGGAACCTGTTGAGTCAGCGAATGAGACTACGCATCGTTAGAAGGAGGAACGGGTAGACCGCCATGAGTGTTCTTTTTCCATGGTTTCTGGCAGGTCTGATCGGCCTCATTGCTCCCATCTTTTTTCATTTTCGGCAGAAGCAGACGAAGGATGTTACAAAGTTCAGCTCGCTGATGTTTCTGGAGACCGCTCCGATCAAGCAGCGGACACAGAGCCAGATTCAGCATTGGCTACTGCTCATCGCGCGGTGCCTGATCATCGCGCTGATCGCTTTTGCGTTTGCGCGGCCGTTTTTCAGCGGATCCATTGGAGCCTTTGCCAGTGAAGCACCTGAGAAAGTAGTGGTATTGTTAGATCGCAGTGCTTCGATGAAGCGAGAGGGACTGTGGCAGTCGGGCCTGATGAAGGTGAAGGAAGTCGTCGATGCCCTCAAGCCTGACGACCTGGTGCAGGTCAGTGTCTATGATTCTGCAGTGACGGACGTGTTCTCGTTCGAGGACAGCAAGTCTGCTGGAATCTCGCGCAGCGACCGAATTCTTGCGAAACTCAAAGAGTTGGAACCCACCTGGGAAAGCACTGACATGGGGCGGGCGCTGGTGCATGCCGCGGAAGCGATCGAACAAGGGCAAGAGGAAGCAGAGGATGCTGGCAGTGCGGATCTTTCCGGTTCTGACGGGCGGGTCGTGGTAGTGAGTGATGCGCAGGAAGGATCCAGCATCGAGCAGTTGAAAACATTCCTGTGGCCAGAGAAAGTCATTCTGGAATTCGAGAATTTAAAGTCGGAGAAACCGACTAATGCCAGTTTGCAACTGTTGCCTGAGGCGAAAGGGGTCAGCCATGTAACCAAGCAGACGCGCTACTTTAAGATCGAGAATGCTGCGAGCTCGAAGACGGACATGTTCACGGTGCGTTGGCGCAATGCGGACGGCACCACAGCCAGCGAAGCCCTGACTGTCAAAATTCCAGCGGGCGAGACGGAGGTCATGAAAGCCCCCTCTACCACTACGGGAGTTCCTGCTCCAATTCTCGAACTGGCGGGCGATGATCACGATTTCGACAATCAAGCGTTTACAGAAGCGATCGCCGCCCGGCAGATGCGGGTCTTGTACATTGGCGATGAACCGGATAATGATCCGCAGACTGCGTTATTTTTTCTCAAGCGCGCGCTATTCCCTACGCGCACGTTGACACCAGAGCTGACTAAGAAGCTGCCGGACGATACCTTTGAGGCAGATGTTGTGCGCCTGTTCGACTTTATCGTCATCGCCAGCACCGGGCCAATGGCGAATGCGGCGGTGTTCCGTTCGTATGTGGAAAATGGAGGCCGCATCCTTTTTCTCATGCACGAGGCCGAGGCCGCTGAAGGATTGGGTGCATTGTTAGAGGTGGATGGACTTACTGCCGAAGTGGGGGACGTCACGGATTATCGACTTCTTGGGGCAATCAATCGCCGCCACCCATTGCTCAATGCCTTTGCCGATGCGCGATACGGTGACTTCAGTAATGTACATTTCTGGCGCTATCGAAAAATCGACGCTGACAAGATACCCGGAGCTGGTGTGCTCGGTCGTTTTGATAATGGTGATCCTGCCTGGATTTTGACGCCGAAGGGCAAGGGCACGGTGCTGGCATTCACTTCGAGTTGGAAACGTGCGGACAGCCAGTTGGCGCTTTCCACAAAGTTTATTCCGCTGCTGTATGCAGTGCTCAGTAACCAGGCTGCGAGCACGGACGAGAACACATTTGTGCATGTGGGAGAGCCCTTTCCAGTCAACGGAGTCGTTGCTGGCGACGGCCTGGAATCCAGCGAAGAATCGGATTCGTCTGCAGTGCTCGCATCGGTAACCGATCCCGCCGGAGAGGTGACGCCTGTCATTCGCGGAGATGGCGGAGTCTTCAGAAAGACAACGATGCCAGGGTTGTATTCTATTAAAGCCGGCGATCGGACATCCGTCGTTGCGGTCAATCTGGATCCTGATGAAAGTGAGATGGATCCACTCGATACCGAGATTATTCGCAAGATGGTGGAGCCAGGGATCGTTGATGCAGAAGCTGTGGCGCTGACTGGCGAAGCGACGACGGCAAAGGAGAAAGATGAGCGACGCAGTCGGGCGAAAGATTTAGAGAAAGAGAAACGGCAACGGATCTGGCGCTACGTCATCTTTGCCGTTCTCGCACTCGTATTATTTGAAATCTGGTACTCGGCAGTCTGCCGAAACAAGGAACTGAAACCGCAGAAAACGGAGGGCCAATAATCATGGAAAAAATACTCCACCGCATTCTATTCAACGCAGCCAATCGCAAAAATTCACTTGAGCGAATGCAGCGGCAAACGACCGCGATGCTGGTCATCGGCGCACTCGCACTTCTGGTGTTGTGCATTGGTTTTGCAACGGGAGCGTGGTCGCTGCCGTTGATTGTGATTCTTTGTCTGGCAGCACTGGGCATTTTTCTCTGGCTGGGGAGAGAGCAAAAGTCGGAATTTGATCCTGGACCGATAGCGCAGATAATCGAACGTGAGCACCCGGACTTGCGCGCACTTTTGATAACGGCAGTGGAGCAAAAGCCGAGTCGTGATGGTGAGATGAATTACCTGCAGCACAAAGTAATCGAGACCACACTCGAAGAGGCAAGGCGGCAGCAATGGGTGAATTTTGTCGATGAATCGGAGATTCGATCAGTGAAGTTCAAGCGCATGGTGTGGACGTTGCTCGCCTGGGTCAGTGTTGTTGTGCTGGGATTTTTCGGGTTTCGCGGCGTTTTTAATGGCGCCGCAGCCATGGTGCCGCCAGTGATCGATCTGCCGTCCTTCACTAAACAAGGATACACTGTAACTCCGGGAGATGTCGAAGTAGAGAGAGGCAGCAGGCTTCCCGTTAGTATTCAATTTGATTCTAACGTTCCTACCAAAGTGGATTTGCAGATCGGAAGCGATGTCAACAATCTCCGCTCCATGCCAGCAGTTAAGAACCTGGAAGATCCCGTGTTCGGTGTCGTCGTGCCGGAAGTCAACGAGACATCAGTCTACAAATTTTCGTTCGGTGAATTGGAAAGTAAGGTCTTTAAGATTTCAGTGTTTGAGTTTCCACGCCTGGAGTCCGCGAACGCGACGATCACGCCACCGGAGTATACCAATTTAGACAAGAAGACGCTGAAAGATGTCAGTTTCATCAATGCTGTTGAGCAGAGCGCGGTGCGCTTTGATATGATTCTGAACAAGCCGGTGAAGAGTGCCAAACTCGTGTCCCGTGGCGAAGATAAACAGGAGATCGTGCTCAAGGCGGACGATCAGAGTGCTGAAATCTTAGTGGCGGAATGGACGGCAATAAAGACCGTCGACTTTGACTTGTATCTGGTCGACGCTGAGGGCCGGGAGAATAAGGAGAAGAATCGCATCACTCTTAACGTCCTTGAGAATACGGAGCCGATGGTGAAGATCAAGTTTCCCGGTCGCGATGTCGATATTTCTCCTATCGAAGAATTGCAGATCGAAGCAGAGACGAGTGATGACTTTGGTCTTCAGCGCTACGGCCTGGCATACGACTTTCAGGATGATTCGAAAGAGATCGTGATCGCGGAGCCAAAAGGAAAAGCGCTTGAAGGCAAGATCGCGCACACGTTTTCAATGGAAGACCTTGGCGCAGAGGCCGATAACCTTTTTGCCTACACTGTGTGGGCAGAGGACATCGGGCCTGATGGCAAATTGCGTCGTGTCAGCAGCGATATGTTTTTCGCTGAGATCCGACCATTTGAGAAAATCTACCGCGAATCAACGGGCCAGGGTGAGGGACAACCACCCGGCGAGCAGGGGCAGGGGCAAGGTGAGGAACTGGTGAAGTTGCAGAAGGACGTCATGAACGCGACATGGAAAGTCATCCGCAATCATGACAAGCCTGAGGAGGAACTGCTGAAAGATTTAGAAGCGATCACGGAAGCGCAGAAGCAGGTGGGGTTGATGATTGAAGAAGCGATGGGGCAGGCACAGGGAAAAGAGCAGGAGTTCATGAAGGAGGCGATCGAATACATTGAAAAAGCGGTGCCTCAGCTGCAGAAGGCTGCGCAGAACAAGAGCGTCGATCCGCTCAAAGAAGCATTAAAAGAAGAGCGCGGCGCATATCAGGCGCTACTCAAATTGAGAGCCCGTGAAGTGGAAGTCAGGCGCGGTGAACCGGGGCAGGGCCAGTCACAGGGAGACGCTGATCAGGATCAGATCGATAACATGAAATTGCGGGAGGAGGAGAGGCGCTATGAAACAGAGAGTGAAGCAGAGAAGCAGCGGCTGGAGCAGCAACGCGAGCAACAACAGGAGAATACGGAAACGCAGAAATATCTGGAAAGATTGAAAGATCTTTCTCGCCGCCAGGAAGGGATCGATGACCAGATTAAAGATCTGCAGATCGCTCTGGACATGGCAGAAACGGAGGAGGAGAAAGAAGAGATCATGCGCCAACTGAAGCGCTTGCGGGAAGAGCAGCGCGACCTCTTGCGTGATCTTGACGAAATGCGTGAGGACTTGAATGCGCCGGAACGCAAAGAGCTATCGGATACGCGTGAAGAATTGGATCAAGTGAGGGAGAACATCCAGGAGGCGGCGGATGCATTGAATCAGGCGGACACTACTGCCGCTGCTAACGCGAGCTCCAGAGCCAGGGAAAATCTTGAAGAGCTGAAAGATGACATCCGCGAGCGGACAGGAAGCCAATTTAAAGAACAGATGCGCGATCTCAGGCAGCAGGCGCGTGATCTGGTTGAGAATCAGGCGGAGGTCTCCAGTGAGATTCAACAGGCAATGGATAAGGATGACGCAGATCCCGACAATGATCCCGATCCGGAGCCAAGGCAGCGGCGGTCACTCGATGGAGCTGACAGCACGGGAACGAATGCCAAAATCGAAGAACAGAAAAAGCGACTGGAAGAGTTGAGCAAGGAGATGAAACGACTGACGCAGGAGTCAGAGATTCCCGAACCTTTGCTATCGAAGAAACTCTACGATGCGCTGCGTGAGGTGAAGCCAGAAAGTCTGGGAGAGCGCATGAACGACACAGCTCTCGATCTGGATCGGAATCGATTGGAGAGTGCTCAGGAGCGCAATGAAGCCACGACGGAAGACATCGACAAGCTTGCAGAAGCGGTGGAAGATGCCGCCCGCAGTGTCCTGGGGAATGAACGGGATTCGCTTGAACTTGCACAGAACGAATTGCAGGATTTGGTCGATCAGGTGCAGAATCAATCCGCAACACCGGGAGATCAAACCGGGACACCAAGCCAGCCCGGACAACCAGCAGAGCCTGGTCAACCCGGGCAACCTGGTGGTCAGCAACCTGGCGGTCAGCCAACGCCGCCCGATCAACCAGGCGTTCCTCAGCCGGGAGGATTAGATCCTTCGCCGGGAATTCAACCTGGGGTGCAATCACCTCAGCCAGGAGTTCCGCAACCCGGTGTGCAACCACCGCGGCCCGGAGTTCCACAACCAGCAGCGCCACAGCCAGCGGGGGCGAATCCGACACCGCAGCCCGGTGCTCCTGATCCTGCACAAGGTCTTCAACCTGGATTACAGCCACAGCAACCTGGAGGTCAGCAGCAAGGCGAAGGCCAGCAGCAAGGCGAAGGTCAGCAGCAAGGCGAAGGCCAGCAGCAGAGCGACGGTCAGCAGCAAGGCGAAGGTCAGCAGCAGGGCGAAGGTCAGCAGCAGGGCGAAGGTCAGCAGCAGGGCGAAGGCCAGCAGCAAGGCGAAGGTCAGCAGCAGGGTGAAAGTGAGCAGCAAGGCGAAGGTCAGCAGCAGGGCGAAGGTCAGCAGCAGGGCGAAGGCCAGCAGCAGGGTGAAAGTGAGCAGCAAGGCGGCGGCGGTGGCGGTGGCGGTCAGCCTTCAGATCAATCCACTGATGGGCCAAAGCAGAATCCCGGACAGGGAGAGCAGGGGAATCCCCAGAGCACACCTGGTGAAGGGCAGCAACCCGGCGGCCAGCAAGGAGAAGGTGGCCAACCTGGAGACCAGCCCGGAGGGCAACAACCTGGTGGAGAAGGCCGGCCACAACGTCGCACACTGGATGGGCCTGGTGCTCCGGATGCAAATGCACCAAATAGCGGTGGCCCAGGTGGAACAGGACGTCCTCAGGAAAGCAACAATCCCAACGGAGAGCCCCAGACTCCACGAGATCCTGACGAAGCGATGCGCGACTGGGTCGAGCAGTTGAGCGATATTCAGGATATTCTCGATGATCCGGAAATGCGCGACTCGGCTGGTCAGGTCAAGGATGACGTCAAGGAGATGCTGCGTGAATTGAAAAGATCCAGCAAGTTGCCTACCGAAGAAACGATCAAAAACTACGTGCTGAATCCGCTGGGAGAACTCAACACTCGAGTAGAAGAAGAACTTGCCCGGCTTGGAGACGATCAGGCCAAGCTGGTTCCCATCGACAAGGATCCCGTCCCAGAGGCTTATTCAGAGTTGGTGCAAAAGTACTACGAGGAACTGGGCAAAGGCAAGTGACGCCAAATTATTAACCCGACTCAACTTCGAATTTTCCATTGTTCATGGTGTATATCGCGACACTAGATTTCCAGGAAAGAGGCCTGTGGCCGCTGATGCTACTGCTCGCCGTGGTGGCAGTGATTTCGGTCATTTTCACTTATCGGAAAATGCCGGAGTTGCGCGGATGGAGGTTGGGTGCCGGCTTTCTGAAAATTCTCGGTGTCATTCTTCTTCTTCTGGCATTGTTAGAGCCCGTGTTTGAGCAGGAGGTGGCGAAAAAAGGGGCGAACATATTTATCAACCTGATCGACAACAGCGAGAGCCAGAACATAACTGAAGAGGGAAAGGACAAGAGTAGAAGTGATCGATTGCGCGAGGTGTTAGCTCAGAGTGGAGATGATCAGTGGCAGGGCGAGCTGAAGGATCGCTTTAAAGTGCATGACTACACGTTCGGCGAGCGGCTACTGCGGCGCGATGATTTTACCGGGCTGAACTTTGATGGAAAAAGTTCGACGCTGCAATCTGCTCTGAGTGACTTGCGTGATCGCTATGAGGAAAAGCCTGTCGGTGGCGTGTTGCTTTTGACAGATGGCAATATGAGCGGGTTTCAGGCAGATGCTGGTGAACTGGATTTTCCTGCGCCTGTCTACACCGTCAACACCGCCGAAGGAAGTGCCGGGCGCGACAGTAATATTCGAAATGTCGTGGTCACGCAGAGCATTTTTGAAGATGCTCCAGTGACGATCGGTGCCGACATTGTTTCTGTTCAATCGCCTGCAACCGATGTTGCTGTGAAGGTTTTTGATGAAAAGGGGACACTGCTCGAAACGCAGAACTATAAGATATCGAATGGAGATACTTCTGAACATGTTCAGAGTGTGCACTTCAGCCTGAAGCCAGCGGAGCCGGGTGTCGCGTTCTACAAGATTGAAGTGGAGCAGAAGGGTGCGGATGCAGAAGCGACCTTGGACAATAATGTGCAGTATGTCGTGGCGAACCGCGAAAAGGGCCCGTATCGCATTCTCTACGTGGCAGGTACGTTTATGTGGAGCGGCAAATTCCTCAATCGGGCGATTACGGATGACAAAGAGATGTCGCTGGTGCGTCTCATCCGCGTCGCCAAGAAGGAGCCACGGTTCGAATTTTTGAGTCGTGATGGTGAGGAGACAAATCCTCTTTTTCGCGGCTCAGGCGCTGATACCGCTGATGAGGAATCCTATGATCAGCCGGTGCTCAAGCGGCTTGGAGTTGTCGACGAGAATGAGCTGGCGAAGGGGTTCCCATTGGTAGCGAAAGATCTGTTTCGTTACGATGCCATCATTCTTGATCGCACGGAGGCAGATTTCTTTCGTTCCGATCAGCAATCGCTCATGCGTGAGTTTGTAGCGAAGCGTGGTGGCGGATTTTTGATGCTGGGAGGAAACCACTCACTTGGCTACGGCAACTGGCAAAATACACCGATTGCTGAAGTCCTTCCAGTTTTTATCGAAGGCGAGATGCGTTATCCTAAAGTTTTGAAAGAGCGCAACGAGGCGATCCGTGATGCGAAATATGCTGAGGGTTCGCCACCTCCCTATCAGCAGAAGTTTGACCTGACCCGCGAGGGTTGGCTGGAACCTTGGGCTCGCCTGCGCGATGACCGCGTCAGTGAAGAAACGAGGCTCGCCAGTGCAATTAATACGTTTTCCATCAATGAAATCGGCGCACCCAAACCAGGTGCGAGCGTGATTTCGTCGTATCAGATCAAGGGGCAGGATGCTACTCGCTATCCAGCACTGGTCACTCAGTCGTTCGGTAAAGGTCGCAGCATGGTGTTGCCCATTGCCGATGTATGGAAGGGCAGTATAGGCAATCGCGAACGCATGCAGGATCTCTACAAATTCTGGCGTCAGCTCTGTCGCAAGCTCATCGCTGACGTTCCGCGTCCGGTGAAGACGGAGGTTCTGGTCGACTCCAGCCGATTCCCACCAACGGCGCGTATTCGGACTATCGTGAACAATCGTGAATACGATCCTATGAGCGATGCTGCGGTGGAGATCACTATCACTGATCCCAACGGAGATGCGCACAATATCGATGGTGATCTTTCTCTGGAGAAACCGGGGCTCTACACTGCAGAGTTCTCGGCCGGGCAAGAGGGAGTCTATAAGGCGACGGTGGTGGCGAAAGACAGCGATAACGTCGTCATCGGCGCCACAGAAGCTGGCTGGGTCATCAACCCGGGACTGGAAGAATTCCAACGACTGACTGGCAATGCCGATCTTCTCAAAGAGCTTTCCGCTCGCACAGGCGGAGAAGTCGTTAAGCTGAGTGAAATTGATGAATTGGTAAGCCGCCTGGAGAAAAAATCCGTGCCTGTCATGGAGACCAAACGGCGTCCACTCTGGCACTCACCATGGGTGTTGGTTCTTGCCCTCGCCTGCTTTATGGCAGAGTGGGGAATTAAGCGCTGGAGAGGCCTGCCATAATGATGAATTGCTTTACTATGCTCTCACTAAATCGTTTTAAGAAAGCTGCGGCTTGGGTGGTGCTGCCATTGCTCGGTGCCTGGCAGGCAGCAGCGCAGGATGATGTCGCGCAGGATGATGTCGCGCAGGATGAGGCTGTGCCGAGTGTTGTCGTCAGCGAACAGGCAGTGGAAGAAGAGGTTGTAGCGGTAAAGGATATCGCCGCCGATGCGAAGCAGGTGAATGCTGAGCTGCTCGTCGTCCAGGGAACCCCGGGTGAAGAGGGTTATGCTGAAGATTTTGGTGCCAGCGTAGCGTTGTGGAAAGAGGCAGGTGAGAAGGGGGTAGCCAATGTAAATGTCATTGGTCCTGAATCAGAAGATCAGCGTGAGAAACTGAGAAAGGCGATCGCCGGGATGCAAAAGGAATCTCCCATTCCGCTGTGGATTGTGCTGGTTGGGCACGGAACCTTCAATCGTCGGGCGGCCAACTTTAACCTCGCTGGTGAGGATGTGAGTGCACTGGATTTTGGCGAATGGTTGGAGGACTTTAAGCGACCGATCATTCTCATCCATGGAGGTGCAGCCAGCGCTCCCTACATCCGCAGGCTCAGTCGCGAAGGACGCGTCATTATTACCGCGACACAAAAGGGCGGCGAGATCAACTACACCCGGTTCGGTACCTACATGGCGAGGGCCCTTCAGTCGCCAGAGTCTGACTTGGACAATGACGGTCAAGCATCTGTCTACGAGTGTTTTCTCCATGCAGCGCGTCAGACCAACGCTTTCTATGAGACCAACGGACTCCTGGCGACCGAGCACGCGCTGATCGATGACAATGGTGACGGCCGTGGCAGCGGCCTTGATCTACTCGAACGCTTTGAATTTGGAAAATCCCGCATCGTCGATGGTGACTATGCGCGGCTCTGGAGTCTGGTGCTCAACGAAGATGAGATGATGCTGACCGCCGATCAGCGAAGCCGACGAAACGCGTTGGAGAGTAAGGTGCTGGAGTTCCGGCGCAAGCGCAGCGATTATGCGGATGCATCCGCCTTCTTCGCAGAGGTCGAACCCGTGCTGCTGGAAATCGCACGGATCTACGCAGAGAACGAGAACACAGAAGAGTCAGTTTCAGATCAGAAGGAAGCAATTGCAATTGAGGCGTCTGATGCTCCTCCGCCGGTGGACGACGACGTGGTGGATAAAGGCGACGTGAGTGCCGAAGAAGAAGACGCGAGCGTGGATGAACTCTCTGTGGAAACGATCGAAGAGTAGTTAAATGCCTGGATCGCAGGCGACTGGATTCAAGTAAGCATGGGTGCGCGCGCAAGAATTAAGAATACTGTAAGGTGCGTCATTCCTGCCTTTTTAATTGCGAGTCAAGGCGTCGTGCTTCTTTTGTTCGCTTACCGTTGGGTCGGGACGAGTGCGCTGACCGTGATTCCGTTCTGGGCATACTGTGGTGTTGCGTTGCTTCTTTCGGCAGGTAGCATTTTTCTGTTGCGCAATGGACTGTCGGTCGCTGCATTTTTAATATGGTTAGCTACGCTGGTTTCTTGCCCAGACGAAATAAAGGGCGTAGCGCGTTTCTGGTCAACAGCCCCTGAGCTTGGTGTGCCTGCCAGAGTGCAGACGGTGGATGGTCGATCGATACAACCGCTGCGTGTGGTGACGCTCAACTGTAAGAAGAGGGATCATCGCAATTTAGAGATCATCAAGCAGTGGCAACCTGACATCGTGCTGATTCAGGAAAGTCCTTACCATACGCATCTGACGAATCTGGTGGCAGAACTTTATGGAAAAGAAGGTGGAGCAATGTTAATGCCCAGTTGGGACTGCGCTATCGTCGCTCGCGGAAAGATCACGAAGCGGCAGACACCTCACTACTTTACTCAGGCCAAGGTTGAATTAGCAAGTGGTCGCAGCGTCGAAATCGTGAGTCTGCACCTGCACGGTGCCGTCACTAGTTTGTCTCTTCAGCATAAGAAGACATGGGAAATTCATACAAAAAGCCGACAGACGCGACTGGCGGAAATGTCGAAAATTCA